>SOHZ01000384.1 GCA_004377365.1 Anaerolineales bacterium | reverse complement strand
AGCCCCAGTTCGCCCTCCCCACAGCCGTCACTCACCGACTTTCCGAGAGATCTCATCACGCCAATGACAGACGACAACGTACGCACCGATAGTTTATCACTACCTCGCTAGTTTGTCAATATCTCTCCCTGATAAGCGCCTCCACCTCACTGACTTCCCGGCTGAAGGGACCTCCCTGCTCCATTTTCAAGCTGGTCAGGGCGGCTGCCCAGACCGTGGCCTCGAATGGTGGAGCGGTCAGCCTCTTTCCCAAATAGGCGGCAGTGCAGGTATCCCCCCGACCGGTCCGCCCCCTGACCTCCTTGGGGAAAAAGGGGGCTTCGTAGAAACAGCCATCGGCGTAGACCAGGACTCCATTTCGATGGGTCACGATGATTTCCTGGGGGCCAAAGCCAGCCAGGATTTTGGCCGCCTCCTTGATGTCCGTCTCGCCAGTCAGCATTTCCGCCTCCACCCCATCGGTTTTCAGGACATCCACAAGTTTCAGGATCCGTGCTTCTTCGGGCCAATTAGCATGGACGAGCCTCCCATCCTGGTTGATCCTGATGAAACCCTGCACATCCAGCGAGATCCTGGCCCCTTTTTGAGCCAACGCTTCGATGACATTGGGGGGCACTTCGCCCCTGATGGATGCCCCGACGTGGAAGACCCGCGCCTGGACAGGGGCGACCTCAGCCAGGGTGAAAGCACCGGCGTTACCCTCTATGGAAATGCTACGCTGATCCAGGTCCGCAGTCGGGTACACCAGTCTCAAACAGGTTGATTGGGTGGTAGGTTTGGCAAAGACCTCAATACCCAGTCGGGTAAGGTCTTCCACTACCTCGAAATCTTCCTTGGCCAGCCTGGTGACAACGGCGGCTCTGAGCCCCATTTTGGCCACGACATAGGCTCCATACCGGAAGGCCCCCCCATGCACCGCCCTGGTCTCCTGAGGCGTAACGATGGTGTCTTTGGTATAGTTGCCCACGAAAGCGATATCAAAGTTCATAGTCATCCTTACGCCCTTGCCCACTCTACTTTGAAATAGGTCTCCAACACATCCAGCGTCGCCGCCCGCGCTGCTCGCGCTAGCTCCTCCGGGTCACGTTCCCAGTACTCAGGTCTAAACAACTCGATGGAACACAGACCGTCGAAGCCGATGTGCTTGAGACGGATCAGAATATCGTCCAGCGGTATCACACCCTCGCCAGGCAGCAGCCGGTGGGCATCCTCGATAGTCTCCCTGGGTCGCTCCTCGACGTCGTTGATGTGGAAGATGAGAATCTTTTTGGGGTCCACGCGCTCGATGGATAGCAAAGTCGAGCCGCCAGCGTAAAAGTGGCAGGTGTCTATAACCAGGCCGACGTTGGCCCTATTGGTCTCTTTGACGATCTTCCAGCACTGCTCCAGGGTCTGCACCGAGCACCAACCAAAGCCGAGGAACTCGAAGGCCAGCTTGACCTCATAAGGTTTGGCGATCTCAGCCAACTCTCGCAGCACCTTCACCGATTCGGCCTGGATTTCCTCGCGGGTCGCGCCGCCCTCCGGCGTGGGACTGGGCACGACCACGATCTTGTCGCACCCCAGCATCTGACTGATCTCGCAAAGCTCCCGACAGCGGGCCTTGATGCTCTCGTATTCTGCCGGCGAGCGGAAGGTGATAAACTCGATAGAATTGACGCTGACCGGCCTGACCTCGTGCTGGTCGAAGAGAGCCCGTAAGTCAGCAGCAGTGTGGTCGGCCAGATATTTGTCCATTTTGGCCGCCCAAATCTCCAGGGCTTTGAAGCCAGCCTGGCCTGCGGCAGAGATGTCCGCTGGCAGGTCAGCTTTCATGGTCGTTGCGCCGTTAAATCCAAGTAGCATGTTCGTTTCCTCTCTTCTGTTTACCCTGTCCCATCCGCTTCTTCCTCCGCGCTCAACTGGGTCAGCAGATTACGGACCGTCAGCACAAATTCGCCCGGCTGCTGCACAGTGATGCTACCGCTGGTTGGGGAGTAGTGGCGCACGTTGAAGGTCAGCAGATAGGGACAGCCTTCCCGCAGCGCGGCGACCAGGATAGGCAGGTCCTTGGGATCAGCCTGCCCGGTGTAGCGAGCCAGGTCTTCCGGCCCCGGGTCAGGCACCACGCGCAGACAGCGGCTGACCAGCAGACGAAACTCTGGCAGTTTTGCTGGTAATTTCTCAGCCAGGTTGCGTTCCACTTCGGTCACGGCCTGCTCTGAGGTGACACACTCGATCAGTGTGATTTCACCCATTCGCAGCACCACATGGCTGGCGCCGTGTTCAGTGGGTGCGGCCGCGCCAGCAAAGATGACATCGGCGTCTAGAAAGACGACCGGCTTACGCCTGGCTGTCACCGCGTTTCTCCGCTACGTATCGCTCACGCTGTTCGCGAAGCCCTTCCAACATCTCCTCGACACTCAAGCCAGCCTCGAGGCGAGCACGTTCGATCTCCCGCGCCAGCTCTGGCACCATCGGCACCATCGGCGTCAGCACAAAGATACCGTCCAGATCCAGCAGGCGGAAGGTATCGCCGGGCTTGATGTTGTAGCGCTCGCGCACTTCAGCCGGCAGAGTAAGAGTGCCCCGTTTCCGCACCTGTACTGTAACATCCATCTCGCTGCCTCCCATCCGCAATTCTGCAATAGCTGATTTTCTGCACTGCCTCAGTATAACATATCAGCAGCCTAAGGTCAATTCTGTGTGTGTCGACCTCCTCCATAACGTAACCTGAAAGTTGGCTAGAAAGGGGCAGCCATTATCAGCGGGCAATGACGACCTCAAGCCAACTCCTCATACATGCGCAGCGCCCCAATAGACTCGGCCACGTAGCGATTGACCTCGTCCCGCCAGCCTTCGCCCTTGACGGGTGTGAAGGGGTCGGGTCCCGAGGCCGTACATTCTACGATGATGGAGCCATCGTAGCCGATGCCCTTCAAGGTGCGCATGAGGCCCAGGAAATCGGTATGGCCTCGCCCCACAGCCTGCCGGTTCGAGTCGGCGGCGTGGAAGAGGACCAGATGGTCCTTAGCCCTGAGGATAGCACTGCGCAGATCGGCTTCCTCGATGTTCATGTGATAAGCGTCTAGAAGGATACCCACACTACTACAGCCCACCTCTTCCACGAAACGAACGGCTTCCTGGGCCGTGTTCAGGAGGTGAGCTTCGTAGCGGTTGAGGACTTCCATCGCCACCTGCAGGCCCAGTCCCTCCGCTCGCTGGCCGATGCGCTGCACAGCTTTCACATAGACTGCCCACTCCTCTTTGTAGGTGCTGACAGCGCGGATGCGGCCTACAGCGCCGTGACAGCAGACAATGGGCTTTCCCAATTCAGCCGCGAAATCCAGCAACCGCAAGTAGTAATCCACGGCCTCGTCCCATACCTTCTCGTCGAGGTGAGCCAGGTCCACGTTCTCCGGGGTGATGGACAGCACCGCTAAACCGTGATCGCCCATCACAGCTTTGACCTCTGAAGCCTTGTATTTTTTAAGATCACCGGCCAGCTCTACCCCGTCGTAACCCAGAGACGCCAGCCGCGCCGCTGTCTCACTCAGGGGCTCACCGCCGAAAATCCAGTTGCAAACACCGTATTTCATTCTCTCCGCCTCCCGGACAATTCGACCCTCAATCACTTTTTGGCAAACCCATCACAGGCCATCCCCTTTGCCGGGCGTAGGCCAAAAGCTCCTCATCAGGGCAGACAGCCACAGGATTGCCCACCGATTCCAAGAAGGGCACATCATAGATGGTATCTGCATAGGCAAAGCTGGAAGCGAAATCAATTTCCCAACCAGTGGTCTCAAGAAACTCCTTCGTCCTCTGCACCTTGTAGGGGCCAAAGCAGAAGGGGGGCACGATTCGGCCCGTGTAGCGTTCCCCTCGAACCTCCAGCGAGGTGCCCACTGCATGGGGGATTCCCAACCCCTGCGCGATGACCTCCAGCAGTTCCTGGAAGGTCCCCGACACCAGGACCACCTGATGCCCCTGCTCTTGATGCCAGCGCAGGGTGGACATCGCTTCAAGGTGCAGGGAATGGGCTACGTCGTGGTCCCAGATCCACTGAAAGAGCCTCTGGGCCTCCTGGCGGGAGAACCCGCCAACCAGGCCGGCCATATTTTCCCCCCACCGTATGATGTGTCTCTCCTTGTCCAACAGCCCCACTTTGGCCAATGGCCAGGGGGCCAGGTGGGTGGCTAGAAAGAACACGAGAAAGGGCAGCTTTTTGCGGTGAAGCCGATGATGCTGGGTAATGGCTTTCCAAATGTGGCCAGTATACAGGGTCCCGTCGAGGTCGAAGAAAGCGGCAATCACGTTGGATGTCACTCAATTTCACTCAGCTTGACCGGACGGTTTTCCTCGTAGGACTTTATAGCGGCATATCCCATCACCACGGGGATGCGGCCATCCATGCCTGTCACGGAAGGTGTTTTATCTCGCTGAATACACTCAATAAACTCTTTCATTTCCGCAATGTAGGATTCGGTGTAACGCTCTACAAAGAAGAACAGAGGCAGCGAAGAGTGGACACCTTCCGCATTGCTGTGGACCGCTGTATCAGGTGTGTTGTTAGAGACAGCCACCATGCCCTCGGAGCCAAAGACCTCAACTCGTTGATCGTAGCCATACACAGCCTTTCGGCTGTTGTCAATGGTGCCGATGGTGTCGTTGGCAAAGCGAAGCGTGATGACGGTGGTGTCAATATCGCCAGCTTGGCCGATTTCAGGATCTACCATGACCCCACCAGCAGCATAAATTTCGCTGACCTCGCTGCCAATGAGATAGCGGGCCATGTCAAAGTCGTGGATGGTCATATCCAGAAAGATGCCACCGGAAACCTTAATGTACTCGATAGGGGGTGGGCCCGGGTCACGACTGGTGATGCGCAGGATGTGGGGCGTGCCGATCTTACCGGCGACCACCATCTCACGGACACGCTTAAAGTTCGGATCAAAGCGCCGGTTGAACCCTACTTGCAGTTTGACTCCCGCTTTGTCTACGGCTTCGAGAGCCCTATCAATCCTGGCCAGATCAAAGTCAATGGGCTTCTCACAGAAGATGTGCTTTCCGGCAGCAGCCGCCTCTTCAATCATCCACGCGTGCGTATCCGTACTGGAGCAGATAATGACGGCCTCGATGTCCGGATTCTTCATGATTTCCTGGTAATCCTTGACGGCTGAGGGAATCTGGAAATCAGCCGCACACTTCTCAGCAGCTTCCAGGAAAATATCTGCTATGGCGATGACGTTGGCCTCGGGGACCCTGTAAGCCAGGTTTTCTGCGTGTAATCTTCCGATTCTACCGGCGCCGATAACACCTACATTGACTTTTGTGGACATTTTCGCTGAGCTCCTTTTCAAGAATGAGAAATGAAAGATTAGAAATTAGAGGAGTAGGCGGGGGAGCTACTGGCGCCTCCTAGCAAGACGCTGTTTAATGGTGACGACGAGAAGAGCAATGATCTCGTCGCACAGAGCGATGCGATGCCGGACAGCTTCAGCGGTGAGCAGTCTGCGCGCCTTGTAGTACCAGCTTCGAGTCTCGCGAGCAGAACCTAGAGCGTAGCGCAAAAACTGGATGTACTCCCCGCTTTCGATACCACGACCAAAGCCCTCGTCAATGTTGGCACTGACCGAGCCGGCACTATCAATCACTTGCCCTGCCAATTTGCGGCCTCGCACGTCCTTCAGCAGCTTGTCCGTGTCTTCCCACGCCAGGTCGTAGAGGAGCAGCGACTTCGGATAAGCCTCGAACTTCCAGATCGGGTCGTTCTTCAAGCTATCCGGCACCTGCGCCAGCCACTCCTCATACGTCATCTCCCCCTCCCCCTTTCCAATCTCTAATCTCCAATTTCTAATTTCCAACCCCTACGGTTTGACCATGATCTTCCCATCTTCCCGGGTCACCGATTGGGCAATAGCGTCCACCGTCTCATCCAGGTCGTAGCGGGCGGTGATAACCTGGGTCATGTCAATGAGCCCGGAGGCCATCAGGCGGATGACGCTGGGGAAGATGGCGTGGCCGGAGTGGCCCTGCGAGCCGAAGACCTGGCCACGCCGGACCTGCAAGGTCTCCAGGTACATGGGCACCCGCGTGGCGGCTCGACCCACCTGGGCGATCTTGCCATTGATGGCCAGCGACTTTTCCATCTCGGGCACCGTCACCTGTGGGGCACCGGCGGCCTCCACGTGGAGGTCAGCCCCCTGACCCTCGGTGAGGTCCATCACCACCTCGTGGGGGGTCACTTCGCGCGGGTCGAAGACATAGTCGGCACCCACTTTCTTGGCCAGCTCCCGGCGGGGGGCAGAGAGCTCAAAGCCGATGACCTTGGCTGCGCCCGAGGCTTTGCACTCGGCCGTGACCGCCAGGCCGATGGGGCCCAGGCCGTAGACGGCCACGTAGGCCCCCGGACGGAAGCCCCCGGCCCGTTCGAAGACGGTGTTGTAGGCCACGCTGGAGGGTTCCACCAGAGCCCCGGCCTCGTAGACCTTGTTCTCATCGCCATAGTGGTCCATCAGGGCGTTGAGCTTCCAGCAGTACTTGGCCCCGACGGCGATGTACTCGGCGAAAGCGCCGGGGATGGTGAAGCCAATCTCCTCCAGGTTGGTGCAATGGTTGGGGAAGCCGTTTCGGCAGGGGAAGCAGTGGCCGCACCAGATCATCTCCTCGGCGGTGACCATGTCGCCGACCTCAAGGTCCTCGACTTCGCTGCCCACTTCGACGACCTGGCCCGAGAACTCGTGGCCCAGGATGGTGGGAAACTTGGTCAGGCCAGGGTAGAGGATATAATCCTGGTCATCGGTCTCGTAGAAGTGCATGTCCGAGCCGCAGACCCCACAGGCCTTGATCTGGATGAGCACCTGGTCTGGCTCGATAGTGGGTTTCTCCACTTCCTGGACCTTGAGCTCCGGGTAGCGCCAGATGGCGTTGCCGGTAACGGCCTTGCCCGTCGTCTTCTCGAACTCTGAGAGTTTGTACCCCTCACGGGGTTCCCATTTGGCACTTAGAACTAAACCTTTCATTTTTTAACCTCCATTCTTGTTAGAACTGCGATAATCCAACGCTTTGAAGCACTTTGTGTCTTCAGCAGGTCGAGCCTCGCTTACAGGAGGGGACACTGCAAATGTGACTCCTTAACGATATCCCGCCGAGCGTTCGGCAATCTCCTCGGTCACCGCCCAGAAGCGGATGTTGTCAAGAGCTCTCATCCTGGCCTCCCTGATGACCCACGCACCACCAACCTGCCTTGCAAAGTGATATCGGACACGGCATCTGCGCCGGCCAGGATATCCAACAGCATCCCCATAGCCATCTGCCCCATCTCGTATTTGCGCTGTTCGACCGTGGTCAGGGGAGGATCCACATAAGCAGCGAAGGCGATATCGTCAAAGCCCACCACGGAGATATCTTGAGGTACCCTGAGGCCCATCCGCTTGGCTTCCGACATGGCCCCAATAGCCGTCATGTCGTTGTAGCAAAAAACGGCTGTCGGCGGAGAAGATAGAGCCAAGAGTTGTCGCATTCCCCTTTCTCCCCCATCTGGGCAGCCGTTTCCTGAACTGATCAAAGAGTCGGTGAATTCTATATGATGAGCTTGAAGAGATCGTTGGTAACCTTCCAGGCGATCGAGGCTGGAACTGGCTCTCTCAGGCCCAGTAATGTAGCCTATGCGTCTGTGGCCCAACTCTAGCAGGTGGTCGGTGGCCATCTCACCACCATGGACGTTGTCCGTAGCCACCGAATAGACATAGCGGCCCCCTCGTTGATTATTGATCAAAACGATGGGCACTTTCACCTCCTCCAGCAGAGGCAAATAAAGGTTACCCACCCGCGAGGCAGTGACGATGATTCCGTCTACCCTTTTCTCACGCAAGGTGCGCACGGCGGTGATTTCCCGCTGGGGTTCGGCGTTCGAGTCGCAGAGAATAACGCTGTAGCCATTGTCCAGAGCCGTCTCTTCGATCCCCCCCACTACCTCCGAGACGAAAGGATCGGCAATGGTGGTAACCACCAGACCGATAGTATAGGTATGCTTGGTCACCAACCCCCGGGCGATGGCGCTGGGCGAGTATCCCATCTCCTCCGCCAAACGGCGAACGCGCCGCTTTGTCTCTTCAGCCACCAGGGGACTATCGGCTAACGCCCGAGAGACGGTAGAATGGGAAACCCCCGCTGCTTTGGCGATGTCTTTGATAGATACGCCCATAGACCTACCCCAGTCTTTACACACGTGTGCAAAGGAGAGCAAAAAAAGAAGTCACTCAAAGATGGCACGTTCTGGCATCAAACAACGCGTTGCTATTTTAGCACAACAGCCCTCAATTAGCAAATAACTAATGGCCCAAAACTTTGAAGAACATCCTGTTATTTCTGAGTGTCTCCCTCGCTCTGGTGCGGTTTCACACAACTAACCTGGACTTTTAGGTCGCCGAATGGAATTCGACGTCTGAAGCTGAGAAGGCCCCTCAGGGCCTCATTTCAGCGCCTGAGGGCGCTTTTCAACTTCAGACGGGGATTTCTAATCCTCGGCTTTGGGAGCTTGCGCCTATTCTCACCTATACAGCGCATGATATGCAGAATAGTGCTCGTAGAGGCGCTTGACGTAAAGCCGCGACTCGGCAAAGGTGATCCCCTCGATGAAGAGGTCATCGTCTGACTCACCTTCTGTGGAGAGCCACCGGATCGCGTTGCCAGGCCCGGCATTGTAGGCGGCCAGGGCAGCAAAGACGTTGCCAAAGTCCTGGATCTGGTGAGCCAGATACCAGGCCCCGAATTTGACGTTCACATAGGGCTTGTCGAGGTCGTCAGGGTGATACTCTGGCCAACCCAGGCGGGGGGCAATCCACTCTCCCGTGGCGGGGACGATCTGGGTCAGGCCCCGAGCGCCAGCCCAGGAGGCAACGTAGGGTTCGAAGAGGCTCTCCTGCCGGACCAGAGCGAAAAGTAATAGGGGGTCAAGGGCGTTGGCTTGAGCCTCGGTTATGACCAGATCCTCGAAGTAAAGGGGGTAAGCCAGTCGCTGCAAGAAGGACGGCCCCTCCAGCACAGACTCAACGGGGGATAGGTGGACAATCCGCTGGACGCAACGTATGGAGCTCCGATAGAGGTCCATTGAACGGCAGGCCAAGGCCAGTTCATAGAGGGCCAGGGGGTCATCGGCCAACTCCTCTCTGAGGGCATCGAACTCGTCGAGGGCCTCTTCTCGCAGTCCCACGGCCAACAGTTCCCGTCCCCTTCGGAAACGCGGGTCCTGGGTTATGTCAAATTCAGGATCGCTGGGCTCACTGCCCTCGCCTGGCACGTTGGCCCAACTCTCCAGCCAGGCTTCAGCTTCCTCTTGCTCCGCTGGCTGGTCGCTTGCCAACAGGATATTTGTCCCGACGAAAGGGGGAGAAGCATCGCCATCTATGGTGCGACTCAAAGCCTCAGCTCGTAAGGCGTAGTAGTCTTGCACGTTGGCAGTCGTCGCCTCCACCAGAGATTGCTTAGCTTCTTCGGTACTCCCCATGCGCAGGTAGGCTTTTCCCAGCCAGAACAGGGCCTTGGGGCGTAATTCCGACTGAGCATAGTCTGCCAAGAGTTTTCGCCAGGCCCTGGCGGCTTTCTTATCTTCTGCCAACCGATAGTAACACAGACCAGCCTGGAGGAGGGCTGCATCGGCCCGTTCCCACTGTGGGTAGCGGCTGTGCAGATCGAGGTAGGCCCTGGCTGCTTCGTCGTACCCATTCTGCGACTCTGCCAGATGAGCTCTACGCCAGAGAACCTCCCCGGCCAACTTTTGCTGTGGATAGAGCCTGACAAAGGTTTGATAGATTTGTACCGCTCCATCGTAATCTCCGAGGTCAGCCAGGACAGCGGCCTTCTCCAGCCAGGCCTGGTCCCATCGCTCGCTCTCAGGGTGGGTGTCAATGAGGAGGTCGAACTCGCGTTGGGCCAGTTCGTAGCTGCCTATGGCCTTGTAGGCCAGACCAGCGTAGTAATGAGCAGCGCCAGAGTGACCATGAGGGTCAGCCTGGATATAGCGCTGAAAGGCATCTATGGCTGGTTGGTAGGCACCGTTGAGGTAGTCCACCAGCCCCCGCTGAAAATCGTCTACCTTCACTCCGGCGTTCACCAACTCTACCAGAGACAGATAGGCGTACCTGGCCTCGGGATAGTTGTCCACCGCCTCCAGGAAGCGGGCATGGGCTGGGTCCGTCTGATCCCAATTGAGGTAGGCCACGCCGGACAGGTATTCGATCTTGGCCCGATAATGGCCAATCCGGGCTATTTCCAGGATGGCGTCGTATTGAGCAATGGCTGGCTCATAATCCTGTTGCCTCAAGTAGGTATCGGCAATTTTCTCCCTGAGGTGGACCTGAAAGCCTGCATCGGGCGCTTTCCGTAGGGCGTCCTTGTAGGCGTTGATGGCCTCGGAGTAACTAAACAGGTTAATGTAGCAGTCGCCGATGAGCTCATGGACATAGCTGGCGATGACATCCCGCCGGGCCAGGTAGGTCCGGTAATATGGGATGGCTTTGGCCCAATCGCCCATCCCTTGATAAGCCCGGGCTATCAAGAAGAAGGTTTGTGGATACCGTCTGTCGCTGCCACGGTGCTCCCGGAGGAAATCTTTCAGGGTATCCACGGCCAACTGGTAGCTGCCGCTGGCCAGGTAGCTTTCTCCCAGATGGTAACGGGCTTCTCCCATTTGCACCTGGCTGGCCTCGCTGGCGAGGACAGCCTTGTATGCGGCGATGGCGCTCTGGTAGTCCCCGTTCCGCTGGTGGATACGCGCCGCTTCCAGGTGTTCTGCCGGCTGAACTGTAGGGGTGAAAGTGGGGGGTAACCCTTGCGAAGGTTTGGTAGCAGCCTGTGGCGCAACAGTGCCGCTTTCAGGGCCAAAAGCGTCTTTGGACACCGAGAGCTGTCCTGTCGCCAGGGCTGTTCGCAACCCTTCGGCGAGCCCTTCGACAGGCTCAGGACAGGGCTCAGGACGCCGCCTTCGCAAGGGTGTCAGCACAACTGCAGCAGTGATAGAAACCCGCTCCTCTCCAACGGGCTCGGAGGGAAGGGGCGGTGAGGCTTCTGGAAGTTGATAGGTCAGGAGCAAGATGGTCAGTCCCAATAACAAGGCCATTCCGCATCGTTTACCGAGGTCTCTCAGCCGCAACATTCTCTTTCATTCTCCATCTCCATCCTCCATTCTCCATTCTCCATCCATATCCCTCAGGCTCGAGCGAAATAGGCCAGGGCCAGCCGCACTTTTTCCTCGATCTCCATCTCTTCCCTGGGCAGAGATTGCAGGGCTGCCTGGGCCTCGACCACGCTGTAGCCCAGGGTAGTGAGGGCCGCGATGACCTCGGCATCAGCGTCGGTCAGGACTGGCGCAGCCGCTAGCACGACGCCGACCCCGATCTTGTCCTTGAGGTCAAAGATCAATTTCTTGGCCGTCTTGGGGCCGATGCCAGGCACTCTGGCCAGAGCCTCGGCGTTCTCCTGGGCGACGATCGTGCGCAAGGAATCGGGCGGCATGGCGGAGAGGACAGACAAGGCTACCTTGGGACCCACGCCCGAGACACTCAGCAGCAACTCAAAGACGACCAGTTCCTCCTGGCTGCCGCAACCGTAGAGGGAGAGCTCGTTTTCCCGCACGTGAAGGTGGGTGAAAAGCTCCACCTCGCGGCCCGCGCCCTCCCAACTGTCGAGGAGCGAGGCCGGCACGTAGACCTTGAAGCCGATGCCACCCACCTCAACGATGGCATGGTTTTCGCCCTTGGCTTCTAGCCTTCCCTTTAGTCTAGCTATCATTGTCGCCTTCCTGAATCCTGGAACTCCCGAGGGGTAAGACCTGACAGGTTTTGGCATAAACCTGTCAGGTCTGCCTTTTCACCCACCCCGCAAGCCGGGCAGGTAGACGCCCATCAGGGCCTGCCAGCCCTGGCCGTGCTCCGGCACCCGCAGGTGCACCAACTCGTGGCAGACCACGTACTCTTGACGGCTGACGCGCTGCTGGCCATCCCTCATGCATTACGCACCCATTTTACCAGGTAGCACGCCAATTTGCAAGGGGGGCAGGCCCATGACACAGGCGGCTTTATCTTTGCGGATCATTTACTTCACCCATGGGTCTAACGCATCACGCAGACCATCACCAATCAGGTAGATAGAGAGGGTGGTCAGGAAGATGAATAGGCCGGGTGCCAGGACCAGCCAGGGGGCATCGGTAAAGTTGCCCAGCGAGCCTTGCATCATATTCCCCCAACTCGGCCGGGGAGGACCAATGCCAACCCCCAGGTAGCTCAGGCCAGCTTCAGCAATAATCGCGCCAGCGATATTAAAGACGCCGATGACAATCACAATAGACGAGACATTTGGCAACATGTGGCGGAACATGATGCGCCAGATTGAAGCGCCTATGGCACGGCTGGCGATGATATATTCCCGCTCGCGGATTGAGAAAATTTGACCACGAATCAGGCGTGAGGTACCCATCCAGCCAAAGATGCCTAACAGGAAGGCCAGTCCCTCCGGCCCCGGTTGAAAGACGCGGGACAGAATAATGAGAAGGAAGAGCAGGGGAATGCTGCCTAATGTTTGGACAATGGCATTGATCACGTCGTCAACGAAGGTAGCCGCATAGTAACCGCTGATCAGACCCACGACGATCCCCAGCGTCATAGATAGTCCAGCCACGTAGAGGCCAATGCGTAGCGAGATGCGTCCGCCGTAAAGACCCCTGCTCAATACATCCCGGCCAGCCTGGTCCGTTCCCAGCCAGTGACAATTGCCCGGACCGGCCGTCAAACATGCCGGCAAGCCAGCGGCCGAGTCAGACAGGATTTCTCCCCAGAGTGACCAGGGGCAATGAGCCACGCCATCCGCCTGGCAGGTTCTGGTAAACTGTTGGAACTTGGGCCAGGCTGCATCCGCCCAGGTGGGGGGTGCATTTCGATTCCGCAGGTTGGTATCGGTCGGGTCAAAACCCAAAACGTTCTCGGCCAGCCAGGGCGCAGCCAGGGAGATGGCAATCATGAAAATCAACAAAACGACGGCAGCCATGGTGATCTTATCACGGAGCAGTTTGGATCTAACTGCGCCCCAATAGGTTTGCTCTTTAACTTCTTGGATGGGCTTGGCTGCTTGACGGGGTGAACCTAATGCGTCTTGAGCCATAGTGTGTCACAGTTCATACTTGACTCGGGGATCAACGAGGCTGTACAGAATATCAACCATCAAGACCCCCACAACACCCAGAAAGGAGCTAATCACAAAGAGCCCCATCATCAATGGGTAGTCACGGGTGTTGATGGCCGTAACGGCCAGCCGCCCCATGCCCGGCCAGGAGAAGATCAGCTCAAACAAAATCGAGCCTGACAGAAAGAGGAGGAAAATCCCGCTGAGGCCCGTGACAAAAGGCAGCAGCGCGTTGCGCAGCACGTGACGGACGATGACCGCCCGGTTCGATAAGCCTTTGGCCCGGGCCGTCCTGACGTAATCCTGGTTCAACACTTCCAGTATCTCAAAGCGGATAATGCGAGAGGTGCTAATCCAGCCGCCAATAGCGCCAACGATGGCCGGCAAGAGAAGATGATGTAACCGATCCGGCAGAGATCCATCGCCAATGGTTTGCATGCCACTAAGGGGTACGAGGCCCAGGTAGCCACCCAGGAAAATGAGCAACAGCAGCCCAATCCACCATTCGGGCACGGTGTTGACCAGCACGGTGGTCACGCGAATGATATGGTCGGGCAGTCTCCCCCGGTTCAGCGCGGCGTAAATCCCCGCTGGAATACCGACCACGACGCTGATGATCAAACTGGAGGCCGCCAGCAGGAAGGTGGCCGGCATTCGCTCCACGATCAAGTTGATAACCGACTCGCCTTTGAAGTGAAATGAACGACCGAAATCGAGGCGGAGGATGCCACGCCCACATTTTTCGGCGTCACTTAGACATTGGCCACTACGCCAACGTGGGTTGTCGGGCAGCCAATCTTCACCGGCCAGCCAGGCCATGTACTGCGCCAAGATAGGGCGGTCAATGCCATATAGTCGGGCCAGACGTCTGCTGTCTGCACTCGTAGCCTTGGGGTCATCTTCAAGGAACTGAAGCGGCCCGCCGGGAGCTGCTTGGTAAATGCTGAAACCGATCAAGGTTGCCAACCATACCAGGAAAATTGATTGGATGCCACGCCGAATAATGTATCGAGTCATCGAGTTTTCTCAGCCTGTCCTGAGCCCTTCGACTATGCTCAGGATAAACCCCGCCGAAGAGCCCATCATTTTTATGCTTCTACTTCGACAATGTCGCATTTGTCATTGCGAGCCGCCGAAGGCGGCGAAGCAATCTCATTATGCTGAGAAAAGAGATTGCTTCGGTCGCTTCGCTCCCTCGCAATGACATTCTCCTCGGCATGTGACATTGTCCAGCTATTTACACCGCGTGTAATTCGGTGTATAATTAAGGGAAGCACTACCTGGCAAAGGCCACACTGGGCCATTACGGCATTTACCACTGTTGCGGTACAGGGACGTGAGAAGGGGGTTGCGACGATGAGTATCAGGTTGAAAACTACAATCGGTCATTTAAGCATCGTGGACGGCGTCGCGCGAGAAGGGGCCGAAAACGTACTGGCGATAGAACCCAGCCCCCTCATCCCTCTGGGACGGGGGAAGGGCAACCTCTACGCCATCGTAGAAGTGGCAGGTGAGGGCATGGGGCGCGATGAACTATGCCAACTTTTGCTGGAGACCATTAACAAAGAGTACTTCCGTGCCCCGGGTGGCATTACTGCGGGGTTACGTCAGGCCATCAAGGCCGCCAATGCCCAACTCTTCCGGGAGAACCGTGACCGGCCCATTGCAGAGCGGCTGATTGGCGGAGTCAGTTGTGTCGCCCTCAGGGAGAACGACGCCTACATCGGCCAGGCAGGGCCAGCCCTGGTCTATGCCGCCCATAAGGGAGAACTGGCTCGCTACCCCGAAACCTCTCCCTGGCTGGACTTGCCACCGCTTCAGTGGGTAGATGAAGGATACGTCGTCCCCTTAGGTATCCGGCGGGATGTGGATATAGACCTCTTCCATTGTCGAGTGCAACCGGGAGACACCATCGTCTTGGCGGAGACTGCCCTGGCGCAGATAGCCGGACAGGACAGGATAGCCAAGGCGGTTGTCTATCAAGAGGTGGACATAGCCCTGGCCTATCTGAAACGCCTCGCCGGTGGGCGTGACTGCTCGGCCCTGGTGATCGAGATTCTGGCCGTGGCAGAGGAAGCAGAGGCGGAAATCCTGGAAGAAGAAGGGGCGCCTTTTGTGAAAGTCGAGAGCTTTGCTGAGCAAGTTAGGCCTGGACGAGAGCGCCAGCCAGCGGGCCCATCGGCTTTGGAGCGTGTAACAACCCTGGGCGAGAACCTGATGTCCCGCTTGGATTTGGCTGGCCTCCTGCAGGGTCTGGGAGGAGGATTAATGGCTGGCCTGGCTATCCTGGGAAGTGGAGTCACCACCCTCTTCAGGCGCATCTTGCCAGGGGCAGAGACCCCGGAACAGGTCCCGGCCAGGCGCGTTGCCCAAGCCCGCCGCCCGCGTGCAGCGGCCGAGGCGAAAGGCAACAAGGTTATGATAGCTCTGGCCATTGCCATACCCCTCATCGTGGCCCTCCTTGTTGGAGTCGTATATCTGCAATGGGGCAAGGCCAGAGAAGCCCGTTTCACCGAGTTGGTGGAACAGGCCGAGACCAAGCATGCACTGGCCTTGAACGCTTCTGATAAGCCCACCGCCAGAGGGCTCTTACACGAAGCTCAGGTTCTCCTCACCGAAGCCCACACGCTGGAGCCGGAGGATCCCAAGGTAGACAAGTTGCATGAGAAGATACAGGATACTCTGGACGAGATCAACAACGTAGTCCCACTGTATTGGATCGGGGCCCTGCAAAAGTACGATGACCCCGGCAGCGACCCCGGCCGGGTCACCCTCAGTGGCATTGACATCTACGTCCTGGACAAGGGGACCGATCGGGTATACAAGTATCTCCTCAATGAGGTTGGGGATGGCTTGCAAGATTTGGACGTTGACCCGGTCCTCCTGCGCAAGGGAGATCAAAGGGGGGACATCGTGGTGAGCGATCTGGTAGATATGGTTTGGATGTCCGTTGGCAGCGGGCGGCAGACGAGCAACCTCCTGGTTCTGGAGAGCGGGGGCTCCCTTCTCGAATACGATCCC
This sequence comes from Anaerolineales bacterium, assembly GCA_004377365.1. Classification (GTDB taxonomy): domain Bacteria; phylum Chloroflexota; class Anaerolineae; order E26-bin7; family E26-bin7; genus E26-bin7. Next base: position 10,201 of record SOHZ01000384.1, on the reverse strand, counting down.
GTCTTTGGCCTGGCGGTCCTGCCAGTGGGCGACAAGGACAAATGGCGCTACCCCCAACTGATAGGGAGTTACTTCGGTAATTTCTATTTGTTGGATTCTCAATCAAACCAGATATTCAAATATCTACCCACGGCTGATGGCGGCTACTCCAACCCGCCGGAACTATGGTTTCAGATAGACGTGGACCTGACCGGAGTAGTAGATATGGCCATTGATGGCTATATCTATCTCCTCTACGCTGACGGCAGAATCCTCAAGTTCATGGGCGGTGAACTGGAACCCTTTGAGTTGACCGAACTCGATGAGCCCTTGCGTGGCCCAACGGCCATCTTCACCGGCCCCGATGAGGAAACAAAGTTCCTCTACGTAGCCGATGCGGGCAATAGACGTATCGTCCAGTTTAGCAAGGAGGGACAGTTCATCCGCCAGTTCAGAGCCGCCGAGCCCGGTGTCTTCGATCAATTGAAGAACCTCCACGTTGATGAGATAGGGAGCAAGCTCTATGTTCTCAGCGGGAACACCCTCTACATGGCTAACATTCCAGAGGGAGAGGGAGCAAGTGAACCAGGCGGACAATAAGGACTGAAGGCCAGCTTCCCGGCTTTTGCCGAACCGATCACCACTGTTGTGCCACTATTGCGGTACAGGCAGTACAGGCCGTTTTGCACCAGTGAACCAAGTGTGATATAATGACAACGCGGGCGCGAATGCACTGTGACCTGTGGCGCAACAGTGCCGACTGATATTCTGCAGACGTAAATCTGTAGGGCAAGATGGCCTGTGCCGCAATAGTGGCCCATCTTGCCCTATATCCCGCCCACACTTCTGTGATGTACCCAAAACGAAGCTACGGTACAACTTTCGTGATGCGATGGTGAAATAAGCTATGAAAAGTCCAAGAACAAGAAGACGAGGTTCCTATATTTTGTCCAGGTTTTTCCTCAGCCTTATTTTCGTGCTCTTCCTGGCCGGAGGAGTGTATTCTGGCTCTCTGTTCTACTTTACAGTGAAAGACATTGTAGCCCACGCTCAAATCCCCTCCTTGCCCAACCTACATTTGCCCATCCCCCCCATCTCCGGCGGTAGTGAAGGCAGTGGCGAAGGAGTGGTGCGCGAGAGAGACCTGCCTGTCTGGGAGAAGAAGGAGCGGGTGAACATCCTCCTCCTGGGTGTTGACAAGCGAGAGGGAGAGCATGGCCCCTGGCGCACAGACACCATAATCCTGGGGACTATTGACCCAAAGAGCAAGACGGCCGGTATGCTCTCCATCCCCCGCGATCTGTGGGTGCCCGTACCAGGCTACGGCGAGAACCGCCTCAATTCTGCCAACTTTATCGGGGACCGCGACAAATACCCTGGCGGAGGGCCAGCTCTAGCCATGAAGACAGTGGAATACAATTTTGGAGTGCCGGTCCACTACTATGTTCTCGTTGACTTTGATGGCTTCGAGAAGATCATAGACACCATCGGTGGGATTGACGTCAATGTAGAGCGCACTCTCCACGATGAAAAGTATCCCGATCCCTCACCCGACGACCCCAACCGCGTCAAGACCATCCACTTTGAGGCGGGCTTGCAGCACATGGGTGGCAAGGCTGCTTTGGAATACGCTCGCTCGCGCAAAAGTACCAGTGACTTTGACCGCTCTCGCCGCCAGATGCAGATTGTCCTGGCCGTGCGGGAACAGGCTTTACGCCTCAACCTCATCCCTCGCGTCCCCGAGTTGATGGTGACGCTGGCCGACACCGTGCAGACGGACCTGCAGCCAGGTAATATCATCACCCTGGCCCGGCTGGCTGGCGAGATTGAGCAGGAGAACCTCAAGTCCGCGGTCATTGACTACAACATGACCGTCGAGCACGTCACCCCCAATGGTGCTTGGGTACTACTGCCCATTCGGGAAAAGATCCGGCCCGCCGTAGAAGAGCTTTTCACTTCGCCGACGCCGCCCTCACCCCCTTCCCCCCAACCCCAAGAGGTGCCGGTCGAACAGATAGACCGCCTGGCGCAGGAGGGAGCCAAAATAGTGGTCCAAAACGGGACCCCCACTGCTAACCTGGACGCCCAGACGGCCGCCTTTCTCAAGAAACAGGGCTACCACGTGGTGGAATTCAGCAATGCTGACCGCTTCGACTACCCCCAATCCATCATCATAGACTATACGGGCAAGGAGTACACCATCCAGAGCCTGGCCGTGCTGTTCAACGTGACCCCAGAGAACATCCGCCGCAGCCCCAACCTGAAGAGTGAGGTAGACATCCGCCTCATCGTTGGCCAGGATTTTGTCCTCCCCTCATCTCCCTGAGCGAATCCTTGCCTGGAATCCCCCGTATCCGTTTCTCGGTAGCATAAGCCCTGCGCAAGAAAGACAAGACCCCAGGTTTTTCCAAAAAACCTGGGGTCTGATCCCATTCTCCCTCCTCACCCGCCGGCCCCTTCTCCCAGCAGACTGGCTACCAGTTGCCGCATCTCCTCCACCCTGCTGCGGGCCGCCAGGTTGATTTCGTCAATGTCGGTGTCGAACATGGCCGCGAACAGTTGCTGCTTCTGGTAGATGACCTCCAGCACCCGCTCCTCGATGGTGTTCTCCACTACCAGGTTGATGACGTTGACGGCATTTTTCTGGCCGATGCGATGAGCCCGGCCGATGCGTTGCTCCAGCTTGGCCGGGTTCCAGGGCAGGTCAACGTTGATGACCACGTCGGCCGCTTGCAGATTCAACCCCAGGCCTCCGGCGTCGGTGGAGATGAACACCCGGCAGTCGGGGTCCTGATGGAAGCGGTCAATGATTCGCTGTCGTTCTTTGAGCCGCAAGCCACCGTGCAAACGGACCATCCCCACAGGCAAGCCTCCCAGCGCCTCCTCCACCAAACGGGTCACCCGTTCCCATTGAGTGAAAACGAGGGCCTTGTGTCCCCCATCCACCACCCAGTCCTCGACGATGGCCGACAGTTCAGCCATTTTGCTGGAACCTTTCATCCCGCCGCTCACCAACTGGGCTGCATCGCAGATTTCCCGCATCTCGGTGATCAACTGCAAGAGACGGCCCGTCATCTCCGGCGTCCAGTCCTCCCTGGGGACGTTGAACATGCTGCGCAACTCTGCCTCGCGGGGGACGTAGAGCCGGTGCTGGGCAGGCTCCAGATCCAGGTAATAGGTGCTGTCAATACGCTCCGGCAGGTCGTGCAGCACTTGGTCTTTGCGCCGCCGCAAAAAGATGGGGGCGATCTTGCGCTTGACCTTGTCCAGGCCGCGGTAGCCAACGATGGCTCCCCACTCGTCGCGGATGACGTGCTCGGCTATGAACTGCCAGGCCGGGCCCAGCAGCCGCCTATCGAGGAACTGGACGATGGAGTAGAGCTCGTCCAGCTTGTTCTCCAGCGGAGTGCCGGTCAGCACGTAGGCGTATTCCGAGGTCAGGTTCTTGATGAGCTGGGTGGTCTTGGCCCGCCAGTTCTTGATGCGCTGGGCCTCGTCGAGAATGATCAGGTCGGGCGCCAGGGCCTGGATGAGATCAAAGTCGCGTAACACCAGCTCATAGTTCAGGATAGCAAAAGTGCTCCCCTCGGCGTATTGCTTCCGTCGCTTGGCCTTGGTCCCGCCGATGACGGTCACCGATTCGTCCGAGAAACGCTGGATCTCCTTGGCCCACTGGAGCTTGAGGGAAGCGGGGCAGATGATCAGCACCCTGCCAAGCTTGCCCTGGCCTTTGAGGAAAACCACAGCAGCAATGGCCTGGACGGTCTTGCCCAGGCCCATGTCGTCGCCCAGCAGAGCCCGCTGGGTGAAGGCCAAAAAGAGGGTGCCCAGCATCTGGTAGGGGTAGAGGGGCAGCTTCAGGACGTCAATCTCCAACTGGCTGGCCTGGACTTGTTCCATCAGGCGGGCCATCTCCGCTTCCCGCTCGGCCTGGCGTTGCCAGTCCTGGGCGAACTCGCGCACCTCCACCCCGATCTGAACCTGTCCTCCGGCCTTGATCACAGCCTTTTCAAGTTGATCCAGGGTCTCCACCATGTGTCGTGGGTCGGCTTTGGCCTGGCGCAACCGACCGCTTTTGGCGAAGGTTGCCTCGACGGCTTTGCGGACTGGCTTTTCCAGGGCCGGGTCGAAACTGGCCTTGATGACCGTCTCGTCCTCGTAAGCCAACTGGAGCACCACCTTGTGGGCCTTCTCCTCGGCCAGCCTGGCCCGCTGCGCCCTGAACTCGTCGGGGTGCTCCCGCTCCAGGTGGATCAAGACCGCTTCGATGTGCTTGCAGGTGCCCAGGCCATTGGACTCGTAGTCGGGGCAGGAGCAGCGGTTTTCCAACTCGAACGGGTTGCGGATCTCGACGTCGTAGGTGTAGCCGCTGCCGCTTTTGACCCGATAGAGAGACAAAATCTCACCGGGCCGGGTGTTGGTGATGCGGTAGCGGCGCAATTCGCGGCGGGCGCGTTCTTTTCGGACCTCGATCTGGCGTTGTCGGGACATGGTTCGTTACCTTTGAGGAGTGTGTCATTCTGAGCGAGCGGAGCGAGCGAAGCCTGTCCTGAGCGCAGTCGAAGGGAATCTCACCCCGCAAGCCAAGAACGAGATGCTTCGCAGAGTTTATCCTGAGCGTAGTCGAAGGGCTCAGCATGACAGGCAAAATCCTGACTCGTCTGCAAAGAATTTCAGGTATCAAGTGCCATTGGCCTCAATTATACTACAAGCCAGGCAAAGAGGGAAGCAGTAGGGCAGCGGGCGGTATTGTCAAAGACCCGAAAGTCTGGTATACTATTTACAGGACGATTTTGGGATACTCGTTAAAGTAGTACTGAGAATCCACTCCTGTGAACGGGGAAGTGGCGTGGAAACCGTAACTGATATTAGGAAGGCGGGAGAAGAGACGATGGTCAAGATCAAAGGTGTATATGACGGAGAGCACGTCCGGCTATTGGAACCGGTCCATTTGATCCCTGACACCCCGGTTGAGGTGCTCATTCCAGAATCGGCAGGAGAGGAGAGCCAGGAACGAGCGTTTCTGGAGCGTCTTGTCGAAGAAGGGCTTCTACTTGCCAAAGAGGTATCATGGCCTGAAGAAGCACCTTTCGAGCCGGTACCCATCGAGGGACCACCTCTTTCGCAGACTATCATCGAAGAGCGACGCTGATGGCTCATTACTTCTTGGATAGCAGCGGGTTGGTTAAACGCTACGTTGTCGAGGCTGGGAGTGGTTGGGTGCAAAGCCTGTGTACCCCAGATGCTGGCAATACCATCTACATCTCGCGCATCACTGGTGCTGAGGTGATAGCCGCCATTTTCCGGCGGCTGCGGATGGGCGATTTGCAGCCTGAAGACGCTCAGGCAGTGGCCCGGCGGTTCAAAGACGACTTTGGGCGAGCCTACCGAGTCATCGAGGTCACAGCAAAGGTCGTTGAGCGAGCGATGGATCTGGCCGAAGCCCGAGCCTTACGCGGGTACGATGCTGTGCAATTGGCAACAGCCCTGGAGCTCCATCGCCTTCGCCAGGAGATGAGCCTGCCACCACTGACATTTGTCAGCGCCGATGGGGATCTCAACGAGGCCGCTGAAGCCGAAGGGCTGCTAACCGATAATCCTATGGCCCATCCCTAACCACCGAACCGATGGGGAGAACACCGGTGAGTGAGCAGGCGGTGCTAAAGCTCAGAGAATGAGAAATGGTTTCGGAGACCAATTGTGGTAGACCATCGTCACATGGCTGCAACATCGTAGGAGGTTGGAAATGCCGAACACGCTAGGAGAGAGAGACTGGGAGCTCCTTCTTCGGAGAATCAAGGCTGGGAAATGTACTCCCTTTCTGGGAGCCGGAGCTTGTTTCGGAGTGCTTCCTCTCGGATGCGATATTGCGCAGAAATGGGCACAGGAGCACGAGTACCCGCTGGAGGATTGTCATGATCTGGCCCGAGTCGCTCAATACCTAGCTGTGACTGAGGACCCCATGGCTCCAAAGGAGATAATCACGGAGTGGATTAAGAGCGTTCCACCACCAAACTTCACAGAGCCGGATGAGCCTCACAGCGTCCTGGCAGGCCTTCCACTCCCCGTGTACATAACCACAAATTACGATGACTTCATGGTGCAAGCTCTCAAAAGCCGGAACAAGGATCCGAAGCAAGAGCTATGCCGATGGAATAAATACGTTAAGAAGCTACCATCTATCTTCGATTCAGAGCCTGGTTTCAATCCCACTACAGCAAATCCCGTTGTATTTCACCTTCATGGCCACACAAAAGTGCCAGAGTCACTAGTTCTCACGGAGGATGACTACCTGGACTTCCTCGTGGCTATATCAAAGGACCAAGTGACTATATCAAAGGACCAAAGGCTGCTTCCGGCACGGATAGAGCAAGCATTCGCGGGGGCGTCGCTTCTTTTCCTGGGCTACCGGATCGCCGACTGGGATTTCCGGGTCCTTTTCCGAATTCTTGTCAGCTATATGGAGATAAGCACCAAGAGAGCCCACGTGTCTGTGCAGCTCGTGCCTGGGGAGGACAAGCTTTCGAAGCCGGAAAAGGAAAAGGCGCAAGAATACCTTGATCGCTATTTTGGAGAGCTCAAGATCCGGGTATACTGGGGGACTTGCCGTGAGTTTGCCAAAGAGTTGAGAAAGCGATGGGAGGCTTTTGACCGTGGCAATTGAATTTATAGGCGTTCAGATCCTTTCATCTTTTCCCGGAGAGACACGGAAAGGGATTCAGGGACATCCGAACAGGGGGATTTTAAGTGAAAGCACCGGCTCAAATTTTCCTCAGCTATGCACGAGAGGATGAAAAAAAAGTAGAGAGTCTTTACCAAAAGTTGTCCAATGCGGGGTTCAAACCCTGGATGGACAAGAAAGACATCCGGCCGGGAGAAAGATGGGAATTCAGCATCCGGAGAGCTATCCGGGACTCTGATTTCTTCGTGGCGTGTCTGTCGGCTAACTCGGTCGCTAAAAGAGGTTGGATTCAGAGGGAAATTAAGAGAGCTCTGGATCTTTGGCAGGAGAAGTTGGAGGACGATATCTATCTGATTCCAGTACGGCTGGAAGATTGCGAAATGCCAGAAAGCCTGCATGATATCCAGTGGGTGGACCTGTTTAAAGAGGATGGTTGGACACAGCTAGTTAAAGCTATCCGAACAGGGATGGAACGTTGGACGGAAGTACTAGCTTATGAGGAGCCATCCCTTGATATAGGGATAACAACAGCAGAGGAGGGTCCTGAACAGGTACTTGAATTCGAACCATATGTGGGTCCCCGCCCCTTTGAACGGGATGACCAAGCCCTCTTTTTCGGACGAGACCATGAAGCCAGTGAGCTTCTTTCTCTCGTCATCGCCCATCGTGTGCTTCTCCTTTATGCCCAGTCGGGGGCTGGCAAAACCTCGCTCCTCAACGCCAAGCTCATCCCTCTGCTGGAAGGGGAGGAGTTTGAGGTTCTCCCGCTGGTGCGAGTGCAAGGCCTGATTCCCAAAGATATCGAGCCCAAGGAGATACTGAACCTCTACACCTTCAACACCCTAATGAGCTGGGCAGAGCCCAAGGCCGATACAAGACAACTGGCACAGATGTCCATTGCTGACTTCCTGAAGCAAAGAGAGCGCCCCATTGATGAAGAGGGGCTGCCTTCACCCCGCGTTGTCATCTTTGATCAGTTCGAGGAACTATTTACCTTCTATTCAGAGCGTTGGAGAGACAGAGAGGGGTTCTTCGAGCAGGTCCGCGACGCGCTGGAAGAGGATCCCCTTTTGCGGGTGGTCTTTGTCATTCGAGAGGATTACATCGCCCAGTTGGACCCCTATGCACCTCTCCTGCCCGAGAAGTTGCGGGCACGTTTTCGCCTGGAGCGCCTGCGTGAGGGGGCGGCGCTAGCGGCCGTCACAGGGCCGTTAAGAGACACGGGACGCTCTTTCGCCGAGAGTGTGGCAGAACAGCTGGTCGAGGATCTGTTGAAGGTCCGGGTTCAGTCGGCTATAGGCGGGACTGTAGAGGTAACAGGAGAGTTCATAGAACCTGTGCAACTTCAGGTAGTCTGCCAGAGTTTATGGCGGGCTCTACCGCCCGATGTTACTGCCATCGCGCAAGAACACCTGCAAGCTTTCGGTGACGTGAACCAGGCGCTATCAGGATTTTATGAGCGATCCATCAAGAGGGCAGCCCAGGAAGCTGGCGTAAAAGAGGAAAACCTACGCGCGTGGTTTGACTCCAGTCTGATTACACCTGCGGGGACACGCGGAACAGTTTTTCGAGGGCGAGAGGAAACTGGCGGGATTCCAAACACGGCAGCGGACGTGCTTGACAACCTGCACCTCATCAGAGGGGAGCGGCGAGCCGGTGCCCTCTGGTATGAACTGACCCACGACCGATTCATTGAGCCTATTCAAGAATCCAACAAGACGTGGAGAGAGAGGAAAAGCGAGGAGCAGGCGAAGAAACGACTAACTGTCTTGGTTGTTTTGGGCACTGCCATGGCGACTCTAATTGTTGTGATTTTGTTAATGGCCTCCGCGATGGCCCGGGCAAACCAGAACCGAGCCGACTATCAAGCCCGCCTCGCTACCTCGCGTCGATTGGCCGCGCAAGCTCTCACCCTCTTAGATGGCCAGCTTGACCTGGCCTTGTTATTAAGTCTGGAAGCCAACCGTCTTGCCGACACAGTCGAGGCCAGAGCCAGTTTACTTGCTGGATTGGAATTTAGCCCCCACCTCGCCACTTTCCTGCATGGCCACACCGATTGGGTGAGAAGTGTGGATTTTAGCCCGGACGGCAGAACTTTGGCCTCGGGCAATGCCGACGGCACTATCATCCTGTGGGACGTGGCGACCGGTCAACCCATTGGCCAGCCCCTCACGGGCCACACCAAGGAGGTGCGGAGCGTGGACTTTAGCCCGGACGGCCAAACATTGGCGTCGGCCAGTGAGGACAATACCATTATCCTATGGGATGTCGCCACTGGTCAGCCCATCGGCCAGCCCCTCACGGGCCACACCGAGGAGGTACGGAGCGTGGACTTTAGCCCGGACGGCCAAACACTGGCGTCGGGCAGTCGAGACCTCACTATCATCCTGTGGGATGTCGTGAACTGTCGCCCCATCGGCCAGCCCCTCACGGGCCACACCGAGGAGGTGCGGAGCGTGGACTTTAGCCCGGACGGCAGAACTTTGGCCTCGGGTAGTTACGACAACACCATCATTCTGTGGGATGTTGAGACCGGTCAACCTGTCGGCCAGCCCTTAACCGACCATAGGGCTTCCGTGTACAGCGTGGCCTTCAGCCCGGACGGCAGAACTTTGGCCTCGGGCAGTCAGGACCTCACTATCATCCTATGGGATGTCGCGACTGGTCAACCTATCATCCAATCCCTCACTGGCCACTCCGATGGTGTGTTCAGCGTGGCTTTCAGCCCAGACGGCCAGACGTTAGCCTCGGGCAGTGCCGACAAAACCATCATCCTGTGGAATTTAGCCAACGATCCACCCATCGGCCAGCCCTTTATTGGCCACTCCGACAGTGTGCTCAGCGTGGCTTTCAGCCCAGATGGCCAAACGTTGGCCTCGGGCAGTCGAGGCCCTACTATCATCCTGTGGGATGTCGTGGCACGTCAACCTCTCACCAACCACATGGGTGCCGTATTGAACGTGGCCTTCAGCCCGGACGGCCAAACGTTAGCCTCGGGCAGTGCCGACAAAACTATCACCCTGTGGGATATTGCGACCGGTCAACTCATCGGCCAACCCCTCACCGGCCACACGGCCAAAGTGTTGAGCGTAGCCTTCAGCCCCGACGGCCAAATATTGGCCTCGGGCAGTGCCGATAACACCATCATCTTGTGGGATGTTGCAACCGGTCAACCCATCGGCCAACCCCTCACCGGCCACACGGCTCCCATGAGGAGCGTTGCCTTCAGTCTGGACGGTAAAACGTTGGCCTCGGGCGGTGAGGACAACACTATCATCCTGTGGGATGTCACAACTGGTCAACCCATCGGCCAACCCCTCACCGACCACACGGACGCCGTGTTAAGCATAGCCTTCAGCCCGGACAGCAAAACATTGGCCTCGGCCAGTGAGGACAACACTATCATCCTGTGGGATGTCGCGACCCGTCAACCCATCGGCCAACCCCTCACCGACCACACGGACGCCGTGTTGAGCATAGCCTTCAGCCCGGACGGCAAAACGTTGGCCTCGGGCAGTGCTGACCAAACCATCATCCTGT
>SOHZ01000046.1 GCA_004377365.1 Anaerolineales bacterium | reverse complement strand
AACGCTTACCCCCTGTTTCCTTGCCCCTTTGTCCCCTCCGTGATACGCTCACGTGATTTGGCACCACAGCCAGCCAAGGCGAGAGCCCCAACTGCCAAGTTTGTCATTTTTTAGATGGAGGTGGCAAAATGACGATCACCTGGGCCACCAGGGTCTTGCCTCCGCCGTTGAACTGGCCAAAGACAGCAATGTGTGTATCCGGCTCGATGTCTTCCAGACTGGCCTCTTCCTCGTCCTCCGCCCGCTTGACCTCTGTCTCGTCGCTGACCGTTACCAGCCGCGGGCCCTGAGGTGTGTGCAGGGTGATGCTGTCACCAGCCACGCTCCGCACCTGGCCGACCACCTCTGGCTTTCCGGGAGGCAGGTCACCTGGCGGGCCGAAGGGTGGCTGACCAGAGCCTCCCCCCGGTGATTGCCCCGGCTGGCCACTTGGCTGTCCCGGCTGTCCCGGCTGGCCACCTGGCGGCTGCTGCCCTGGCTGGCCAGGAGGCGGGCCACCGTCCGGCCCAGCCATGGACGGTGGCCCCGCTGTCCAGCCACGCTCTCCCACGTACACCCCCAAGGAGAAGGCGGCAATGGCGACGATGCTCACCACAGTGAGCACGCCGCTGGCAATCAAGAATTTCTGAGTTTTGGACACATACATCTCCAAATCGTCTGAGGCTGATTCAGTACGTGGAAGTGCGGAGCGTCTCTTGCTCACCGGCTCGTTCTAGCATCGCTTCGATGTCCTCCATTGCTTCTTCCAAGCTATATTGCAAGGGGATGCTTCGCTCGCGGACGAGATCCATCATCTCGTAGATAGACACTCCGGCTTTCTCTGCTGCGCGTGCCTTGGATATACGTCCCTCACGATAAAGTCCAAGCGCATGCTCCAGTTTCCAGTGCTTGATACCCTCGTGAAGTAATCTCCGTGCCACGTCCTACGAGAACATGATCATCCCAATCTCTCCCTGGTCCTGGCTAACTGCTGGCGGACGGCCTGGGTGGCCGTGCCACCGTAGCTAGCCCTGGCCTCCACCGAGCGACGAAAGTCAAAGACCAGGTAGACGTCCTCCCCAAACTTCTCAGCCACTTCCCTAAACTCGTCCAGTGGCAGTTCCCGCAGAGGTACATCCCGTTGCAGAGCGCGTCGCACCACCTGACCCACCAGGTGGTGGCTGCGGCGGAAGGGCACGCCTCGCTGCACCAGGTAATCGGCTAAATCGGTGGCCAGCATCCCGTCATTCAGGGCCTCGGCCATCCGCTGGGGATGCACTTTCAAGGTAGCGATGACACCGGCCGCCACAGGCAAAGCCAATTCCAGGGTATCCATAGCATCGAAAAGTGGCTCCTTGTCCTCTTGAAGGTCTTTGTTGTAAGTTGAGGGCAAGCCCTTGACAGCAGTCAGCAGGGCCACCAGATGACCTATCAGGCGGCCAGCTTTGCCCCGCAGCAGTTCTAGCGAATCGGGGTTTTTCTTCTGGGGCATCAAGCTGGAGCCAGTGGCGTAGGCATCGTCCAGTTCCACGAAGCCGAACTCGGCCGATGACCATGTGATGAGGTCCTCGGCCAGGCGGCTGAGGTGAACTTGCAACAGAGCAGCCCAGGCCAGGAACTCGATAATGTGGTCGCGATCAGATACGGCATCCATGCTGTTCTCGGCCAGGCGGGCAAAGCCCAACTGCTGGGCCAGGAACTGCCGGTCAATGCCCAGAGCGTGACCAGCCAGGGCACCGGCCCCCAGAGGCAAAATAGAAGTGCGCTGCTCCAGTTCGTCTAACCGCTGGCGGTCCCGCTCCAGCATCCAGAAATAGGAAAGCAGCCAATGGCTGAAAAGCACAGGCTGGGCTGGCTGGAGATGGGTGTAGCCGGGCATAATGACCTTGATGTGAGCTTCTGCCTTCTCGACGATGGTCCTTTGCAGGTTGACGAGCGCCTCCTTCAGAGAAGCAATTTTATCCAGCATGTAGAGGCGCACATCGGTGGCTGCCTGGTCGTTGCGGCTGCGGCCCGTGTGGAGCTTGCCAGCCACCTGGCCAATCAACTCGCCTAGCCGCCGCTCGACCGCAGTGTGGATGTCCTCATCGGTGGGCTGGATTTGAAACCGGTCATCCGCGAACTCGGCCTGCACCATTTCCAGGCCGCGCAGCAGTTCGTCCCGCTCCTCGGTCGTAATCAGGCCCGCCCGCTCCAAAGCCTGGGCGTAGACCATGCTGCCTCGAATGTCAGCCGCCCACAGCCGCCTATCAAAGCCGATGGAGGCATTAAAGCGCTCCATCAAGCTATCTGTCTTCTTCTGGAGACGACTACCCCACAGTTTCATGAAATCCCCACCTCCTATGGCGCAATAGTGCCGCTATTTGCGCAAGGCCCGAACTTTGCCTGCCGGTTCACTACCGGACACTTTTCTAAAGGGTTGACTCATGGTATACTCTAGCTCC
>SOHZ01000518.1 GCA_004377365.1 Anaerolineales bacterium | reverse complement strand
CGGATGGTCCATCAGCATCGCCTCATCCCTTTAACAGCCTGCTACCGATGAGCGTGCAGGAAATGAGGCATTGTATTGGAATCTCACAGAGCGCCACCTCTGTTGATCCCTTTTTGTTTGCACTGGAGTGTCGCATTTATGCTGCAGCCAGTATTATACACGGCAATGCCTTTCGTGGCAAGTCGCTGGCATCCCCCGGATGTCGGCGCTCCAATCCCGCCTCAATTTCACGAAATCGGGATGGTTCACCCAGTTGTGATACGGCCTGAGATATTTGAAGACGCCTAAGTTAATCTTCAGCCACTATGGCCACAAGTTAGCCCCCGAAGGTGGCTAAAACAGGCCATTTCATAGCTGTATACAGACATTTAGGGACGAATTAGATGTAGATCGAGCTATCGTGTCATCAAGCGTTCTTTAAATAACTCCTTCATTCATCACAGACTCGATGAACCATCCCTTTTTTGTCAAATCTCGGCTGCTGGCGCGCTGGACGTGAGGGATAGCGTGGCCGTCACAGCGGAGACCGGGACCATCGTGACTATCACGCTTCCTTCATTGCCCTTCTCCGCCTGCCCTGGAAGCGTCTTTCCGGGAGCAGTGGCCTGACGCAGGCTCTACGAGCAGACCTGGAAACCCTCCTCTGACGCCTGGATAGTGTGCTCGATGCTCTCGTCAGAGTGATGAGGCCAGCGGTCATGGTCAGTGGATTGCCAGAAAGGGTCCCAGCCTGGTACATCGGCCCGGCTGGGGTGACAGTCCCCATGATCTCCCGCGTCGGGGCCATAGGTGAATAATTGCACAAGGGATAAGTTCGTGCTATAATATGTTGTCTTTTTATAAGCCTTAGCCGTTCGCAACGCAAAGGGGGGTTGCGGCAGTCGGGCTTGCCAGCCTTTGCGCTAGAGCCCTGTTGCAGCGTCAAGATGGCTTCTATTTTGCAAAGGTCTTTTTTTAGAAGGGGACTCGAATGAACGCCAGTGACTTGCGCATCAATAACATAGACTCATCCTTCGCCGACCTGGTGCAGGAACGCAGCGGGGAGAACGTCCGCCGTTGCTATTACTGTCAAAAGTGCACGGTTGGCTGTCCCACGGCCTACGTCATGGACTACAAGCCAGCCCAGGTGTTAAAGCTGATCCAGTTGGGGCAGAAGGATATCCTTCTCGGAAGCACAGCTATCTGGCTGTGCGTGGGCTGTGAGACCTGTGGGACGCGCTGTCCTAACGAGATCCGTTTGGCCCCGGTAATAGACACTCTGAAGTACATGGCTCTGGAAGAGGGCTACCCTGTGCCGGAGGCGGCTGTTTATGCCCTGCACCGCTCCTTCCTGGATAGCATCAAGTTGTGGGGGCGGGTGCACGAAGCGACGATGCTGGCCGAATACACGCTGCGGAGCCCGAGGGCCATCTTGCCCGACTGGCGCCTGGGGATGCAGTTGATCCTGAAGGGGAAGATTTCCTTCATGCCAGAGCGGATCAAGCGGTTGGGAGAAGTGGAGGCGTTGTACAAGAGAGCGGGCAGTTAGCCAAAGGAGGCGGGATTTGAAGTACAGTTACTACCCTGGCTGTACCATCGGTACGACCGCAGTCGAGTATGGGCTTTCCACCGATGCGGTGTGTAAAGCCCTGGGCATTGAATTGATCGAGTTGGATGATTGGAATTGCTGTGGCGCTTCCTCTGCCCATAGCCTGAACCACGAACTGGCCGTAGCTTTGCCGGGCCGCAACGTGGCCCTGGCCCAGGCAGCGGGGCTGGATACCGTTATCCCCTGCCCGGCCTGCTACCAGCACAGTCTGGCTGCCGACAAGCGCTTCCGCGAGGACGAGGGCTGGCGAGCAGAGATGGAAGAATTGCTGGGTTTCGAGTACACCGGCCAGGGACGGTCCCGCCACCTACTGGAGGTATTGGGTGTTGATCTGAGCGAGGATGCCATTGCAGCTAAAGTGACCCAGCCGCTGAAGGGATTAAAGGTGGCCAGCTACTATGGCTGCGTGCTGGTCCGTCCGCCCGAGTTGACGGGCTGGGACGATCCAGAGCATCCGGTGATCATGGACAGGCTGTTGGAGACGGTGGGTGCAGAACCGGTGGATTGGTCGTGGAAGGTGGACTGTTGCGGGGCCAGTCTGACGTTGAGCCGCAGTGAGGTGGTGGTTGAGCTGTCGAGCAAGCTGGCGGAAGCAGCCCAGGAGGCTGGAGCCGACTGCATTGCCTGTGCCTGCGGGATATGCCAGATCAACCTGGACACCCGGCAGAAGGACACGCAGATACCAGTTTTTTACTTCACCGAGCTCATGGGATTGGCCTTTGGTCTGTCGGGGACGGATAAATGGTTTGGGAAACACATGATTGATCCCAGGCCGTTGTTAAAATCAATTGGGTGCAGTTGCTCCTATCTCCCAGCACAAATGTTCTAGGCAAAAAGTC
>SOHZ01000216.1 GCA_004377365.1 Anaerolineales bacterium | reverse complement strand
TTGACCTGACGCCCAGGTGAGCACTCTAGAATGGTATTTCCATTTGTAGGATTGGCGGTGAGGCCGCCGGAGGTTGTGAGGCGACCAGGGAAACCTTTCACTTATATTTCCTCCACACAGACCAGGCGTTGCGGAGGTAATTGGGAGCTATCTGCAACAGTGCAGGGATCAAACTCCTCCCAACTCCTAAAGCGACCGCCGGTAGAGGCGGTGCTTTTTGTAGAACTTGACCTCCAGTGCCTCCAGTTCCTGGATCATGCGAGTGTTGGTCTCCTGGATCTGCACCAGGTCGGCGTACTGGTACTAGGTGCGCCCGATCAGGGTCTGGTATAGCTCGGCGTACAGCAGCGCGTTGCCGCCCAGGCCACGGTAGGGTTCCAGGATGGCTGCGCCGTTAAAGTTGAGCCAGCGCGTGCGCGTGAACTCACACAGCAGGTGATACCAGCCTGTGGGCCACAGCCGTCCCCGGCAACGCTGGATAGCCGTCGAGAGGTCGGGATAGGCCAGCACAAAGCCAACGAGTTCGTTCCCCCTCATCAGCAGTGTGATCAGCGCGGGATCGGCGACGCTGAGGATGCGGTCTCCGATGGCCTTGGCTTCGGCATCGGTGATGGGTACGTACCCCTGCACTTTAACGAAGGCGCTGTTGTAGGCGGCGGTCACGCGAGGGATCATGGCGCGCAACTCGGCTTTGGTGCGAAAGCGCACGGTGCGAAAGCCGCGCCGCCGTTTGACCTTCTCCGCCACCTCGAGGAACCGGCTGGGGATATTCATCTGTCGGTCCAGATAGCAGGATACAAAGTCGAGCTGCCTCTCAAAGCCAGCGTCCTCCACCAGTTCGCCGTAGTAAGGGTAGTTGTAGGCGATGCCCAACGCCGGGCGATGCTCAAAGCCCTCGACCAGCAGCCCCTGCCCATCGGCGGCCATAAAGCCCTTGGGGCCCCACATCAGGTCCAGATCGCGCCCGCGCGCCCAATCGAAAGCGGCCTCGAAGAGGGCGCGGGAGACGGCCCGATCGTTCACGGCGTCAAAGTGGTAGAAGAAAGCGGTACGTTCCCCTCTGTACCGATTGTAACGGGCGTTGTCCAGCACGGCGATGCGTCCCACCACCTGGTCGCCCTCCAGCGCGAGGAAGAACGCGGCCTGGGAGTGCTGGTAGAAGGGGTGGCGGCGGGGGTCGAGTTGGGCGCGAACCTCGTTGACGAAAGGCGGCACCCACAGCGGGCTTTCATGGTAGAGACGAAAGGGGAACTCGATGTAGCGACGCACGTCGCGCCGGTCGGTCGGATCCAAGCGATGGATATGCATAAGACGACTCCTTATTCGGGTTGTTGCTGATTTCGTTCATTCGATCTTTATATCAGTAGGATCGAACTCTGGCTCAGGATAACGCATATTCAAGTCTTCCAACGCCTCAATGATGACAGTGCCCACCACCAGATTTCGGTACCATTTGCGGTTGGCCGGGACGATGTACCAAGGCGCCCAAGAGGTGCTGGTCTTGCTGATCGCATCCTCATAGGCTTTCACGTACTTTGGCCATAGTTTGCGCTCTTTCAGGTCCTCAGGGTTAAACTTCCAGCGCTTGTGCGGCTCATCCAAACGGGCCTGCAGGCGCTCCTTCTGCTCGTCCAGGTCAATGTACAAGAAAAACTTGAGGATCGTAGTGCCTTCCTCCGCCAGCAGGCGCTCAAAGCCGTTGATGTGCTCATAGCGCTTCGACCACACTTCTTTGGGCACCAAGTTATGCACCCGCACCACCAACACATCCTCGTAATGGCTGCGGTTAAAGATCACCATCTCGCCCTTACCAGGTACTTGCTCGTGCACCCGCCACAGAAAATCATGGCCTAATTCCTCCGGCGTCGGCTTCTTGAAGCTGGCCACTCGCACCCCTTGAGGATTGACCCCCTCAAAGACATGGCGAATGGTCCCATCCTTGCCGCCTGTGTCCATGGCCTGCAGGACGATCAGCACCCTATGTTTGTGCTCCGCGTAAAGCAGTTCCTGCAACTCCTCCAACCTCTGGTTGAGTTCCAAAAGCCGCTTACGCCCCTCGCTCTTCCCTTCTGGGAAAGCACTCTTGTCATTTGGATCCCACTCGCCCAAGTCTACGCGGCTGTCCGGTTTTACCCGATAACGATCCATTTTGCTCCTCCAATAGTCTACATTGCAAGTTCAACTTACCTGACTGATAGGCTCTCACCTTCATCGGCTGATTATAGCACACCTCCTCCAAGTTTTCAATGTCTTTGGAATCCTACTTGAGATTGCATTACAGGCTGCTACTTCTGCAATCGGACGCAGAGAACCGTCGGTTCCTTAGGGCCATCGCATTTGAAATGCACCCTGTCACTACCCGACATGTCATTCTGAGCGACCGCAGGGAGCGAAGCCTGTCCTGAGCGCAGTCGAAGGGAATCTCGTAGCCAGATTGCT
>SOHZ01000275.1 GCA_004377365.1 Anaerolineales bacterium | reverse complement strand
CCATGTTGTCTCCTTCGAGGATGGAACTTTCATTATTGGTGTACACAACGCTTTCACCAAAGATTGGTTAGAGAATCGTCTACTGACCACCGTCAAACGCACTCTGGTCGGCATTGTGGGACGCAGCGTCGAGGTAAAGTTCACCGTTTGGGCTAAGGAGCTGCCCGAGAGCGATGAGGTGCTGCCTCTGTTACAGACTATCGCTCCTTTGCCTGGCGAGTCCACCGTCAATAATGGCCCACCGACTATGCTCAATCCCAGATATACCTTTGACACTTTTGTCGTGGGCTCAAGCAACAGATTGGCTCACGCTGCCTCGCTGGCCGTGGCCGAGAAACCGGCTGAGGCTTACAACCCCCTATTCATCTACGGTGGGGTGGGATTAGGAAAGACCCATCTGCTGCACGCTGTAGGGCACATGTCGCAGCGACACTGCGGCGAGGTGCTCTATGTCTCCTCGGAGACCTTTACCAACGACTTGATCAACTCTATCCGCAATCACACCACCGAGGAGTTTCGTGAGAGATATCGCAACATTGGCGTCCTATTGGTGGACGATATTCAGTTCATTGCCGGCAAGGAAAGCACTCAAGAGGAATTCTTCCACACTTTCAACACTCTGCATTCGGCCAACAAACAAATCATCATCTCCAGCGATCGCGCCCCCAAAGCCATCCTCACCCTGGAAGAGCGCCTCCGTTCCCGCTTTGAATGGGGCCTGATAGCCGACATCCAACCACCAGACCTGGAGATACGCATTGCCATCTTGCGCTTCAAAGCCGAGCAGCAGGCCATGCCTGTGCCTGATGAGGTCATAGACCTGATCGCCCACCAGATTCAAAGCAACATCCGAGAGTTGGAAGGGGCCCTGAACCGGGTGGTAGCTCACGCCAGCCTGATGAGGTGTCCCTTGACAGTCGAGGTAGCTATCAAGGCTTTGCAGGGCTTTGGTCCCGCCCCAGGTTCCCTTTCTGTTGACCAGATCATAGAAGACGTGGCTCAGTTTTACAACCTGGAAACAAAAGACCTACTCGGTCGCCGGCGCACCAAAGACATTGTCACAGCCCGCCAGGTGGCCATGTATCTGGCGCGAGAGGAAACCAACGCTTCCCTACCTCAAATCGGCCGGGCCCTGGGGGGGCGTGATCACACGACTGTGTTGCATGGTTACGCGAAGATCCGTGCCCAGGTGGAGGAAGATGACCGATTGCGTCGTGAAATGTTGGCCATCAAAGAGTTGCTCTACAATCACCAGGGCTCTCCCTCCAAAAAGTAGCCCCTGGTGAGGGATAGGCCAGTGAGTGGCAAAAAGGTCTTGACCATCTCGGTGTTCCTGGCTCTTTTCGCTTGGCTGGGACTATATTTCTTGATCAACAGCTTTAGCCCCAAGACGTCGGCTCGTTCTCTGTTTTTCCCGTTGCTTTTTGCGGCCCTGACCACGACCTTCGTGCCGGTGGCCTTTTATCTTAACTATCGCTTCGCCAGGCCCAAAGGCCAGGTAGTAAGCAACTGGCGGCCCATCCGTCAGAGTGGGTGGGCCGCCTTGTTCCTGGTGCTTTGCGCCTGGTTACAGACGCTTCGCGCATTGAACTGGATCATCGCCGCGCTGGTGTTAGCGGTCTTTAGCCTGATCGAGATCTTTATTTTGACCAGAGAGTAAAGCTTGCACGGTCAATGCGATCAGGAACAGCCAAGTGGGAATCTACCTATCGGTTCAGCCTTACCCTTTCAGGAAAAGCTTGCCCGGTTAGTCCAATCAGAAACAGCTACTTCTGCCAAGGAGGACACGAATGCCAATACCCGAAACAGCCAAAGAGATCATCGCAGCCCTCCCCCTTGCCTTTCAACCCGACAAGGCCAAGGAGATGGACGCGACCTTCCAGTTCGAACTGACCGGTGAAGGCGGTGGCACCTGGGTGGCAAAGATAGCCAGCAGCCAGTGCACCGTCACGGAGGGGGGGATAGATCATCCCAGCGCGACCATCAGTATGGAAGCAGCCGACTATGTGGCCATAGCCCAGGGCAAACTGGACATGGCTCGGGCTTTCATGGGCGGCAAGATCAAAGTCAAAGGCGACATGGGCTTGATCATGAAGCTTCCCGACCTCTTCAAAACGGGCTAGAGCTCGATAAGCTTACCCCGGGCCTCCATCTCCCGCAATTGCTCCAGAGTATCGAAGGCATGGCGCAGGTGGGGGATGGTGATGCTGCCGCCCACCACCAGGGCTACGTTCAGCGCCTCGTGCAACTCGGGATCAGTAACCCCGATCCTGGCACATTGGATAAGGTGATAATCAATGCAGTCGTTGCAGCGCAGCACCGTCGAGGCCACCAGGCCCAGCAGTTCCTTGGTCCTGGCATCCAGCGCACCATCCTCGTAGGCTTTGGTGTCCAAATTGAAGAAGCGCTGGATGCCAAGATGGCCGCTGGCCAGGATCTTCTGGTTCATCCGCTCGCGGTAGACTTTGAATTCCTCCAATTGCTCAGACATAGTCTTTCTCCCATCAATCAGTTAGAGCGATAGCATCCTGAGTAGCGAAGCGTATCGAAGGGTGCGGTTCAAACATTGATTCGTTACAGAACCGCATCCTCCGGTACAGCCTCCACTGCGTTTCGGCCTACTCAGGATGCTCCTCTTACCTTGAGAATCGGTGGCTTATTTGAATCGCCGTGTAGTAGGGTAAAGCGGCCCTATTGCGCCACAGGTTGTCATGATTACGGAAACAGCCGCTGCCTCTCGAACTCGGCCACGACGTCGTCTTTGAAACGGTACAGCCTGGCTGCACGGCGGCCACCCCCGCGCCGCGTCCCCGTCTCCTCAAGAATATCAGCCGCCAGAATCCTGCGGCGGAAACGGCGGCCGTCCAGCTTCTCGTTCAAAACCCGCTCGTAGGCCTGCCGTAATTCGCCCAGAGTGAACTCCTCTGGCATGAACAGGCTACCGAGAGCAGTGGACACTAGTTTATGACGCAGCCGTTGGAGGGCACGCTTCAGAATATCAACGTGATCAAAGGCCAGGGGTGGGGGATCGTAAACTGAAAACCATCCCACGTCGGCGGCATCGTCGGCGGCTCTGGGCTGCAACTGATCTACATGTACGAAAGCGAGATAGGCCACGGTAATGACCCGCGTACGGGGGTCACGGTCCGGCTGGCCGAAAGTATAAAACTGCTCCAGATAAACACCTTTTACCCCCGTCTCCTCGTGTAACTCGCGGGCGGCCGCGTCCTCTAAAGACTCTTCCATATCCACAAACCCACCAGGGATGGCCCACATCCCCTCAAAAGGCCAGTTCTTGCGCTTGATGAGCAGCACTTTCAACTCGCCCTCCATCACACCAAAGATAACCACATCTACCGTCACCGACGGCCGCTCATACTTGGTGACATCGTATCTCTCGGCCTCAGACATGGCACCCTCCTCTGCTCAAGTACCTATCTGGAAAAACAGCAGGCCGGGCTCTCACGCCCAGTTTCCGGCGGCCCTTCGGCTGCGCTCAGGACAGGCGTGGGAGCCGTCCCTGCTGACTTTTCGGATAGGCTCTAGGTTCCTCCATCCCGTGATGCGCCACACTATTAAATGTACCCTCAATAGCGACTTTTGTCAAGCTGTCAGCCTTGCGAAGGTTCACAGCATTGTTCGGGAGCGTTCTCCGCCGTCGGAAAGTGCACTGTTGTGGAGTGACTGCAAGGACAAACCTTCGCAAGGCTTGCTGTTGAAAAATGATGGCAATGATGCTATAATTCCAATGTGAATTCTGGCACTGTTGCGCCACAGGCGGCACTGTTGCGCCACAGGCATTCGACATCATGGAGTAACGTCCAGGGCAAAGGGGGAAGAGGATATGAAAGCAGCGATGAGGGTGATTGTCAATCCGGTGGCGGCCAACGGGGCAGTGGGCAAACGGTGGCCACAGATACGAGACATACTGCGGGCTGAAGGGGGGCAGTTCGACGCTGCTCTCACCGAAGGCCCCAACCACGCCACCGAGTTGAGCAGGGAGGCTTTGTCCGCTGGCTACCGGACCATCGTGGCCGTAGGCGGCGACGGCACCCTCAACGAAGTGGTCAACGGCCTGGTGATCGAAGGTATGGTTGACCCAATGGTCAATCTGGGAATCATCCCCGGCGGCACGGGATCTGACTCGGTGCGCACCCTGGGCATACCGCACGATTACCGGGCGGCCTGCCAACGCCTGCTACATGGCAAGCCCGATTGCGTTGACCTGGGATTGGTCACCTGTGCCTCCGAGGGACGAGAGATACAGCGCTATTTCCTCAACGTGGCCGGTCTGGGCTTCGACGGCGAGGTATGCGAGCGGGTGAACCGCAGCTCCAAAGCCTTGGGGGGCACCCTCCCGTTCCTCAGCAGTCTTTTCGTCAATTTGCTGACCTACCAGAACAAGACAGTGGAGGTCACCCTCGATGGTCAGCAGCGCTTGCAGCAAAAAGCCAATTCCGTCTTTGTCTGCAACGGGCGCTATGCTGGCGGCAGTATGCACATCGGCCCCAATGCCGCCCTCGACGATGGCATTTTCGATGTCGTCATCATCGGCGATACCGGCAAACTAGAGATCGTCGTCAACTTGCCCAGGATCTATCGAGGCACCCACCTCAGCCACCCCAAGGTTGATGAGTACCGCGCCCAGGAGATACGGGTCAAAGCCCGGGAACGCATGCTCCTCCAGGCTGACGGCGAGCTCATCGGTGAGGCACCGGCCACCTTCCAGATCATCCCCCAGGCTTTGCACGTCCTGGTCTAGAGGCAATCACTGAAATGCTCAAGTTGCGGAAGGCAGACACGGGACGGGTGTTGGTACTGGGGCACCGGGGGGCAGAGGCCCTGGCTCCAGAGAACACCATGGCCGCTTTTGAGGCCGGGCTGAAAGCTGGTGCAGATATGCTGGAGCTGGACGTCCAGCTCACCGCCGACGGCCGGGTGATCGTCTTCCACGATTTCGCCCTGGGCCGCAAGACCCCAGACTCACGCTGGGTGAGGGATGTCACCTGGGAAGAGATACGCCAGTTTGACGTGGGCAGTTGGTTTGACCCACGTTACGCTGACCAGCGCGTCCCCCTGCTAGGAGAGGTTTTGGCCTGGGCCAAAGGGCGTGTCCCCTTGTGCATAGACCTGAAGACGGGCTTTGCCTTCAACCATCATTTGGAAAAAAGGGTGATTGAACTGATTGAGCGGAACCAGATGGTTGAAGAAGTGGTGATCATCGCCTGGGATCAGTTTGCCCTGCGGAGGGTAAAGGCCCTCAATCCCGAGATTGCCACAGGGGGCATTCTATGTGGGCGCTTTGTAGATTTGATCCCGCTGGCACGCTCCCTCGAAGTGAACTGGCTGAGCCTGTGGTGGGAGCACTCGACTTCCGAAGAGATTGCCCAGGCTCAAGAGGCGGGTTTGGCCGTTGACCTGGTGATGTTCCTGCCCGATTACGCCGAGGCGGTCCGCCTGGGGGTGGACATCGTGGGAGATCGCGATCCAGGGCAAGCCAAAGCGGCCTTGCGAGACCTGGGTGCACTGTGAGTGGTAGAACTAATTTTCTGAAAGGGGTGTGTCAACCATGGAAGTGACGATCAACAAATCCAAGCTGGAACTGGTCGAAGGGGACATCACTGCCCAGGACACCGATGCCATTGTCAACGCGGCCAATCCGAGCCTGCTGGGCGGTGGTGGGGTGGATGGGGCCATCCACCGGGCGGCGGGACCGGAGCTTTTGGCAGAGTGCCGCACCCTGGGCGGCTGTCGCACCGGAGAGGCCAAGATCACCAAGGGCTACCGGCTCAAGGCCAGGCACGTCATCCACACCGTGGGGCCGGTCTACCATCGGGAGGGCCCAGCCCGGTCGGCGGAACTGCTGACCAGCGCCTACCGCCGCAGCCTGGAGGTAGCCTCCGAGAACAACCTGCGCAGTGTGTCCTTCCCCTCCATCAGCACAGGAGCCTATGGCTACCCAATGGAGGAAGCCGCTCCCATCGCCTTGCAGACGGCCATTGATTACCTTGAAATCCACACCGACATCGAGTTGGTGCGCTTTGTGCTGTACGGTCAGCGCGCCTATCAAGTTTACGAGAGGGCTTTGCAGAGCATTGTGGCTCAATGACACTTTGACGGCGCGCTGCCATTATTGACGCAGAAGGCTTTTCGTGCTATAGTGGACTTGGCTGCGGGCGGAGTAGCAGAACCTGTTCTGCGCCAGCCAAACGCGAAACCTGTACCGCAACAGTGGTGCGAGTTTCGCTACTCCGGAAGAAAATTCCTATAGCATCAAGTGAAACAAATGAACTAGAAAAGGAGAATTTGAAATGAAAACCGATACCTTTAGAGGCAGAGACTTTCTGACCCTGCTGGACTACACCAAAGAAGAGGTGGAAACCATCCTGGACGTAGCCCAGGATCTCAAGCGCTGCTTTGCGACGGGCGAACCCCACGACCAACTGCTGCGGAGCAAGACCCTCTTCATGATCTTTTACAATCAGAGCCTGCGCACCCGCAACAGCTTTGAGGCGGGCATGACCCAACTGGGCGGCCACGCTCACTTCCTGGACCCCAGCAAAATCTATACCCCGGCCATGCCCGGCAGGGAGGTAGCTTACACCACCGAGCGCGTCTCCGACGTGGCCCGCGTCCTGGCCCGTATGGGCCACGCCATCTCCATCCGCTGCTACGGCGACCCGGTGGACTGGGAGTACGGTGGGGCGCACGAGATGATGCAGAACTTTGCCTACTGGGCCGACATCCCGGTCATCAACATGGAGTGCGACAAATACCATCCCTGCCAGGCCCTGGCCGACGTCCTGACCGTCAAGGAAAAGTTCGGGACGTTCAAGGGCATCAAGTTCGTCATGAGCTGGGCTTACTCTCCCAGCGTCCACAAGCCGCGCGCCGTGCCCCAAAGCGCCATCATCGGCGCGACCATGATGGGCTGCGACACTGTGCTGGCCCACCCCAAGGGCATGGAACTGGACGACGAGGTGCTGGACGCCTGTCGCCAGTACGCCGAGATGAACGGCAGCAGCTTCGAGGTCAGCAACGACTTTGAGGAGGCGCTGAAGGGAGCCCACGTGGTCTACCCCAAGGCCTGGTGTGCTACCCCGATCTTTAAGCCACCGGTGGGCCAGGATGACCCGCAGAAGACCCAAGAGATCTTTGACGCCAACAAGGACTGGATCTGCACGCCGGACCACATGGCCCTGGCCGACAAGTATGCCATCTACATGCACTGCCTGCCAGCCGACCGTAGCTTCGAGGTGACGGACGACGTCCTCGACAAGACCGAGGGCGAGGGCTGGCTATCGGCGGCCTTTGACGAGGCCGAGAACCGGCTGCACGTGCAAAAGGCGATCATGGCCTTGACGATGCGATAACCGACTTACAAAATCAGCGAGCTGGCGGGCTGGTGTTAACTACCGGTCTGCCAGCTTAAGTCCGTCATTACCCGTGTGAAGAAGCTCAACTTTGGAAGATCTCCCTCAAATCAGTCTCCAAAGGCTTTTCGTAGACGTTCAAGCCCTTGTCTTCTCTGTCCCCAAAGAGACACGGAAAAGGATTCTGAGACATTCGAACGGGAGGATCTCAAATGAATGGAACCGCTCAGATTTTCCTCAGCTATGCGCGAGAGAATGAAGAAAAGGTGGGGCAGCTTTATCAAAAATTGTCCGATGCAGGTTTCAAACCCTGGATGGATATAAAAGATATCCTCCCAGGAGAAAGATGGGAATCTTGTATCCGGAGAGCTATCCGGCATTCTGATTTCTTCCTGGCGTGTCTGTCGGCCAACTCAGTCAGCAAAAGGGGTTTCCTTCAGAAGGAAATTAAGGATGCTCTGGATATTTGGCAGGAAAAGTTGGAGGAAGATATCTATCTGATTCCAGTACGTCTGGAAGATTGCGAGGTGCCAGAAAGCTTGGGTGGTTTCCAGTGGGTGGACCTATTTGAAGCGGACGGTTGGACGCGGTTAGTGAGAGCTATCCAAGTAGGGATGAAACGTCGGACACAGGTAGTCAAGCCTGGCGTTCAGGAATCCATCGTGTTCGAACCCTACCCGGCTCATGAAAAGCCATCCCTTGGTACGGGGATGGCGGCACCAGAGAAAGGCCCTGAAGAGGTACGTGAGCAAGAAGACCTACAGAGCTTCTTGACTAGCGGGACCTTCGAACCGGTATCTCTGGATCTGGAAGGCTTCCACAGCATGTACCCTGAAGCCAAAAGCAAAAAGCTCGTGCCATATCGCAACCTCACCACAGAGGGGTTCCTTAACTACAGAAGAGAGTTGCCAAGAGGCCACTATTGGCTCAAAATGGTGCCATTTGACATTTTCGTGGACCCCGAAGACAATGGTGATCGTGGAGCCGTCGGGATTCTTTTGGAACCTACTTCAGAGAATGAAGAACAATCCTTCACCAATAGAGCGCGGGTTGAGAGAGTCAAGTCTGTTTTCATTTTGCTCACAGCTAACAATGGCTTAACCACCTGGAAAAGGTGCAAGATAGGAGAGATCCTCTTGCACTTCGAGGACGACTTATCGCCGCAGTCTTTGTCGCTACACCTGGGGCGTGAGATAAGGGATTGGTGGCCTAGGAATCAGCGCTTGGTAGGCAGAGAACCTGGACCGATAGACCAATGTACCTCGCCAGCAGTCACCGAAGTCTGGCATTCGTCTGACCGCCAGGTGGTCCTTGACATGTTGAGGATTGACATAGACGGAGAGCCGAAAAAGTTGGAAAGCATTACGTTCAAGGCTCGGCTCGAGTCAGTGGATTGGAACAAACACCTTCCAGACCTTCCAGGTCTTCAGATTCTAGGTATTACCTGCTGGGTAGCACCGTAGGCTTGTCGGCAGCAGAGGGGAGCTCTGATGACATATCTTCAGTTGCCGGGTGTCTACTACTGCAATGAGCGACTATGGCTGGAATGAGAAGTACAGCGGACAGGGGGAGTTGAACGCGGAAGCGCGGAGTGGCGGAGGGCGCGGAAGGGTTTCCGCGTATTCCGCGCCTCCGTGTTTCCGCGATGCAGGTGTCCGTTGAATTCAAAAAGTCCGTTGTACTGGGGCGGAGGGGAGTACAGCGGACAGGGAGAATTGAACGGAGGAGGTGACGGAAAATGTCTGTGATGCTTGAAAAAGAAACCAAGGTCAACTTGCAGCAGGTGATGGCGTTAGCCAATCGTTTCATCCTGGCCAAACTGCCCGATCGCTTCTCAGCGGGGCTGCCCAAGAGCGTGGCCTTCCCTACTCGCCGATTGTGGGTTGTCCCTGTGATACTGACTTATCCCCACGTCGGCATCGTGGGCGAAGTAGGCATGGTGGCCGTGGACGCCGAGCAAGAGACCGTGGTGGGCTGGACGCCGTTCCAAGAGATGGAAGAACTAGCCAGACAACTCTACCAAGAGAAAAAGCATGAGATCGAAATTGCCTTTTCGTAGGCAGGAAACCCCTTCTTCCTGCGCCGTGGCCTGCTTGCGGATCATTCTGGAGCATCATGGTTTTGTCATCAGCGAGGCGGAACTGCGAAAGCGTTGCCAGACCAGCGAGTTGGGCACGCGGGTTGAGAACCTGCTAAGCTGCGCTCGCGCCTTTGGCTTTGAGGCCGAAATCGAAAATCTCACCGTGGAGCGCTTGAAGGAACTCCTGGATGAAGGTGTGTACCCCATTGCCTACATCAACATGTTCCCCACCAGCCATATTCCTTACACCCATACGGTGATCGTGGAAAGCTATGAGGGCAACCGGTTGCTGGTGGTTGATCCTCTGGCCGAGCCCAGGGAGATCCGTCTCTCTGAGTTCCTCGAAAGTTGGGCCTTCTACGATAATATGGCTGTTGTTCTGCGAAGATAAGGTGGATAATCTTCACGCTTAGATGCCCTGGACACGACCAAGCAAAGGAGGCTGAGATATGAGCAAAAAACTACAAAAACCCTTCAGCGCCCTCTATCCTATGCCCTTGGTGCTGGTCACCTGTGTAAATGAACAGGGAGCGCCCAATATCATCACCCTGGCCTACGTGGGCACCACGGCCGCAAAGCCGCCCCAGGTAGCCATCGCCATCCGCCCCAGTCGCTACTCCCACGCTGTCATCAGCCAGACGGAAGAGTTCACCGTCAACATCCCCACCGAAGACCTGCTGCCGGCGGTGGATCAGTGCGGGCACGTCTCCGGGGCCAGGACGGACAAGTTCGCCCTGACGGGCCTGACCCCGGAGCCTGCAACACAGATCCAGCCCCCCCTCATCGCCGAGTGTCCCGTCAACCTCGAGTGCAAGCTGACTCAGACCATTCCCCTCGGTTCCCACGACCTCTTCATCGCAGAAATCGTGGCCGTCCACGTGGACGAGGAGCTGCTGGACGAGCATGGCTTCATTGACTACAGCAAGACCACAGCGGTGACTTACGTGGGCAACGAATACTGGAGTCTGGGGAAGCACCTCAGAGCATCGGGATTCACCCTCAAAAAGAGCTCACAAACTTGATCCACTAGCGGAGCAGCGGCACTATTGCGTCACAGGCAGAACGGTTCGGCGGAAGAGGAGACAGGATAGACGTGGAGAGGGCTCGATCTGAAGTACCTCATAGCACAGGCCAAACAGAAAGATTTGGGGCTGACCGAATTCTACCTGGGTCACATGATGCGACAGGTGACCAGGCTAGATGCCATGCCGGAATTGTTCGAGCCCCTCCCTCTGCAAACGTTGCAAGAGTTCTACCTGGGGCTGGCGGATGAGCTGTTGAGAGAGGCCAGCCCGCCTACGTAACAACGGTTTGAGCTATAACTATTTAAGGAGAGAAAACCATGAACCTGTATCAACGTGACCTGATCTGCACCCAGGACTGGGAAGTGGAGGAATTGGAAGCGGTGCTGGATTTGGCGGCGAAAATGAAGCGCGATCGTTTCTCGCCCCAATGGACCTCCATCCTACAGCACAAGACCTTCCTGATGTTCTTCTATAACCCCTCGGTGCGCACCCGTCAATCCTTCGAGTGCGCGGCCACAGAACTAGGAGGCCACGCCCAGTTCCTGGAACCCAAAGCCATGCGCCTGAAGACGGCCACCACTGCTGGAGAGACCGTCGAGGATGCGGCCCAGGTGATGAGCCGCTACGCTCACGGCCTGGGCATCCGCATCCTGGAAGACAAGGTGCCCTACTATGGGGCTGGCGAGGAGTTGATCCGCGAATACGCCCAATGGTGTAGCATCCCCGTCATCTCTAAGGCCCACGACAAGTACCACCCCTGCCAGGGTCTGGCCGACGCGATGGGCTGGGCGGAATGGTTCGGCAAGGGGCCCGGCTACCCGGCCAACCCGATGGTACTGAGAGGCAAGAAACTGCTGGTCACCTGGGGCCACGGAGCCCTGGCCCGCTCCTGGTCCAGCGTGCAGGAAGCTTTACTCATCGGCTCCCGCTTTGGGATGGACGTTAGCCTGGCCCACCCTGAGGGCTACGATCTCGATCCCCAGGTCGTCCAGTGGACACAGGAGAACTGTGCCGCCAACGGCCAGACCTTTACCGAAACCACCGATGTGCGGGCCGGTTATGAAAGTGCCCACGTGGTCTACTCCCGGCACTGGATGAGCCCCCAGGCTTATCGGGACGGCGAGTTCCACAAGCAGGAGGAGATAGACAAAGCCCTGAAGTACCCGCAGTGGATCTGCGATGCTGAGAAAATGGCTTTGACAGACAATGCGATCTTTACCCACCCCATGCCCGTGGACCGGGGCCACGAGGT
This sequence comes from Anaerolineales bacterium, assembly GCA_004377365.1. Classification (GTDB taxonomy): domain Bacteria; phylum Chloroflexota; class Anaerolineae; order E26-bin7; family E26-bin7; genus E26-bin7. The sequence goes on along the minus strand of SOHZ01000275.1, from coordinate 14,690 downwards.
GACCGACGAAGTGGCCAGCGGCCCTCGTTCCTGCATCTACGACGTGGCCGAGAATCGCCTGCACGTGCAAAAAGCGATCATGGCGCTCACAATGGCAGAGGCATAAGGCAAAAAACAGACTGAGGAAAGAAGATTTGACTGCAATAGCAGAAGAAGCTGAGACTGAGTCCCTTATTCAGAGACTCTACGAGGGTGAGCAGGCCCTGACGCCGGATCTGGTGGAGCAGTTCCGCGCCCGGCGTGAGGCAGTTGTCCCAGCCTTGCGCCGCTTGCTCTACGACGGAGCTCTCTACGACACCGAAGGGCCAGGCGGGGGTTGGGTTCCCATCCACGCCGTGCGCCTCCTGGGCGAGCTGAGAGCCGAGGAAGCCGTGGACGACTTGATGGACGTTCTGGCCGAGTCTCAGCAGGAGGAGATCATCCGCCAGATCACCCTGGAGGCCCTGAAGCAGATTGGCCTGGCGGCGCTGCCAGCGGCCCTGGACTTTCTGCGTTGGTCCCAGCGCACCGGCTTACAGGGCGAAGTGGCCGGGCTGATCGGGCTGATCGGCAAGGAGGACGAGCGAGCCTATCCGGCCCTCAAGACCTTCTACGAGCAGACGAACTGGGATGGGGCGCGGACCCTGGCTGTCAGTGCCCTGACCCTCCTGGGCGACCAGCGAGCCATCCCGCTTCTGCGCTTTGCCCTGAACGAACGGGACCTCCAGCCGAGCGACGTAGCCACCCTGGCCACGGCCCTGGGGGAGTTGGGGGTCAACATAGAAAGGGAGCCAGCTCTGAAACGGGCGATGCGGAGGATCCCCCTGCACAGCCCTGAGCAACTGGAGCCACGCCTTATGGAGGACGACGAGGGCCAGGCCCATCGCATCCGCCAGGATGCCCAGGGGCGCCTTCTCTGCCCACACTGCGGTCAGCCCCTGGTAGAGGAAGGCGGCAGTCTGGTGCACGCTTCCCCAACACCTGTGCGCACCCAGAAAGTGGGGCGCAACGACCCCTGTCCCTGTGGCAGCGGCAAGAAATACAAACATTGCTGCTGGAAAAAAGACCAGGAAAAGGGATGATCGTCTCCCAACGCAGCAAGCGGTTTCTGCGCCGGGCCGCTATGGTCATATTGTTGGCATCGGCAGTGGTCGGCGGAAGCCTGGCCGGGCGGGCTTACCTCGTTTTCAGGCCGGGGGAAAAGCAGCACCCTTCCGCCAGCCCCACGCCCGGCGCGACCTCTCCTCTTCAAGCCCAACTGTCACCCACAAGGCCAACGGCGAGCTCGACCAGGGAAAGCGCCCACGCCGATCAGCCTCAGGCAACCCCGTCCCCTATCTCACAACCGACGGAAGGGCGAAGGCAGCCGCAGGTTCAGCCCAGTCCAACTCCCACCCCTCAGGGGGTGATCACCTACACGGTAAGGGAAGGCGACAGCCTGTGGAGCATCGCCGCCCGTTTCGGACTGGACGTTGACACCCTGCGCTGGTCTAATGAGTCCCTGGCCCGCAACCCCGACCTGCTGTCGGTAGGCCAAGAGTTGACCATCCTGCCAGTCAAAGGGGCCTACCATACCGTGCAGACAGGTGAGACATTGGAGACCATCGCCCTGGCCTACGGGGTGACGCCGACCGTGATCACGGACTATCCCTTGAACGACCTGCAACCTCCCTACCAGTTGGAAGAGAATCAAAAGTTGGTCATTCCCGCTGGCCGCCGGGAGCTTTACTGGTCCCAACCCGATCTTTCCCCTGGCAGCCCCTTCGCCTGGCCCGTGGTGGGACAGATCACCCAGAGGTACAGTGAGAAGCATCCGGCCCTGGACCTGGGAGCGCCCTACGGCAGCCCGGTCTACGCGGCCCGGGCGGGCACGGTGACCCACAGCGGTTGGGCCAGGACCGGCTACGGCTACACGGTCATCCTCGACCACGGTGAGGATGTGCAGTCCCTGTATAGCCACATGAAGGGCTCCTGGGTGACGGAGGGGCAAAAGGTGGAGCGGGGCCAGCTCGTCGGTGAGGTGGGTAGCACCGGCCACTCCTCTGGCCCTCACGTCCACTTTGAGATCCGGGTTGACGGCCAGCGCGTTGCCCCCAGCGGCTATCTGCCCGCTGCCCCGCCGCACTGATCACTTTTACTGTGGTGGTGAAAATGAACAGAACTGCCATCATCAAATGCACTGATTACCAGCCAGACAGAGTGGACAGAGCCGTTCGGGAGAGCCTGAATCTGCTGGGCGGGATCGAGCGTTACGTGAGGCCGGGGGCCAGAGTGCTCATCAAGCCCAACCTCATCACAGCGCGGCGACCCGACGAGGCGGCGACCACCCACCCGGCCGTGGTCAAAGCCCTGGTACAGATTGTGCAGGTAGCGGGCGGCCTCGTCACCATCGCCGACAGCCCCGGCGGGCCCTTCTCCCACAAGAGACTAGAAGAGATCTACACCGCCAGCGGCATGGCCCAGGTGGCTACCGAGACGGGAGCCCGCCTCAACTATGACCTCTCGACGGTGAATTTGCCCCATCCCGAGGGCAGGCTTCTCAAAGGGGTGACCGTCATCAAGGCCGTGGCCGAAGCCGACGTGGTCATCACCGTGCCCCGGCTCAAGACCCACACCCTGACCGGCCTGACCGGGGCGGTCAAGGTTGCTTTCGGAGCGGTGCCCAGTCCCCTGAAAACTGAGTATCACCTGCGCATGCCCAAGGTCGGCGACTTTAGCCAGGCTCTGTTGGACATTTATACCCTGGTCAACCCCTGCTTGACGGTCATGGACGCCGTGGTGGGCATGGAGGGCGAGGGGCCGTCGGCTGGCGACCCGCGGCCCATCGGAGCCATCCTGGCCAGCGCTGATAGCCTGGCCTGCGACGTGGCAGCAGCAGCTCTGGTGGGCTTTGATCCGCTGGCGGTGAGCACCACCCGCGCCGCCGTCAGACTGGGCCTCACCTCGGGGCAGATTGCCGACGTCGAGTTGGTCGGCGATCCATTATCTGAGGTCAAAGTCGGCTCTTTCAGACCGGCCAGCACCTGGCTGGCCACCAACAGAATCTCCGAGTTCCTGCTCGGCCTTTACGGCAGAGTGGCTGGCCCCAAGCCGGTCATGAACAGTGCTTGCAACGGCTGCCGCACCTGTCTGCGCAACTGCCCGCCGCAGGCCATAACTATGGTAAACAAACGGCCCGTAGTGGACTATGACCAATGCATCCGCTGCTTCTGCTGTCAGGAGCTCTGCCCGCAGCAGGCGGTGACCATCCATCACCCCTGGCTGTGCCAGGTGATATTGAGGGCAAGGGAGGCCCGGTAGGGCAAGGAGCCTGGATTTTCGGCGTATCGTTCAGAAGCGTGGGGGATTTCATTCAGCAAACTCCGGAGTCGAGCCTTCAGGCGGATTTGCCGACGCAGAGGACCGGCTGAAGCCTCGACTCCAGCAATCGAAGAGAATTGCCCCACAGTTTTGAATGATACCCGGATTTTCGGCGTATATTGACAGAATAAGCGTTGTGCAATATAATAGTACTGTACTACCATCGCTCTGACTTTATCCAAGGCATCACACTCTTCATCCCACCTCATTTAGCTCACGCAAGGGGGACCAGGTGGCTCAAAGAAGTCGGCCAATTGCAGGTGATACCAAGCAGTTAGCCGACTTTTGTATTCTAGAGATAAATAGGCTAAGGAGGTGATGCTCGTGTTTCGGACGATTGACCCTGTTGCTTTGACTACTCTACAGCGCTACGAACACCGGCAATTATTGCACCGAGCCCGCTGGTACATCTATATCAAAGGCGCGGTCAACGCGGCGATTGTCCTTCTCTTTTGGCTCACCTTCCCGCCCGAACTCAGGCCAAGGATGGTAGCCATCGTTCTGATAGACGCCTTGCTCCTGATTCCTTACTGGTTTCTGGTACAGCGATACCCCACTTTGGCCACCAGCCTCAGTCTGGGCATCACCTCCCTGGCCATCTCTGCCGGGGATTGGGCCGGAGGTTATCAGACGGGTGCTTCTGGGATTCTCTACGCGCTACTGATTTTGGGAGGCCATCTGGTTCTGATCAAACCACGCAGCACCTACTTGATATTTGGCCTTACCGCTGCCATTTACGTGGGCACCATCGCCCTGGAGGTGAACGGCCTAATTCCCATCCACTTCCCCTTCACTTTGTCAAATCTATTGCGGGTGGTTTCTTTGAACGTCATCTCCATGTTCGGCTTGACCATCCTGACTCGCGTGGTCACGAGGCTCTATCGTGAATTGCTTCAGCGTAACAAGGAGCTTTTCGCTCTCAACACCGTCTCCGTCGCAGCAAGCCAATCGCTCAACTTGGATAAAGTCTTGCACCTGACCTTGGACAGGGTACTGGAGGTGATGAACCTGGACGAGGGCGGGTTGTACCTCCTGGAGGCAAGCACTGGAGAGATGGTTCTCAAGGCTCATCGAACCCTGGCAGAAGAGTCCGTAGGGTGGGTGCCGAACATAAAGATCGGGATAGAGGGCTTGACCGATTTACCCTTCGGGACAGGCCAGGTTCTGGTGGTGGATGACCTCTCTCAACATCCTATGATGAGCGAGATAGTCAGTGATGGAAATGGGCATCGCCCGCTGGCCATAGTGCCTCTGAAAGCACAGGATAAGATATTGGGGGTGATGAACCTCCTGGGCCGGGCGGGATACGCTTTTGCTTCCCAGGACGTAGAACTGCTGAACACCATCGGCGCTCAGACTGGCATGGCCATCGAGAGAGCGCAGTTCCTCGAGAAAGAGCAAAAGCGATCTGCCCAGTTGACCGTGGTTAACCAGGTGGCCCGACAGATTGCTTCGATCCTGGACCTGGATCAGCTTCTATACGAGGTGGTCACTGACATTCAACAGAGCTTCAATTACCACCATGTAGGCCTATTCCTGCTGGATGAAGTCACTGGCCAGCTTGAGATGCAAGCCGTAGCTGGCAGTTTCGCGGACGTGGCCCCGCCAGACCACCGTCTAGCTTTGGGAGAGGGGATAGCTGGCTGGACAGCCGAGACCGGCCAGCCGTTCCTGGCCAACGACGTAAGCCAGGAACCGCGCTACGTCCTAGGCATCCTGAAAGAAACACTAACCAAAGCAGAGCTATGCGTGCCCCTCAAACTGGCCGGCAAAGTGATCGGCGTGCTCGACGTTCAGGACACCCAGTTGAACGCCTTCGACGAGACCGACCTGCTGGCCATGGAGACCTTGGCCGATCAGCTTGCCATTGCCATCGAGAACGCGCGGCTCTTTAGGGAGACAAAGCTCCGCCTCGAAGAGATCATGGCCTTGTATCAGACCTCCCTGGACATCACTGCCCAGATAGAAATGACAGAACTTCTGAAGTCCATCGTGGAGCGGGCGGCTACTCTGCTACAGGCCGAAGGTGGGGGCATCTGTTTGTACGACCCGGAGCGAGAGGAACTGAGATGGATCATCGGTTATGGCCACGGCGAGGAATACGTGGGGACCATCTTCAAGCCGGGAGAGGGTATGGCGGGCAAAGTGTTCCAAACCGGGGAGCCGCTCATGACAGACGATTATCAGACCTGGGAGGGGAGAGCCGCGCTGTACGAGGCTGATCAGCCTTTCACTGCCATACTGGAGATGCCGCTGAAGTGGCAGGACAGGACCATCGGAGTGCTGGCCATCAACGCCGACGCGCAGAAGAGAACCTTCAACCATGATGACGTCTGGCTGGCCACTCTCCTCGCCAACCAGGCCGCCATAGCCATCGAAAATGCCCGAATCTACGAGGAGGAGCGAAAGAGGGCTACCCAACTGGAACTGATCAGTGGGATCACCCAGAGAATGGCCTCCATCTTGGACTTGGACGAGCTGTTGCATCAGGTGGCCCATTTGATTAAAGATACCTTTGACTACTCCGATACCTCCATCCTCCTGGTTGAGGCCAACACGGGGGAAATCCTTTTGAAAGCTACCACTGGTCCCTCTGGCAGGTTGGTAGAGAAGCTGCGGCTCAGGGTCGGCCAGAAGGGGATCACCGGCTGGGTGGCGCATAGCGGCGAGCCTCTGTTGGCTAACGACGTCAGCCGCGAACCCAGGTATCATTTCAGGGAGGAAACAAAGGATATCAAATCAGAGTTGGCTGTCCCCATTAAGCTGAAGGGGGAGATCATTGGTGTGCTTGATGCGCAGAGCATCGAACTCGACGCCTTTAGCCAGGACGACGTCTCCATCTTGCAAACTCTGGCCGATCAGCTTGCCATCGCCATCGAGAACGCGCGATTGTATCAGCAAACCGATGAAAAGTTGCAAACCAGGGTGAAAGAGCTGTCTGTCCTCTACGCCATCGCTGAAGCGGTGAATCACTCCCTCGACCTGGACAAAGTTTTGCAACTAGCCCTGGATAGTGCAGTAGAAGTAGCGAGAATGGACTCAGGAGGGATACTGCTGTTCGATCCGTCAACTAGTGAGCTCTTTTTGAGAGCCCATCGAAGAGGTTCGCTAGAGTTCCTCCGAGCGTTAAGTCATGTAACGGCTGACGAGGACTTGATGCCGCGCATGCTGAATTCTGTCCTGACAATAGATGACCTGTCCAAGGTGACAAAGGACCGTCGCGTGGCTATTGAGAAGGAAGGCCTCCAGTCCCTGGTCAGTATCCCCCTCAAGGCCAAGGAAAACCTGTTGGGAGTCATGGTCATAGCCAGCCACAGCCCTCGCCCTTTTGCTTCTCAAGAACTGGAACTGCTCGCTGCCATCGGCAACCAGATAGGGGTGGCTGTGGACAGAGCCAACCTCCAGGTTCAAAAACTGAGAGCCGCTATTTTGGAAGAGCGACAGGACATGGCCCGGCAGATGCACGACGACACCGCCCAGACACTGGGTTCCCTGGGTCTACAGGTGGACAGCGTCATGGGCAATCCGAGCCTGGCTCATAACGTGAAAGTTCAGGTCGAGCTAGAAGGGATCAGAAAGGCTATTGAAGACGCTTATGAACGTGTGCGCAGTTTCATCATACGGCTGGGAAAGGATCTACCTGATCATTTCGATTTGGAAACCGCCTTGCCAGAGATCATCAGCGAATTCGAAAAGCAAACCAGGTGCCGGGTAGAATCAAGCGTAGAGGGAGGCCAGTTGCCGCGCTTGCCCCCTGCAGTCGCCCTTCAAGCCATCCATATCATCCGCGAGGCTCTGACCAACGTCAGGAAGCACTCTGGTGCCACCTCTGTCCACTTGACGATTCAAGGCCTGGAGGATGGTAGGGTCAAAGTCACCATCCAGGACAACGGCCGGGGCTTTGACCTCGATAGCGACCAGCAGGCAGACTGGCGAGGCTTCGGCTTGCGCTTCATGAGAGAGCGAGCCGAGCGGGCAGGTGGCAGTCTGAGGATAGAAAGTCAACCTGGCCAGGGGACCCGGGTAGTGGTCAGCCTGCCGTCAGGCTAAAGGAGGATGAGGATGCAGCCTACAAAAGTTCTCATAGTGGATGATCACGCGCTCTTCCGGCAGGGGGTGCGCAACGCCATTGAATGCCAAGAAGAGTTTGAGATAGTGGGTGAGGCGGGGGATGGGATCGAAGCTCTGGCCAAGGCCAGAGAGCTGAAACCCGACCTGATCCTCATGGACATCAATATGCCCCACGGCAACGGCCTGGAAACAGTCAGCGCCATCAAGAGAGAATGGCCTGGCGTGAAGATCATCATGCTCTCCGTCCACGACGAAGATGAGAATCTCTTCGAAGCCATCAGGAGAGGCGCGGAGGGATTCCTGAGCAAGAACGTGCGGGCCAACAATCTCCTTGATTCCTTGAGAGATGCCATGAGGGGCAAGGCGGCCCTCTCAGGGCCTATGACCGGGAAGGTTCTCATGGAATTTGCCAGGCTGGCAGAAACTGAAGCTGAGCGCATCGCCAGCCAACTCACTCCGAGAGAGAAGCAAGTGTTGCACAAGATGAGCGAAGAATTGACCAACAGGAAAATTGCTCTCTCTCTATGTATCAGCGAGAACACCGTCAAGACGCACGTGTCGCATATCTTGAAAAAGTTGGATCTCCAGACCCGCTCTCAGGCAGCGGCCTACGCCCGAAGATGGAAATTACATGAGGAGGAAGAAGATTCGTGAAAAAACGCACAAAGTATTAATACCCAGGAGTATATTTTACTAACCCGGAGCTATGAAAAAAAATCATTCTTTTTCAACCACTTTATGTCAACTTTCCTATTGACAAGGTCAAGGACTTGGAGTATAATAGTATCGTGGAATAAAAATAGACTCTTCTCTAGAAAAAGTGTTCCGAGGGTGAGAAAGGCAAGAGCCAACCCATGAAGGATCGGCTCTGCCCCAACGCAATCCCTGTTGTTTGAAGCATTCCGCAGTCCCCGCGGCAAACGATGAATGTGGGATGCTCGCCAAAAGCGAGAGCGCACCGCGTGCGTTCTGCTTCGGGTTGCGCCGTGTTGGTAAGTATACCACAACTTGGGAAAAAGTCAAGTCATTTGGATGAAAAGAATTTGCATCTACTGAGCACCCGGCGCAGGCCCTGAGGGCCATAGCGACAGCCAACGAGCCCCGTGAGGAAATCGTTTCCCACGGGGCTCGTTGTGTTTGTGCCGCCTTTTTCTTCACGGCGCACTCTCGACCTGGGCACCCGCTTTGGCCCGGAGATGATGTGCACCCCCTGCAAGCTCATCTTCACTCTGATCAACTGGCATCTCAGAGTTACAGAACGCTAGCGGGCCACCTCCTTAGCGACGGTCTCGGCCAGTTTCAGAGCGCGCAGACCATCACTGCCCGGCACCTGGCTGGGACGGTTCTCACGCACACAGTCCACGAAATGCCGCAACTCCATCATCAGAGGCTCGGACATGGGGACGTGGATGCGCTCGATGAGGCTTTCCTGGCGGTATTTGGTGATGTGGTGATTGTTGAGATACTGGGGGAACATCCGGCGGTGAACCAGGACCGATTTGTTCAGCAGGTCAGCCTCGACATAAGCTCCTTCGGCGATCACCTCCACCGCTCTGACCTTCTGCTCTGTAACCCGCGAGGCGAACAAAGTAACAATAGGGCCATCTCGAAAAGAGAGGTTAGCCACAGCGTGATCTATCCCCGTGGTGCTGACGGAACGTCCCCAGGCGCTGAGCCCTTCGATGTTTGACCCCACCAGGTCTACTGCCAGGTCAAGGTCGTGGATCATCAGATCGCGGATGACATCCACGTCGGTATTGCTCAGGTCAAAAGGGCTGAGGCGACGCATGGTGACACCGATCAGGTGCATACCCTCGGTGACGTTCTTCAATTCGAGGAAGGCGGGGTTAAAGCGCTCGATGTGGCCTACCTGAAGCACCAATCCCCGCTCTTCGGCCATCTGGATCAACTGCTGCGCCTGCTCAATCGTCTCGGTGATTGGTTTTTCCACCATGACGTGGAGGCCTTGTTCGAGACAGGCTTTGGCCAGGTCGAAGTGAGACTCCGTAGTGGTGGCGATCGTCACAGCGTCCAGCCTGGGCAACAACTGCCCATAGTCACGATAATAGGTTACCTCGTAACGGTCAGCCACTTCCTGCCCGCGCGCCTCGTTCAGGTCGGTGATACCCACCAGGTCAACCCGTGGCAAATTGGCGCAGACGCGACAATGCCGCTCTCCCATCCCACCAGTGCCTATGACTCCAATGCGTACGATTTCCAATAGGTTTTCCTTCCTACATAGTAGCGAACTATGCTTGCACACCTGCTCTATTGTAGATGGCTCCGATTGGGCCCACAGCCTAGGTTCCTCAAGCTGAGGAAATGCTCAAAACGCCGGGCAATGTCTTTGCGCCGTGGTAAGTGGCCATGAGAACCAGTAAACATCAACTCAAACTATCCTTTTCTTAAACAATCGCTTAATCCTTACCTTAATTCTTACGGGGAGCTTTTCGAAAATTCGCCTTTGTACTGTGTCTCTCACTCGCCACCTGATGTCCAATACTGTGTTCCACACCAACCAAAGCAGCCGATTTGCTGAGCACTGCTTTTCTTCGTAGCCAAATTCCACCAGATACTGTCCCGCAATCCAATGGAATCGCTCGTGCAATGCGCGGCCCCAGTGGCTCCAACGTAGCAAGGGATTGAAATCCGGCGTTTTCTCCACTGGCTTCCAATGAACGGCTTCTTCCCCCAGTCCGCGAAACTCGGAGGATCCTCTGACGGGCAAATTCGCTGCGGCATCAAAGTCATAAGTTTCAGCATTTAACCCAAGAAAAGCGAAAATTTTGCGCAGTTCGCCTTCGAGATTATTCCAGAGGTCTTCATATCTCACAATCAAGTATTTGAAATCGGAGCTTTGGGTGGCCTGATCAAAGCGAAGAACGGTATGAGCAGCATCGGCCCAGTGTCGCATCATCGTTTCATAATTGGAACCGAAACTCTTGACACTCGACTCTACAACTGCACGCCCGTCGCGGACCAGGATAAGTAGATGAGCGCGTGGAAACAGCCTGAAAAAGTACCCCAGATTGCGCACACTGGGCGTCTTGGTGACTATCCGTCTCTTAACTTGGGTTTCATCACCACCAATCTGCGAGGTCAAGAACGAGACTAAACCATTCCCAAGATACTGACAAAGTACGTCTTTTTGACCTTCTGCTCCCCAAGAAGGCCTCCAGTGCCAGGACACGGAATTTACATATTTAACCAGCAAATCAGCGCAGTGTACTAGGTGATCCTCTGGAATGGGAGCGGAAGCATCACAATCTGGATGCAGACAGAGAAGACCCTTCAGAAAATTTGTTCCACTACGTGGCAGGATTCCCAAAATGAAGATGGGATCCGCGAGCGAAGCAGGACTGGACATAGGAGCCACCTTACTTATCACTCAGTCTAAACTGCGCGTACGGCGCTACACTTCTCTGATCTTGCTAAAAAGACTCGTAATCAGCAGTGGTAATAAACCAATCCTGTGCAGATAACGAAACCAAGTCTATGTCACCAGTATTATGGACAAAGAAGGCAAAACGGAACGTTCGCGGCGCAAAAGCTTGGGGAATACGCGTGTATCCAGCCCGGCGCAAGACGCGATACTCCGCAGCCAAAGGCACCATCAGCCCTACAGTCAGTGACATCTCCTGCGCACGAAAGTAAGTCTCGGCCTCGGCCATCAAACAAGCACCGACCACTTCGCCTAAGACGCCATCGGTGACCAGGAGATCCATGATGAGCCCGGTCTTAACGCCACGGATTGTCAAGCATCGCAGCACGGTGTAACCAAGCATCTGTTCTCGGGACCGGGCCACCAGGATATGGTACTGCCGTCCAGAAACTGGTGCAAAACGCCAAGACAGAAAGTCTCGGTCTCGGATGACCATTACCGGATATTTATCTCGGACCTTGCGCCAGAATTCGTCAAAGCCCTCGTCGAACTGATCAACTGCCTGTACGATGATCTCCCCACTATAGGCTACCGACCGTGGACGAAAAAAGAACGGCGACACGAGCCGACCAGCCCAGCCAATGATGAAACGTTGCCACCTCTTGGTAGAATAAGTTTGAGCCAAGGATTCAAAGTTGAGCGGCTTAACCAGCAATGGGATCGTCGAAACAGTTTGGGGGTTACGTTCTCGCTGTTGCCGATATGTCCTCTCGGACACAAAGCTGAAGTGCAAGGGAATGTCATGGTCTCTGAAGACTTGTTGGAACCTGCGCATCAGCTTTATGTAGCCAAAGGTTCTATATTCGGGATGAATGATCAGATTGGTTCCAGTGGCTGCCAGGCGATCCTGGCCCTTGATACGAACATGTAAGGGCACAATCCATATAAAGCCGACGGCAGAGCCATTATCACAGTCCCGGACAACAGAGATAATCGCCTGGCCCGCTGGGTTCTGAGCATACCGCCAGTGGAAGTCCGCCGGAGTAGCCAGGATGTCGGTCGGGCCGTATTCCATCCGATTCAAGGCAAGAATATCGGCTTTATCTCCTGCTCGATACAGGTCGGCGACTACCCTATGATGTCCCTTGGCCAATCTCCCTCCCGTTATCCCCCTCCGCAGGCCGAGGGATAGGCCCCCAGTAGATTTCTTCCTCACGAATCGTAGCGATCTGTGGCAAGACACTGGCCCATTTTTCTCTGAACTGTATGGCATTGCGGACGGTCAGGCGGGCAAAGGGATGCTCTGGTATGTTGCGGGTCGTAACGTTCTCAATATGCGCAATCTTGACGCTACAGTTACAGATAATCTTCCACCCCCCAAGCCCGAGCCGCACACAAAAATCCACATCCTCGTACTGCGCAGGGTCGAATTCCTCAGCGAACAAGCCGATAGTACGCTGGGCCTCGGGGCGTAGAAGCCAGCAAGCCGAAGGCGAGATACCCACTTGAACGGACATCGCTGGCACCATCTCAACCGGATCCCCCCGATGAAGATAGCCGACTCGCCCCCGGCTTGTAAGCCCAATCCCTGCTGCCTGGACTATCGCCGGATAGTCGGAGAAGACCAGCATGGGTCCCACAATGGCCACATTTGGATCCGCCTGGAGGTCTTGCCACAGAATAGTCAGCCACTCAGGATTATCGGGTAGGATCACGTCGTTGTCGAGGAACAAAAAGGCTTCACCGGCTGCCAGTTTCAAGATGACATTACGACCACCGGCACACCCCAGGTTACGAGAGGCTGCGATCAGCAATGCCTCCGCGAACGGACTCCTGTTTACCAGAAACCAGTCAGCAAGACACTGGACCTCGTCATCGGCTGACCCGTTGTCCACGACGATCAACTGTGTATCCCAACCGGCTTTGGGCAAAAGCGCTACTTTGTCCAGAACGTCTATTGTCAGGGATGCTTCATTGAGATTTAACACACCGACGGTTAAAGAGTTCACTGTGTCTCTTTTTCCTGTATTATCTGGCGAAGCACGTACTCAACGACAGTGTTGATCGAGCGAAAGATATCGGGCTCAAGGTCCTCATCGGGTATAACTATCCCAAACTCGTCCTCAAGGCGAAGGATGAACTCCAAAAGAGAGAAGGAATCAAATCCGGCTTCTGTCCCGTAGAGTGGTTCATCCACACTTGGCACGTCCGAATCTCCGCCCAGCGAGATGTAAGCCAGCTCGATAACCTTTTCCTGCACAGTTCGGGTGCGTTCATCCAATCTAATAACATCGGGAATCTTTGAAAGTATGTCTGTCTTCCTCCTCATCACACTCCCTGTCATGCGATACTGGTCTTGCTCTCATCACTTCCTTTTGCATGTAGACTGTAGGGTTGCATTTAAACTCTCACCAATGAGCCACCGCTGGGCGACATCGGCTTTACCATAGTTATAGTAAAATGAAGCCATAAGCCCGAGAATTGGCTCAGACCAGAATAAAGCATCCGGGCAACGGCCTATTGCTTTCACAGGAAGCATCAAAACTTTGAGCAGGTGCGCAGGTATGGTTAGAGCCATGATAACAAGACCTCCGACCATCAACTGCCGGGCAGTGCGCTCAGAGTCGCTGCTATACTTGAGGGCAAGGATAGCGTAGCCGCCACCATAGCTACGATACATTGACGTGAAACCGGCCAGGTTCTCGCGGTGCTGATGATAGACGACAGCATCAGGTACGATGGCAATCTGCCAATCCGTTTGAGTTTGTAAGCGCCAGGCCAGATCGAAATCACCACCGGTGGGCAGCATCTTCTGGTCAAAGTAACCGATCTTCTCGAAAACTACCCGCCGATAGGCAACATTGGTCGTAGGCGGATTAAACAGGCCAGTGGGCGAAGATATGTGTGAACGATAGTCTAAAACCGATATCCGGCTACACAAACGCTCTCCCATACCATCCGGCTGAAATAAGGATTTTTGCTGGAGTGACAGATCCAGCACTTTCGCGTGAGCGCAATAACGGGCAATCAAGTTACTTGACGGATAGGCCCTGGTGCTGCCCGAGAACCCCCCCCAGTGCAGCTCCTCGTGGTTGGCCAAAAGCCGCTTCAGCCAGGTTGGCTCAACCACACAATCCGCATCGGTAAAGGCCAAAATCTCTCCTTTTGCGGCTTCGACGCCCCGGTTACGTGCAGCATCGGAGCCTTGGATCTCTGTTTCCTCTAACAGAGTCACCGGATATCGCTGTACGCGCTCGCGGGTGCCGTCGGTGGATTTGTTGTCAACGATGAGGATTTCATGCCGGTTGGCCGGATAATCCAGCTCCAATAGCGAACTCAGCAGAGCGTCAATCGTACGACTGCCATTGTAAACCGGGACGATGATCGAAACAAAAGGCCAGTCATCTGCCATCTCTGCTCACCCATTGGCGTCCACGCCAGGCGCCTTCAAGCCTGCCATAGCGATAATGAAGCGCACACAGAAGCGTGAGAATCAGCTCGGACCAGAACAGAATATCCGGCTTGCGGCTTATTGCCTCTAGAGGGCGGACCAGAATCCTGAATAAATGGCTAGGCACTGTGAGAATCATTAGCAGTAGGCTTTCAGCCATTAACTGCCAGGTGATTCGTTCAGGATCATCACCATACTTGAGGGCAAGGATGGCGTGGCCTGCCGCACGATTGCGATAGAGCGACATAAGTCCACGCAAGCTTGTGCGGTACCGATGGTAGACGATGGCATCCGGTACGATGGCAATTTGCCAATCCGTCTGGGTCTGCAAACGCCAGGCCAAATCGAGGTCACCCCCGCTGGTCATCCGTTGATCAAAGTAGCCAATCTTGTCGAAAACTATCCGCCGATAAGCAACATTGGCCGTAGGCGGGCTGATTAGGTTAG
>SOHZ01000314.1 GCA_004377365.1 Anaerolineales bacterium | reverse complement strand
GGCTCGCGGTGGATTTGTAATCCATCGCATCGTAGAACAATGCCCCGTTCCGCCGGATTACAAATCCGGCGGGAGCGAACGTTTCTTAACCTGGAAACCGCTGAGAGCGCGGAGTGCACTGAGATGATGGGGAAACGTAGGAACCCTTGCGAACAAGGGTGGCTGCTCGGCCTCAATATGCATCCCAAATGGCTGGGGGATGGCACGGCCGAGGATTTCCTCCTCCCTCTGAGGGAGCTTGGACTGAGCGTCCTGGAATTCACGCTGAACCTCTCCTCCCCCGACCGGCCGGAGATGAATTCTCTTATCGAGGAGTGCCGCCGGTTGGGGTTTCAACTCAGTTTCCACGCTCCCTATAAGGACCCCTACAACCCCGCCGGCTTCTCAAGGGGCGAGAGGGATAAGGTCGAGCGCCTCTACAGACCGGCCATCGAATACGCCGCCCGTATTGCTGAGGAGGCAGGGCCCACTACCCTCGTCATCCATGGAGCGAAGGGGAATTGCCCTCGTGGGGAGCTACGGCGGGACACCGAGGCCTTCCTGGCCTGGATATTGGAGGAGGCGCCGGGCCTCCGCCCCTCCGTCGAACTCCTGGTCCGGGAGAAGAACACAGCCAAAATTGGGGACAACAAGGCCGAGTTGGTGGAAATCGTCTCCGGCCTGGGCTCCCCCAAGGTTGGCATCTGCTGGGACCTGGGCCACGATGCCCGCAACGGCTCGGTGGCCGTCCCGCCCGGCTTCGTCGCCTTGGTCCGCCACGTTCACCTCCACGACATCGCCCCCGATGGCCAAGATCACTGTCCGCTCCTCTTCGGCAACGTGCCTTATGAAAAGCACTTGTGCCAACTCGTCGGAGCTGGTTATCGAAAGGCAGTCATTTTGGAGATGAACGGTTATCTCGTCTCCCGCTTTGCGGTGGCAGAGGGTAAGCATCCCTACCAGTTCCTTCGGTCCTGCCTCCTGAAGCTAGGCCAGTTCCGCCGGATTACCTGTGGCGCAACAGTGCCGCAAATCCGGCGGGAGCAAAGGACAATTTGAAGCTAGGTCAGTTAACTTCAGGCCGCTAAGGCAATTTGACTTTTCTGCCTTTTTATATATAATTGGAAGTAAACGATTACGTAAACGATTGCAAAGGAGATCCAAGATCGCTACGATAAAAGAGGTCGCAGACAAAGCAGGAGTGTCCACCGCCACCGTCTCCCATGTAATCAATGAAACTCGTTTCGTGAGTGAGGAGCTTCGTGCCAGGGTCCACCAGGCGATGAGGGAGCTCGATTATCGCCCCAACGTCATAGCCCGGAGTCTGCGGCGCAAGAAAACCCAAAACATTGGTATGGTCATCCCCGACATCTCCTATCCCTTCCTGGCCGAGGTGGCAAGGGGGGTGGAGGACATCGGCTTCGAGCTGGGCTATAATGTTATCCTTTGCGATTCCAACGGCGACCTGGAGAAGGAGGCTTCCTGTATCGAGCTCTTTCAGGGGAAGCGGGTGGATGGCATCGTCTTCGTTGCTGCTGGCGAGAGCGCCAACCACATTCAGAGCCTTATCGAGCAGGGTATGCCCGTGATTCTCGTGGACAGGGATCTCACAGAGATCGAGGCGGATACAGTTATTGCCGATGACGTGGAGAGCGGCTACCAGGCCACGGAGTACCTGATTCAATCGGGGCACCGCCGCATAGGATGCATTACAGGGCCACGGAAATTGCGCATCAGCAACAAGCGGGTGGATGGGTACAAGCAGGCACTGGAGCGATACGGCCTCCCACTATGCGATGAATTACTGGTGCACGGCGATTTTCGTTGCAGAGGCGGCTACGAAGCGATGAAGGAGCTGCTAGCCCTCGATAAGCCCCCAACAGCTGTCTTTGCCTGCAATGACTTGATGGCCATGGGGGCGATATGCGCCGCCAGCAAGAGGAGACTAAGGATACCTCGGGATGTCGCCATCATCGGCTGCGACGACATCGCCCTCGCTGCCTTCACCAACCCCAGCCTGACCACCATAGCTCAACCCAAGCACGAGATGGGAGCCATGGCTGCGAAAATGCTGGTGGAGAGGATCGAGGACAGAAACAGGCCTCCCACAAAGCAGACCTTGCCAACAGAGCTGGTGATCCGTGATTCGTGTTAAGGAAACGTCCAATGACGCTCACGAAATTAAGAGAGAAGGCCACGGACCTGGAAAGCGTTATCGCTGGGATGAGCTGATCTCTGCTTATCTATTCCTCTCCCCCAGTATAATTGTCTTCTCACTCTTCACCTACTTTTCCCTACTTTATGCTTTCTACTTGAGCTTGCACAGGTGGCGGTTGGGGATAGTGGCCCGCACCTTCGTCGGCTTGCATAACTACTGTGTCCTCATCACCTCGGCTGAGTTTTGGGCAGTAGTGCGCAACTCCTTTTATTATACCCTGGGTTCCATTCCTCTGAACATGGCTATCGCCCTGGCCATCGCCTTGCTCTTGAATCACCAGATACGGGGAATGGCGATATTTCGCACAGCCTACTTCCTGCCGACCATCACCTCTACTGCTGCTATGGCTGTAGTCTGGCTATGGATCTATCACCCCGATTTCGGGCTGGCCAATTGGGTGCTTGATCTAATCGGCCTGCCTCGCCTCCGCTGGCTCTCCGATCCCCACTGGTCTATGCCCGCCCTGATTATCATGGGCATCTGGAAAGGGGTGGGCTATAACATTATCATCTACCTGGCAGGGTTGCAAAACATCCCTCAGCACCTTTACGAGGCGGCCAGGATAGACGGCGCTGACTCCTGGGCCTGCTTTCGCCATATCACCTGGCCACTCTTGACCCCGATCAGTTTCTTTATCCTCATCATTGCTGTCATCAACTCCCTCAAGGCTTTCGCCCAGATGCACGTCATGACCGAAGGGGGACCTCTGGGCAGCACCACCGTCATCGCCTATTACCTCTATCAGCATGGCTTTCAATTCTTCAATCTGGGCTACGCCTCAGCGGTGGCTTGCGTTCTCTTTGTCATCCTTTTAGCCTTGACCCTGGTTCAGTTCAAGTTCCTCAGCCCCAGGGTCCATTACCGATGAGAGATTGGGGATTATGCTTATGAACGTGTTAGCCGGATGGAAGGAGCGTTCCTTCACTCCTCGCCTTGGTCAGGCCATGAGCAGGGCGATGACTTATGCGATTCTAACGGCTGGAGCCATCGCCATGATCATGCCCTTCGCCTGGATGATATCCACCTCCTTCAAGGAAGCGGGGAGCATCTTCACCTATCCCCCCAAGTGGATACCAAATCAACCCGTCCTTCACAATTACGTAGATGCCTGGCGGGCTGCCCCCTTTGGACGCTATTTTCTCAACAGCATCTTCGTTGCCACAGCGGTGACTCTGGGACAGTTCATCACCTGCTCTCTGGCCGCTTACGCCTTCGTGTGGCTGGATTTTCCAGGCAAATCTTTGCTCTTTACGCTCTTCCTGAGCACGATGATGATACCCCTTCAGTTGACCCTCATCCCCTCCTTCCTGGTACTATGCGAGCTAAGATGGCTTGATACCTACTATGCTCTGATCGTTCCCTTTACCGTCAGCGCCTTTGGCATCTTTCTGCTGCGACAGGCCTTCATGACTATCCCCCAGGAACTGGAGGACGCAGCCAAACTGGACGGCTGCAGCCACCTTGGCTTTCTGTGGCGGGTTGTGCTACCCCTCTCCAGGCCCACCCTGGCTTCCCTGGCCCTTTTCACTTTCATGGGCAACTGGAATGACTACCTCTGGCCCCTCATCATGACCAACAGCCAAAAGATGCGCACCTTGCAGATCGGCCTACGTTTCTTCGTCAGCCAGGAAGGGGGCACCCAATGGGGCATGTTCATGGCTGCCACGGTCTTGGTCTCCGTTCCCATCATCATCTTCTACCTGTTCGTGCAGAGACAATTCGTGGAGGGCATTGCCTTTACCGCTATCAGAGGCTGAGAAGGAGAGGTGATGTGATGTGATGTGTATAGATCAATAAATCTCGATAAAGCAAAGATTTCATAAAATTAAGGAGGAGAAGATGTTTAAAAAACTAGTGGTCCCTTTGGTAATTGTTGTATTGCTGGTGACCGGCTGCGCTCCCGCTCTTGCTCCCACACCTGCGCCGGCCGAGGTGGTGAAGCTAGAGTTCTGGCACGCCATGAGTGGACAAAGCGGTGATGTGCTCGAAGGGATGGTGGCCAGGTTCAACGAGGAGCACCCTTACATCCAGGTTACCTCCACTTATCAGGGCAGCTATGGCGATATAGCTCAGAAGGTCTGGACCGCCATACAGGCCGGCACGGCACCTCCCCCTGACGTGGCCCAGATAGGCGGAGCTCCCATGTTCGGAGCGACCGGCGCGCTTGCCCCCATCACCGACTTTACCGACGGTCCCAACGGCATTGATCGCAAAAAGATCTATGACGCCTTTTGGGCTTATAACACTGCTGGGGGGCAGATATGGACGATGCCCTTCAACAATAGCATGCCCGTCCTTTACTATAATGTGGACCTTTTCAAGGAAGCTGGCCTCGATCCAACTAGGCCACCCCAGACCCGGGACGAGCTGGTGAATGCGGCCAAGGCCCTGACCAAGGACACCGATGACGACGGCCAGATAGACCAATGGGGCTTCAACACCCACACCAGCACCCACTGGTTCCTCAGTGCCATGATCCTGCAGAATGGCGGTAGGATTATTAACGAGGACGAGACGCAGGTTCTCTACAACAGCCCGGATGCTGTAGAGGCTTTACAGTTCTGGGGCGATCTGGTCAATAAGCACAAGGTCATGCCCCCTGCCCAACACAAGGAGGCCAAGGGCGACTTCCTGGCTGGCAAGCTGGCCATGTACATGCGCTCCAGCGCTGGCCTCTTCAGCACCTTGGCGGATGCTCCCTTCGAGGTGGGAGTGGCCATGCTGCCTGCGAAGAAGGCCAGGGTTGCGCCCATCGGCGGGGCCAGCCTGGTCATCTTAAAAGGCGAGGAGGCCAAGATGAATGCTGCCTGGGAATTCATAAAGTGGCTGACCAGCTCTGAGAACTCGAACTACTGGGCTATGAACACTGGCTACATCCCCATATATAAGAACGCGCTTGAGGCGGCAGAAATGCAAAAGTTTCTCAAGGACAATCCCCTTTACAAGACAGTGGTCGAGCAATTGGAGTACTCCTATGGCATCCCTGTCTTCTCCGAGCTGGGCACCAGTGACACGGAACTGCGCAAGGCAATGGAAAAGGTCGAACTAGGTGCAGCCACGCCCAAGGAGGCATTAGACGTTGCTGCTGAGGTGGTCAACAAGGCTTTGAGCGGTCAATAAGATCTAGCGTGACCCCGGAGCCCCCGTGATGCCCCATTAGGTGAAGTAGTGTTTAAGGTTCTCGGCAGCGGGGGCAATGCTCTGAATTGACAAGATCTCAATAGTGTGGTATCATGACTCGCCAGCATAAAGTTGACCTGGGGGACCACCTGTAAGAACTTGTCCGAAAAATCCGCTCCAGCCCATTCCTCGGGAGGGGGCGCCCGCCCTGAGGCTCAGCCCAAAGGGACGGGGAGCACTTTTCGTGCAGGCTCTAAGTGAATGTATGGCTGGATCATGAAGATCGCTTCAACTGGCCTGAAGGCGAGCCTGGAGCGATCTTTTGTTTGCCTGTACCGCCTGTGTCGCAATCACCACTGTTGCGGTGCAGGAGTGACGCAACAACGGTAAAGAGAGGAGGAGAAAATGCACATTCCAGATGGATTCGTCAATATCCCTGTGGCCGCCGCCACCTACGTGGCCTCAGGGGGCTCCTTGGCCTACGCCGTGCGCCGCACCAACGAGGAGTTGGGTGAAAAGCAGGTGCCGTTGATGGGCGTAATGGGCGCTTTTATCTTTGCCGCCCAGATGCTCAACTTTCCCGTGGCGGGCGGCACCTCCGGCCATCTGATCGGTGGGGCGCTGGCTACCATCCTGCTGGGCCCCTGGGCCGGCATGCTGATCATGACCAGTGTGTTGGTCGTGCAGGCCCTGATCTTCCAGGACGGCGGCCTGGTCGCCCTGGGAGCTAACGTCTTTAACATGGGCGTCGTGGCCTGCCTGGTAGGCCACTTCGCCTTCACCTGGCTGAAACGACTTCTGGGCGAGGGTACGCGGGGCACTGTGATCAGCGGATTCGTCGCAGCCTGGGCCTCTGTGGTTGCGGCAGCCATCTTCTGCGCCTTGGAGCTGGCCCTCTCCGGCACCTCGGCCCTGGCGGTGGTGCTGCCTGCTATGACCCTGATCCACGTCCTGATCGGCATCGGCGAAGGGCTGATCACTGTTGCTGTCCTGGCCTTTCTAGCGGCGACCCGGCGCGACCTTTTGCAACTGAGGCCCAGTTGAAGGAGGAGAGCGATGAAACGAAAGTGGTGGATCGTAGGTCTGTTGATCGCTTTGGCCGTGACCCTCATCTCACCGCTGGCCTCAGCATGGCCCGACGGCCTGGAGCGGGTGGCTGAAGATAAGGGCTTTAGCAAGGAGGCCCAGGATGCACCCTACGAGGTCATCCCCGATTATGTTTTGCCCGGCATCGGTAACGGGGATTTGGCCACGATCCTGGCCGGGATCGTCGGCACCCTGGTGGTTTTTGGCCTGGCTTATGGCCTGGGGGTCCTGCTGAGAAGGCGAGAAGCGAATTAGAATTTAGAAATTGGAAATTAGAGATTAGAATTTAGAGTTTATGAAACACGCTTTCCTGGACCAATACAGTTATCATGACAGTCTGATCCATCGTCTGGACCCGCGAGTGAAACTCGTTGCCACACTGGCTTTGATCCTGGCCGTGACCGCCACCCCGCCCCCGGCCTGGCCTGCTTTCTCGGTGCTGCTGATCCTGGTGTTGGGCCTCATCTGGGCTGCTCGCCTCTCCCTGGCCGTGGGCCTTCGGCGCTCGATGATCGCCATACCCTTCAGTCTGGTGGTTGCCCTTTCCATCCCTTTCACCACCGCCGGCGAGCCCCTGTTCCGCCTTCACCTCTTCAACTGGCCTCTCACCATCACCGACCAGGGCCTCCTCACGTTCTGGGCAGTGGTGCTCAGAGCCTGGTTGTCGGTGCTGACCGCCGGCCTCTTGACGTCCACCACTCACTTCGTCGAGCTTTTGCGGGCCATGAAGAGCCTGGGGCTGCCCAAGGTGATGGTTTCGGTCATCAGCTTTATGTATCGCTACATCTTTGTTCTGGTGGATGAAGCCATGCGCCTCTCAATGGCCCGCGACTCCCGCAGTGCAAACCCCGATGGCCGGGGCGGAGGGACCCTCTTATGGCGAGCTCAAGTCCTGGGCGGGATGATCGGCACCCTGTTTCTGCGCAGCTACGAGCGTAGCGAGCGCATCTACGCGGCCATGCTCTCCCGGGGATTCACGGGCGAGATCCACACTCTGAAGGATACCTCATTGCCACAAAAAGATGTCATCACCTTGGCTGCTCTGCTGACTTTGCTGGTGGCCGTAGAGGTGATGGCCCACATTTACTGGTGAGAACAGAGTGAAGAGTGAGGAGTGAAGGAAATGGCCCCCGTCGTCATCGAGATTGACAATCTGGTGTACGCCTATCCCGATGGACAGCAGGCGTTG
>SOHZ01000500.1 GCA_004377365.1 Anaerolineales bacterium | reverse complement strand
CTGCATACTCCTTCTGTCTGCTGACAATGCTTCCAAAATTGCAAGCATCTCCCGCTTGTCGCCGAGGCCCTCTTCACCAGCGGGCCCGACGCACGACGCCGAAAGCAGAGGTAATAGTATCAAGTTGAACAAGCGAAGGCTATTCGACATCAACCCGGTAAGGGAGAAGGCAATCTATCGGAAGCATACCCTGCGCCTCTCCTCGAAGGGCCTGTCCTGAGCGAAGCCTGCCCTGAGCCTGGTCGAAGGGTCGAAGGGCCCAGGTCAGCCGCACCCCAGCCCAGGTTCCACCCAAATAGGAATGATTGATGTCAAGTTTATGATAGCCCTTGGTCAGAAATAGATCGGCACTCGCTTTGCACGGATAGCTCTCCGCAGCAACGCAGCCCGCCGTTTCTTGACCGTCTATACGCAAAGTGGCCGCCCCACCCCGGCTTTGCAGGCGAACGTTGTACAGCCCCTCATCTCGAACTTCCAACCAGCCCTCCCATTTCTCCCCTGTAAAATGAGGGCGTGCGACGCTGCGCTGGCTTTCTTCGTCTAGCAAAAGAGGCACATAAGTGAAAGAGATGACCGGATCAATGCGCCTCAAGACGGCCTCCCCATCGAAATACCGAATCCTGACTAAACCTCGTACGGGGTCCAAAGCAAAGAGGTCCCCATCTGTCAACTGCCGCTTCTGCCCCTTCTCGTCAAACTGATAGAGATTGAACCTCCCACCAGAGACCTTCTTGTTGAACTTTATGTCAAGAATATGCCAGCCCTTCGCTAGTTCTGCCACTCTGACTAACTCTTCCCCCTCAAAAGTAGAAAACAGGCACTGGCCGTCAACGGTTATCTCCACCTCATCACCCGTGTCGCTGCCCAGGCTATAGGGCCCTTCCTTTTCCACGTAGAACATCCCCCGCCAAATCACCCCGAAAGGAATGTCCAGAGGCGGGCCTTCCCTTTCCCAATCCAAAGAAGCCACCCGGTCAACCTGCGTCACGGCGGGGCTTCCTCTGAAATCCGAGCCCTGGTAGTATTCCCCCTGGAGACCCTGTCGCTGGCTGATCACCTGTCTGCTGACATGACAGAAGACTATAGTGTAGAGACCTTGTTCTCCAGCCACTGAGCGGCACGAGGCTTCGGGATAGAAGTATTGGACCAGGCCAGAGATCTCTTCGACCTTGGCCAGAGGATTCAGGACCACGTAAGCCACATCTGCGGAAGGAATTCTGACGGGCAAGCCCTCCGTCAAGCTGCTCAGGGGCTCCCCCCACAGGTTCTTACAGGCCCACATATAATCGTTGGGCACGAACAGAAAGTCTACAGCCTGGGTCTCTGACCAAAGGTAAACGTAGGTATCCGGCGGAAAGGAGGCAAGGTAGTAGCAAAGAGCCAAAGTGCCGTCTTCGTAAGCTGCTCTCACCCGGCTGTCGTGAACCTGCTTTCCGAAGAAAGTATCAACATTGAAATACAAAGCCAGGCCCGAAAGGCCAATCAGACACAGGGCAAAGCCCCTCCGACCCCACCATCCAAAAAGTCTGTCCCATGCTTCCCACAAAGCTTGGATCAAGAAACAGACCACGACAAACAAAACAGGGATGAGGCCGCTGAAACGGCCAACGTAGAAATTCAGAGGGAAAACCGCACCGACCAGCAGGATGGTGAAGAGCCACGTCAGGAAAAAGAGGCGATACGGTTTGTAGAAGGTCAGAAGACAGTAGGCCACGCCCCAGGCCAGCAGAACTCCACTCACTGGGTCCAGCATCGGTTCACCCCAGGCCAGCAGGACTCCACTCACCGGGTCCAGCATCAGCTCACCGGGCAGATTGAGGGCCGCATAGTCCGCTCCTCTATGAGTGAAAATCAAAAGCGCTCGCTGGACCTTGGCTGGCCAATCCGAGAGCGATAATTGCAAGCTGGCTGAAGCTGTATCACCCCTGATAAAGACATGCCGGAGGAAAGCTTCCACGAAGAGCGTGCTCCCTCGCGAGGAAATGACGATGAGAGGCCCCAGGACGGTCAGCATGGCCACCAGGAAGACCAGGGCCTGCCGGTAACTGCCGGCCCAGGTGCGACGAAGATAGCTGCCCAATCCCTTCTTAGGCGAGAGGCAGTGAGTAAGAAAGCCCCACAGGAACTGGCCCCCGAAGAACAGGAACACAAAAAAGGGGATGGCCCGGTAGGCCATGTAAGCGTAGAAGGTGTAACCAGTGAGAATGCCCAACCAGAAAAAGTGGCTGGCCTTTCCGGTCCTGCGCCCCTTGACCAAAAAGTAAAGGAGGGACACTTCGAAGAAGATAGGCAGAAAGAGCTCATCAGCGATACGGCTGACCACAGCGTGCCAACGGCAGACGGCCAGCAGTAAAGTTCCGAAAAGGGCTACCTCGGTCTCGAAGAGCTCGCGCAAAAGAAGGTAGAAAGGGACGATGGTCAGAACGCCCAGAATCAGGAAGGGAAACCGCAAAGCGAAACTGCTCTCACCCCACAGGTGGAAAGCCAGAGCGGGCAAGTAACCAGTGAGGGGAAACTCTAGAGGACGAGCGTGGAGATTAAGGATGCCGTAAGCCCCCCCTCCCGTCTGCACCTCCTCGAAGGCAGCGCCGTCGGCGGGAGGGAAATAGCCAAAGAGGTAAACCCTCATGAAAATAGCCAGGCCGAAGACCACCAGGCAGGCCAGGATTTCCTTCCTGTGGGCCCTTATGCCCGGCACCAGCTTTGCCTTCCACGCCTTGAACTTGTGGGCCAGGGAGTAGTTTTCCCACGTCCCCAGCCACAAGGCGGCCAGAGCCAGGCCGTACAAGGGTGCAGCGGCATCTAGATCCCCTGGCCGATGGTACAGTCTCCACGAGCCAAGGAAGGAGGTCATCATGGCTGCGCAGATCAGGATGGCACGGATGATTCTCATCTCGGAAGCACCCTATTCCCCTGCCCGCAACACGAACTTTTGCACCCGATGGTTCAAAGTGTCGGCCACATAGACGTTCCCAGCCTGATCTATCGCCAGACCCACCGGGGTGTGAAACTGCCCGGCAGCCATACCCAGGCTCCCCCACTCGCCCCGAAGAGTCCCGTCGGGGGAGTAGCGCTGGATCTGGTGCCGCTCAGGAGCAGTCATGAGAAGGGAGCCGTCCGGGGCCAGGGCCAGATGAGGGCCGTCGTAGGGACCAGCCGCAGGTATGGACCACTCGGCCCTGTAGCCACCCCAGGGGTCAAGATGTTGCACCCGCTGGTTGCTGGTGTCCACCACATAGATGGCACCCCGGCCATCCAGGGCCACATCCGTAGGCTCCAGGAGCTCACCCGGCCCTCCCCCTTTCCACCCCAACTGGCTCAGGCGCTCGCCAGCGGTGTTGTATACGACCACGCGGCATCCCCCCGTGTCGGACACGTACAGCTTGTCGGCCTCGTCAATGGCCAGACCTCGGGGGTGGAAGAAGCGAGCTTCGGGTCCGGCGAAGCGCCCCAGCGGGATACCATCAGTGGCGAAACGATAGATCCAGCTCGGCTTGGAATCGAGGACATAGAGATCCCCCCGACTGTCAACGACCAGAGCCAACGGCTCCACAAACTCTTCCTCTCCACCATTCCAACTGGCGATGAACTGCCCCTCACTGTCGAAGACCTGCACCCGGCGGTTGCCTGTGTCGGCCACGTAGAGGTGACCCTCTCCATCTACAGCGATGTCGCGGGGCCCGTTGAACTCACCCGGACCGGCCCCCTGGCTGCCCCAGGCTGAGACAAAATCGAGGGCCAGTTCACCCAGCTCGACCGGGGCCACAGGGACCCGCGAAGGCGGTAGGACCTGAGCGTAGCTACCCTGGGGGGGGTAGAGGTTCTGCGAAGGCACGATCTGACGGCCCTGGCCGGGCGGTGTCCAGTACAGGTTAATGTGAGAGTGACCACTGCGGTCGGTATAACGCAGGCGGATATCGTGGAAGCCCGTCGTGAGCTCGACGGAGCCTTCACGGTAAACGTTGGGCTCGGTGGCCTCAACCACCAGACGGCCATCTATGTACAGGTGAGAGTCGTCAATGGATTCCAAGCCAAAGGCATAGACACCCGCATAGGGGATGGAAATCACCCCCTGCCATTCCACAGTGTAGGGCCGGGGCAAGGGGGTAACGTGAAAATACATGGACAGAGAGGGATCAATCTGGGCCAGGGCAGGAGGGCCAGCCCAGTCGAGGTTCTGATAATAGCTTCCCAGGAGGCCGTTGTTGGTCACTGGCGGCATGTAGAGGGCCCAGGTGGGAACGACGGTTTCCTCACCACCGGGTGGTTGCCACCGGAGCCTCAACTGCCCTTCGGCTCCCACGGCTCGGACGCGCAAGGCGTGATTGCCTTTAGCCAGGGTAATCTCCTGAGCCATCACCCCACTGCCATCTAAGAGCAGGTTCTCATCCAAATACAACTGTGCCTCGGCCGGCGCTTCCAACTGCAGAAGATAAGGCCCATAGTGAGGGACATAGAGCACACCCCGCCACTCAACGCTGAAGGGCCTGGCCCAGGGAGCCTCATCCGGCCAGTTCAAATCCAGGCTCCCTTCGACCTTGCTCAGGACAGGCTCTTCCCGATGCTCCAGAACCGCGTCCCCCTCCCCCTCCCACTCCTCGTTCCGATAATAGTAAGCCATCAAGCCCTGGATGCTCCTCAGATCATCGCCTGTCAGACGGATGGTATAAAGCACCGGTGGGCCGCCGAAAGGGGGACGTATTTCCTCGAAATCGGCGTTGAGATAGTAGCGCTGGGCCTCCAAAAAGTCCGAGCGTTTTTGAGCATCAAGCAAGATGAACAACGGCCTCTCACCTGGTTCACGAATGGGCAGGTTGTCCGACGTATCCCATCTCTTGTAGCTGGTTACATTGGAAGCAATGAAACGCAAAGTGGGATGCTGGTAATAGAGGGAGGTTACGTAAAAGTCGTGGTGACCAGCCGCGGCTTTTATAGCCCGGGCGGTCAGGGTTTCGGGCGTAGAGAAGGCATTCCAGACGGCGAAATCACGCGCCTGACGGTAGAAATAGGTGTGAAAATTAGCGTATCCAATCCAGGCCAGGAGGAAAACCAAAGCCCCACTGAAATACCTGCCTCTCCGAGCCCCCCAACCTCGGTCGAATGCCCTCTCCAGTTGACCCAAGACGACACAGGCTAACATATAGGCCACCGGCAGGGTGCCGATGGCTCGCAACGATTGAGGCGCTTCGAAGTCAAGGGAGAAAACACCCCCACAGAGCATCACTGCAAACCAGATGATCAACAGAAAGTACCTAGGTTTCCGCCAATGGTAGAGACTGTAGCCCAGACCGATGAGAAAAAGGACTGAGGTTGTGAAATCGAGCATAGGCTCGCCAGGCAGGTTGTGTCTACCGTTAGGATCGCCTCGGTAATTGAACATCAAGAGGTGTTTGCGGAGATTGTCATCCACCACCTTCCAGCCAGGTTGGTTGATTTCCTTACTGAAGATGGAGGTCCTATGTGTACGAGCCAAGAACTTGTCGGTGTGCTGACAGGCGAACTGCACCACTGGAGCCACGGCCAAAAGGGCCGCCAGACCGAAGACGATCAGATGGCGATAGTGCTCCCGGAAAAAGCCTCGGCGCGTTGCCATTTGATAGAGCAGGAAAAGGGCGATCACCCCAGGGAAAAGACGGTAAGGGGCATAGAAACAGAGACCCAATCCCAGGGACAGGCCACCCCAGACAAAGTCTGGGACGGCTTTACGCCGCAGCCCCTTGAGCAGGAAATAGACAACAACCAATTCGAAGAAGGGGATGGTCACACCGTGCAAACCGATCCGGCTGAAATTGACATCCCAGCGGGAGACAGCCAGGAAGAAGGCCAACACGAGGGCCAGCTTCCGGTTGAAAAACTCGCGGCCCAGGAGGTAGGCGACCACCACCGTCGCCAGGCCAAAGACCACGGTGACAACGCGGATGGCCAGAGTATTGGTCGCCCCCAACAGCTTGAAGGAGAGGGCGATGAGAAAGATAAAGTGGGCCGGCAGGTTGGTGGACTCGATGTAGATGGGGCGGTAGTAGGGGTCTTTGAGGATCTTCAGGGCCCACAGGCCGTTATCGGCCTCATCGTACCAGGTGCCAAAGGGAAGGATGGTGAACTGATAAAGACGCATAAAGGCCCCAATGAGAAGGATAACAGCTAAGAGGACCGCTTCCCAATTGGGGGAGGTGATAATCGTGGAGAATGGAGAATGGAGAATAGAGAATGTTTGAGTGCGGCTTCCCGCCCAGACATAGAAAGCGCCGACAAAGAAGACCAGGCTGGCCAGATGGAGGTACCAGGCTCCAGACGAGCCGCCAAACTGTCCAAAAGAGTGCAGGGAGAGGACACTGCAGAGCGCTGCCAGAAGGAGAAGAGCGATGCCTCCGCGCAGCCGTCTGGGGGACACCAAGGGCTCTGCCGGTGGTTCAGCTCCCGCAACATCACGTCCGTCGAATGACCGCAACAGTGGTCCAGATGTCTTCTCAACCTCAACCTTCTCCCAGGGGCGGCTGGCATAGATGAACACTATGACAGCCACCGCATAGAGAATGAGAGCGTCCCCAAGCTCCCTGGCAGCGAAACGGCCCTGGGCGATGGCACCCAGGGCCACCGCCCCTAGAGCCAGGACTAGATTGGTGAGTCTCCGTCGCTCTTGCATGATTGCATGTCATTATTGAACGAACTGTTAGCAGACAGTCCGATAACTCTGAGGTCCATTAAAGTCCTGCCCTAATGATAGGCTAAAGGGGCGGTTTTGTCAAGAAGGTGGAATGTGATATAATATAGTAGAGTAGGCCAACAAACCAAAGATGCGGAAAGGATAAACACCATGTCCCCATTTCTGACAGAGCGTATCGAAATCAACCCCGCCGTTATGCTGGGCAAACCAGTGATTCGCGGGACGCGCATTCCGGTAGAACTCATCATCCGCAAGCTTAGCGAAGGTGCTACAGAGGCCGACCTACTGGATGCATATCCGCGCCTGACCCGGGCGGACATCCAGGCCGCGCTGGCTTATGCCGCCCACTCGCTAGCCCACGAAACCATCCTGTTACAAACGGCCTGATGGATGCCTTTGCCCTGCGCTTTCTGGCCGACGAAAGCTGTGACTTTGCCGTCGTGCGCGCTTTGCGGGCAGAGGGCTATGATGTCCTCGCCGTGAGCGAAACAACGTGCCGCTCCGACGACCGCGAATTGATTGATCAAGCCAGTCGCGAGAAACGTATCCTGCTGACAGAGGATAAAGACTTTGGCTGGCTGGTCTTCGTCAGTCATGCCGAATCGGCCGGTGTCATCTTGATCCGCTTCCCTGGCAACGCTCGCCAGACCCTGGTTCAGACTGTCAGGCGGCTCGTGCGGGAGCAAGGCAAGCGACTCCTTGGTGCCTTTGTCGTCGTGCAGCCTGGTCACATTCGCATCAGTCGCATGCCTGGTCAATAGTTCAGTCAATGTCATTAAGAGGACAACGAAACGGCCCTGGGCGATGGCACCCAGGGCCTCCAGCGTGGTCACATTCACTAGTTCGGTGCGCAGATAGAAACGCACGGTGCTGGGGGCAGGCGCGCTTTCCAACTGGTTGGCCGCACTCTCGATGGCTTGGCCTTGAGCGGA
>SOHZ01000270.1 GCA_004377365.1 Anaerolineales bacterium | reverse complement strand
GAATTAGTCAACCCCTATGATACCAGCCAGCCAGTGAGCGAGAAGATGTTCTTCGGCCATGATGACGTCCTGGCCTGGGTCAGGGAAAACCTGGTCGGCAGCCGGCGCGTCTTTGTACTGCACGGGCCACGGCGCATCGGCAAGACCTCGCTGCTGAGACATCTCAGTCACCACCTCCCTCCAGGCTACGTCTCCATATTCCTAGACCTGCGGAACACAAGGCAAAAGGACCTGTCTGGCCTGCTCTGGCAGGTAGCCGTCGAGATGGTCTCAATGTTGCGTGAAGCGCATGACCTGACCCTGGCCGAACCATCCCTGGATGACGTGCAGAAAGACACTTCATACCTGACTGACCACTTCCTCCCCCAGGTCCGAGAGAGCCTCAGCGACAGGCAACTGGTGTTGATGGCCGATAACCTGGAGGCTCTGGCCAACATCTGGGGAGTGGAGTTAGCCCACGCCTTTCTTTCCTATCTGGCCGATGTACTGAGGAATGAATCCTGGATCAGATTGATCCTGGCTCTCCGCCATCCAAGGGACTTTGAGGGAGAGCATCCCCGCCTCTTCGCCACAGCCGCCTATCGTAAACTTGGCTCCTTGACCAGCACAGAAACCGCCAGACTCATCCGGGAACCGGTGAGCGGTATGCTGGGTTACGATGTAGGTGTGGCCAGGCGCATCACGGAATTGACCTCGAACCATCCCTACTTCATCCAGCTCCTCTGTTACACCCTCTTCAACCGCTGCGCCAGGAGCGGACGGGCGACCCTGTCGGACGTTGATGGTGTTGTAGACGAACTGCTAGAGTTGGGCATACCTGACTTCGATGAACTCTGGGAGGCATCCTCGTCTCAGGAAAAAATCGTCTTGGCTACTTTGGGGGCTTTGCGCGGGGGACACGGCATCGCCACCCCGCAGGACGCGAGCAGCGCCCTATCCAGACGGGGGATACGAGCAGATCAGAACGAGGTAGCCGAAGCGTTGGACTCGCTGGTGGCGCGCGACATCTTGGAGCGCCTGGGAGCCCTCAGTTATAGATTTAACGTAGACCTGTTGCGAATCTGGTTAGGCAGGAGCAAAAGACCTGATGAGGTCTACCGGGAAATACGATGGCCCACCAAAGCTAAACCCTCCGAATCCCGGCGGCTAACTAGAACGCAACTGCGTGAGGCACAGCCCCTGACCGGGCCAGAAACCCACCCCTGGTGGGTCCGTTGGATCATCGTCATGTTGGCCTTTGCCGCAGTTTTGTTGAGCGCGCTAGCAGTTTCCTCCTGGCTTGCCAGCAGGGAGCTCATTGAAGGAGCGCCCACACCAACCAGCCTGACGGCCACAGCCGTCAGCCAGAAAATGCGCCCTACTTTCACCCCGACCCTTGCTCCCACTCCTACGCGTCCCATCGTCATTGCCCGCACCATACCGGCCATCGCCTATATGTGCAAGGAGAAGAGAGCTGATTCCTGGCAAATCTGTGTCATGGACTCTGATGGCGCTAACGTCACCGTCTTGACTGACAGCGAGGGGGACGACACAACCCCAGCCTGGTCACCCGATGGGGAGCACATTGCCTTCGTCTCCACCCGCGATGGGAACCGCGAGGTTTACGTTATGGACCCCGATGGCCGCGATCAGGTCAACCTGACCAACAATCCAGCCGACGATTGGATGCCTTCCTGGTCGCCTGATGGGGAGCGGATCGCCTTCGTCTCGTATCGCGATGGCAACTGGGAGATATATGCTATGGGGACCGATGGCTCAGGTGTGACCAGGCTGACCGAGGACGAGGCCGATGATTGGACTCCCTACTGGTCACCCGATGCGGCAGAGATAGCCTTCTGCTCCACACGGGATGGCAACTGGGAAATATACGTCATGGACAGCAACGGTTCCCTGCCCATCAGGCTGACCGAGCATACAGAGAACGACATCGCTCCCACCTGGTCACCCGATGGACAATGGATAGCTTTTGAATCCACCCGCGATGGAAATTCAGAGATCTACGTCATGGATCGTAACGGAGAACAGTTGAGGAATCTGAGCAACGAATCCATGGCCGATGACCACGGGCCCAGTTGGTCACCCGATGGGAGCAGGATCATCTTTTATTCCATTCGCGATGGGGATTGGGACATCTACGCCATGAACGATGCGGGGGGGGAAGTCGTCAATCTGACCAACAACGAGACCAATGACCAGACCCCAGTCTGGCGGCCTTGAGGTAAGCATGGTGAGCCCACTGAACCGTCCTGGACAGAACTGACAGAACGCGTTTTTTGGACTGGGGTATAATGCAGATCTGAGCATCCCACTATTTCCCATTGCCCCCTTTTCTCTTTCTCCCCTCCTCAAAATACTCGACCGGCTGTCGAACGCTCAGCCGAACGACGGGACTCCGAGCAACTTGATCCAGCGACTATGCGCACCAACCGACTTTTCGCTGAGAATATTCTACCTACTGGACACAGCATGGCCCATTTCCCTTTTCTCTGCAATTGAAAATAGGAGCCTCTCTTCTTCAACAAGGGCCCTATCCGAACCTCGGAGAAGAAGATGGCTCCTATGGCACAATATATACCGCCCAAAGAAACGAAAAGATACGGCCTGTGTCATGCCGTTTGGAACATGATCCTAATACCAGAAGAAGCTTCGAGTGGCGCTCATGGGGCTGATGGCGATACCGTCTGGCTTGCCGTCG
The DNA here is from genome assembly GCA_004377365.1 of Anaerolineales bacterium. Taxonomy (GTDB): domain Bacteria; phylum Chloroflexota; class Anaerolineae; order E26-bin7; family E26-bin7; genus E26-bin7. The sequence goes on along the minus strand of SOHZ01000270.1, from coordinate 4,939 downwards.
GGCCTGGTGCCTGTGTGGCGCACCACGGTCACGTCCCAGCGAAACAGGTGCGATTCAGCCTCCACTGAAGGGCCTGTCCTGAACGTAGTTGAAGGGTTTGTACTGAGCTTGTCCTGAGCAGAGCTTGTCCTGAGCCCTGTCGAAGGGTCGAAAAGCAAAGCCGAAGGGTATAGCGAGGCTGGCACCCGCCAACTGGTGGTCTTGGTCCAGACGCTGGGATGCTGATAGACCGGCTCGGTCATCAGGCGCAGACGCAGGATGTACCACTCGTCCTCGGCCAGGATGCCCACCGAGGCCCAATTCAGCACAATGCCGGCCTTCTCGCCTCGAAAGGTCTCTCCCTCGGCCGGGTCGAGCAGGTCCGGGGCCGCGTACGGTGGGCCGGGGGTGGGGGTAGGCGTGGGACGCGGTGTGGGCGTGGGGACAGGGGTGGGGGTGCCCAGGGGGATGATCAATTCTTGACCGGCAAAGATCCACTGGGCGTCGGCAATGTTGTTGGCGGCCATGATGACCTCCACCGAGGTGTCATATTGAAGGGCAATGCCGAGCAGGCTCTCGCCGGGTTGGACCACATGGAAGACTGTCTCCGTTCCACGGGGTGGCGCAGTGGGAGCACCGGGCACGGGCGTAGGGCCGCCCACCGAGCCCGCCAGGGGGATGATCAACTCCTGGCCGGTGCGTAGTGAGCGCGGGTCCTCGATGTGGTTGGCTGCTACGATGGCCTCCACCGTGGTGCCATAGTCGGTGGCGATGGAGGTCAGGTTTTCGCCAGCCTTCACGATATGGGTCAGAAGCCGGATCGGCTCGGGGGTGGGAGTGGGTGGGCTTGTCCTGAGCAAAGTCGAAGGGACCTCAGCGGTCGGCGCAGGGGGGACGACGACCAACTCTTGGCCCGGGTAGATCATCTGCCGTTCGTCGAGGTCGTTGGCTTGCAAAAGGGCATCCACTGTGGTGCCGTACTCGATGGCAATGGAAAGCAAAGTGTCGCCAGATTGCACGACATAGATGACAGGCGTTGGTGTGGGGGTAGCGGTGGAAGTGGCGGTCGGAGTGGATGTAGAAGTAGCTGTGCTCGTTGGGGTGGCCGTAGGCGCCGGGGTAAGCGTCGGCGCATCCGTGGCCGTGAGGGTGACGGCGGCTGCCTCGTTCTGATCGGCGTGCTGCCAGGGTCTGGTCACCCCCAGGCCCACCAAGGCTACAATGACCAGCAGGGCGATACCCAAGGGAACGGCGGGTAGCTCAGACAAGTTCAGGCGGGGAATCTTACGCTCCTTCTTGTTCAATACGAGCTCCCCCTTTTCCCACGCGACAACGCCCTTCTAAGATCATCTCTGAGCAGGAAGAGGCTGAGCCCGAAGCTCAGCAGCGAAATCACCTTGCCGACCACCCGAATGGGGGTATCGCCGAAACGGATTTTGACCTGGTGCTCCCCAGCGGGCACGTCCAGGGTGATCAGGCCATAGGGTTCTTCCGGGCGGATGGGCACTTCCTGGCCATCCACGTAGCCTCGCCAACCAGGGAAATAATAAGTATAGAACTGTATTGTGGCCTCCTGGGATGAGCGCACAATGATCTCCTCTGAGCCTCCGCCGTGGCGGACCATCTCCACCGTCGCCCCTTCGGTGAGGGTGTGGGCTTTCACTAACGGTTCGCCAGCCAGGTACTGGGCCACCAGCGGCGTACTGCGAGGCTGTTCCTGAGTGTAGGCTACCATACTGACCATATCTGGGTGAGCCAGTTCAAAGTCCAGGGGGGCCGCTGGCGTCTCCAGGCGGGGCGATAGCTCCGTGTACTCCGGGAGGGTGTAGCCAAAGCTGGCCAAAATAACCACCAGGAGCAAGACGTAGAGGCCAGGATTTGTGGCTGAGTCACGCCCTCTCTCTCCTTCTGCTCCAGGCACTACGGCTCCAGTCAGCACAGAAAGGGTGAAAGACGTCAGGGCCAGCAGCCGCCAGGGGAATTGCACCAGAGCAGCCACAGGCAGAAGCCGCCATAACGGGAGGGAGGGGGGCAACATGGCCATGATGATCACTAGAGTGAGGCCCAGGAAAAACAGAACCGTCCCTCGTTCAAATGTCCGCCGCCAGAGAGCCAGAACGGTAGCTACTAGGGCCAGGGTAACAGCCACCAGGCCCAATTGCAGAGACATGGCGTCTTCGGGACCCTCGACGGCGTAGCCATAGTCCCAGAAAGCTGAGAGCAACTGGAAAGGGTAGACGAAATGCTGGTCATAACTATAGGTCGCCCTGGTCCACTGTTCTTGTGCAATAAAGTTCCTCTCGACTGGGATAGGCAGCAGGAAAACGGCACTAAGGCCCAGCCCTAGGACAGCCGCAGCCAGGGAGAGACTACTCAGGCGGAGCCATTGCCGTAGATTTTGCCTGGCTTGGCGCAACACCAGCCAGAGCACGTAGACCATCAAGAGAGGGGTGAAGAGGAAAGCGGTCACGATGTGGGTTAAGATCAGGCCAGCGTAGGCCAGGGCGGCCAGAGCCAGGTAGCGCCGTTGACCGGTCTCCACCAACTCCAGGAAAAGCAACAAGATCAGAGGGAAAAAGACGAAGGCGCAAGACTCATAGAAGGCGCAGCGCACGTAGGTGTCCACCAGACGATAGGGTACGTAGGTATAGATCACCGCCGACACCAGCCCCGCTTTGGGCCCCCAAAGGCGTTTGACGAAAGCGTACATGGTCAGGCCTGACAAAATGAAAGCCAGGGCGTAGGTGATCTTGATGGCGGCAGTAGGACCAGCTCCCAGCAAGTGAAAGACCTCGGCCACGTAGTAAGGCAGGGGGGCATAGAAAACAAAAGTGGGATACCCGTAGCCAAGGCCGTGGTCGGGACCCCAGCGCGGGTAGAGGTAGCCGTCCTGTATGCCCTGGTGGAACTCGGTCAGGAAGAAGACACTGTGGGCGGCATCGTGGGCCTTGAGGAAATAGACCGGTGTGAGGAGTGGCGCCCAGGCGAAGAGGGAGAAAGCCACCACCAGGATCACGTTAGCGTCACCTTTAGCGAGAGGCCACTGCCTGGCCAGACGTCTAAGACGTCCCATAGCGCCTCCTCAGGTAGGCCTGCCCCACAAAGGTCAGCAACACGATAATCACACTGGCCAGGGAAATGTACTTACCACAAATGCGCACCGGCGTGTCTTCAAAGCGCAAAAGGAGGTAGCGCCGGTTGCCCGGCACCTCAACGGTGATCCGTCCCAGAGGACCGTCTTCGGGCTCGATTTCCACCTCGCCGACGATGCCCAAACCTCGGTCGTGCTTCTGCATCACATAAGCCCGCCAGCCAGGGTAATAGAACAAGTTGAAGGTGAGCCGAGTAAAGTGCTTATCGTCGCGGATGGAAGCCTTGTATTGCACGAATTCGTGAATCGTACTCCAGTCTCGGGCCGCGGCTGCAGCTCCTTCGGGCACGGTGCTTTGGTCCAGCTTGGATTCCACCGGCAGGCCAGCTATGTAGTTGTCGGCCATGGGCGACCACCCTGGTATCTCCTTCACCCACGCCGTCGAACCGGTCATCTCGTCAGCGCTCTGCTGGAAAAGCATCAGCCCCGCCAGCGAGACCGGTCCCTCGGCCGGTTCAGTGATCTCTGCCTGGAGATAGGGATAGCTGCCCAGGATGATGAGGGTGGTTAAAATGAGCAAGGGGTAGGGATATGATTTGGGATTTGGGAATTGGGGTTTGGGATTTTCACGAATTATGGAGCCGGCCAACACGGCTGTGGAAAGGACGGTGAAGGTCAGGTATCGCCAGGGGAACTGGGCAAAGCGCACCGGGCTCAAGAGCTCCCAGGTTGTGGCCGCAACGGGCAAAAGGAGGAAGATGGCGGCCAAAGTGACAACCTGGAAGAAGAGGATTTGTCGCCGTAGAGCCCAGTCTTTGACCCGCTTCAGAACGGCCAGGGACAAGACCGAGAGGACAAAAGGCACAGCCCCCAGTTGGAAGCTGACTGTGTCGCCTGGGCCGGGTCCACTGGTCCCAAAGCCCCAGGTGGGAGAAAAGAGCTGGAAGAAGTAGACAAAGTCGTCGCGATAATCGTAGCGCCCCGCATACCACTGGTCTACGCGCACGTGTTTGAATTCGGTCAGAGCTGGAATCCAGAAAATGGCGCTGAGGCCAAATCCTAAAAGGAGGCCCACCAGAGGGGGGATAGAAATGCGCAGGAGGTTAGCCATGAGCGGGAGGAAGGACCCCTTGGAGAGTTCACGCAGAGGCTGAGTCTGGTTGATTTTAGCCAGCACCAGCATAATGAGATAGGCAGCCAACAGAGGGGAGTACATCAAGGTGATGGCATTGTTGGTAAACATCAGCCCGGCGTAGGCCAGGCCCAGGCCGACGATGTTGGTCAGGCGTGGATTCTGCACCGTCTCGTAGCAGCCCCACAGGACCAGGGGTACGAAGACATAGGTCACCGACTCGGCCAGGGCGGCACGCACGTAGAGATCAAAGACGTGGTAGGGGACATAGACGTAAACCAAAGCAGCCACCAGGCCCGCTTTCGGTCCCATCAAACGACGGGCGAAGAGGTACATAGCCAGCCCAGAGAACACGATGGACAAACCAAAGACAATCTTGACCGAGCTCACAAAGTCAAAGCCGATAAGGTGAAAGACCTCGCCCACGTAAGAAGCCAGAGGGCCGTAGATGTTGAAGAAGGGATAGCCGTAGCCGAAGGTGAAATCCGGGGCCCAGCGGGGATACCAGATGCCATCCTGGATAGAGCGGTCGAACTCGAAGAGAAAATAGACGTTGTGCCGCGCGTCGTGGGCACCCCAGAGATAGCCGGGCTGCAGAAGCGGACCCAGGGCAAAGACGGTCAGCAAAAGCGTCAAAAGCAAGTAGGGATCAATTCTCCAGCCCTTTCTTTCCTCCATCTGCCTCAATTCTCCTGCCCTCTCTCTCGCAAAATCACTTCCGTCGTCCCGTCGGGCAT
>SOHZ01000541.1 GCA_004377365.1 Anaerolineales bacterium | reverse complement strand
ACCACCACCAACTTCTCGGTGTCAACTCGGCCTGGCCGTAGCCAGCGCGCCCTCGCACCAGGCGACGATGTCGCAGCCCTGGTCGCGGCCCGCTGCGCCCAGGTGCTCGGCGCGCTCGTACCCTTCGCGCTCGACCAGCCACAGGCACAGCCGCTCAAAGTCGCGCGGCGAGAGCTTGTCGAAGGGCAAGGTGTGGGTTGTGCGGGTGAAAGTCGGTTGTGGAATGGGGTCGGTCCGGGTTCAGGCGCTCCTTTTCGTGTGTAGGGGGACTGTATCATGGCTTGGGAAGGGTAGCAAGTATCAGCGCGGAGGGCAGAAAGGGCATGGATGTTATTGGTCAGGAGGTTGTTGATTTCGGGAGCGAGCTCCTGGGTGCGGTTGTCTATGATGTCGTGAGGCATGGTTAGGTAGAGACCGTTCCTGATTCGTCCAGGTCGAAGCGCAGGATCAACTCGCGACCATCTTTGAAGCGGATGCGATTGCCTTCAATCGTCAGGGGAGCATCTGGGGAGGTTGTGATGACAGGCCCTGTCTCCAACCACGCGACGTAGATCTCCAAAGGTTCCGTGTCTGCCTGTCGCTCGGCCAGCAACTCGAAGAAGGTCTGAGCTGGCAACCGGTCGTCCTCACCGGAGCGATGCTCGATGAAGGTCTCGATCATAGTCTCAAACTTTTCGGTGTCCATGTGACCGACAATGGGTTTGTCCATTATTCACCTCTTTCCTGTCGAGTTTTGACGCGTTCTTTCCACTGCTGGTATTCTACCACCACTAGCTCTTGGGTGTCAACTCGGATTTCGGCAACGTCGGGCAGGATATCGAGCACCTCTTCCAACTGCGATGGCCTGGTCTTGCCATCCAACGCCGCCCAGAAGGCTGGTTTGAGTATGGCCACCCCTTGCCAGTGACGAGTTCGGCGGTTCCACTCCGTCCCAGACCAACTCCCATTGGCTCCGGTTGAGCCTGGTTTCGCTCTGAAAGTATTGGCCCAGCGCGGAGGCGTGATCCTGGGTGAACTCGGTTGGAAGTGTGATTTCAATAGTCATTAGTCGTTGCTTTTGTTTCAACTGCCTTCGGCTTCGAGGCTGCGGGTTGACCTGCAACCGACGGCAAAGTGGGCGCGGATGCTATCGGCCAGAAAGTTGTTGATTTCGGGAGCCAGCTCCCGGGTGCGGTTGTCTATGATGTCGTGTTGAGTCATAAAGTCCTCTTGTAGTTTTTCCGGGAGAACCTCTTGACAATTGTGAGATTCAGTGGTATGATAGAAATGTAAGCGACGGGAGGGTCCTCCCCTGTGTCTATGGCACCTGAGGTGCTATTGGTGATGCAGTTGGTGGAGCACCATCAATCCCGTCTTTATTTATTGTCTGTCCGATCCTAAAAGTCCGGTATGGATTCACATCCTCTCTGGTATACGCCCCATCCAAGGAACTCGTCCTCTGCTAACACCCAGTTGATTCTTGGCATCTCCAGCTTTTTGTGATCGGGATACTTCTTGATACCAAAGCCTGACAGGACGTTACCAGGCCCGGTGTAGAACTGATGTACAATACGGCTGAAATAGCCATACAGGGGCCACCTATCCGCTGTCGGAGTATCCCATTGCCTACCATGATCCCTGAACTGTCGAAACAGGTTATAGGCGCACAGGTCAGCAAGCTGTACAAAGTTGTTCTCGGAAGAGGGAATAAACAGCAGCCCTTCCACAATGTTATCAATCTGAACGAAATCTGTTCCCTGCTGAAGATATCGTAGATGCTGGCGGGTCAACAAGTTCTCGTAGCCTTTGGTTTGGAAAGTGGCATCATGGATTTTGTCAAAGATCACTATACCGTATGTGGCGTCGTCTTGGCTCTCGAGAAAGTGCTGGAATCGTTCAAATATATGCCGGTAGGCCAGCGAGCTAGGGTTCTGAGGTGTGGTATACATTTGCGTCATCTGTACTTTGTCCACGACAGAGGCAAACAGGACCAGTGATAGGTGGCCAAGGACTTCGTAAAGCCTAATTACGCATTCTTGTAACTTGGCCTCTGTGATATCGTATAGCTCCAGGTAGTGCTTCTTCCTGGCTTCCGGCCGGCGCAGCCAGACCGATTTGATTTCCACGGAAGGTGTGCCAAAGTAGGATAGCTTGAGGGTGTGGATATTGTTGTTGAGCAATTGCCACGATTCAACCGGGACTCCCAACCCGCAGAGGGCGAAGTAGCGTGAGGTCCGACCATACTCACGTTGCCCGCTTTCGTCAATGTAGAACAAATAGGTGTTTGGCATCACTCACTCCTGTGCTATCCCTCTTTCTTCACCATATGTAATCTCCTCCTCCGTCAACCCATATAACTCATACACCAGCGCGTCAATCTGCCAGTCCGTGGCCTCGATTTGCCGCTGGCAGAGTTCCTTGTCGGCGGGGGACTCTGAAACACGAAAACCACGAAAAGGGGCGAAAGTCACGAAGGGCGAGA
>SOHZ01000645.1 GCA_004377365.1 Anaerolineales bacterium | reverse complement strand
TATCCAGCGACGGGCTTGAAGAAAATCCAGGCAGTCCCGTGTGAGCCCCATTCCCATAAGCTGCTCTCAGTGCCGATCTCTTTCCCTTTCCGATGCCAGACTTGAGTCCAGAGCACGCCATTGGCCAGATCCTGATAGTCAAAGAAGGCATACAACTGTGAAATACCATCGGGAAAGACCGTACCAGGGCCTTTGGGCTTGTTGTCGTCGGTCACACCTCGAGCCAGGATGATTTCACCGAAAGTTGCATCAGGTGAAGGAGTCTTAACTCCCACGATGGGAGTGAGAGTCAAAGTTGGGGTGCTTACGGTGGGAATGACAGTTGGGCTGGGAGAGACGGTGGCAGCCGGCTTCGGTGTGGGGGACAGTACGGGGGTTGGGGAAGCAGCAACAACGGCCGTTGCCGGCGTAGTGGGGCTCAGCGTTAGAGTTGGCGTTGGCGTTGGTCTATCCTGGGCAACGCGAGTGAACGCGTTGGACACGAACAGCAGTATACCCAGGGCACTGGTTACAACAACTAAAAAGCCGACAACGATCATGACCCGACCCATTTTGATCCTTGCCTGCTCGCGGATAAAGTAAAATTGGGAGGTTTTAGCTTCTCTGGCATAACGAGCAGCAGCCAGGACTCCAATAAGGATACCGGCCAGACAAACCCCAAATATCCAGAGGGAATATCTACCTAACATTCGACTGCGAACCTCACCTGAGCATAGGTGGCTGAAAACAATCCGACATTACCTTGGAGGTCTGAACGCTTACCCCTAGAGTATACACGTCTTATCGCCCCCTGTCAATTCCAGGAGCGGGTTAATTTGCCCATCAAACTCTTCAGGTCATCCAGAGAGGGTTCGATGAGATAGGGTGCCCCGCTGGCTTTGATGGCGCTGCCCACGTCCTTGAGGCCGTTACCGGTCACCAGCACCACGATGCGTTCCTTAGGACTGATTCTGCCCTGGCGCACCATCTTCTGCAAGCCGGCAAAGCCCGTCACCCCGGCTGGCTCGCCAAATACGGCCGCCCCCCGGGCTAAGACACGCATGGCTTCCAGTATCTCGTCGTCACTGACAGTGATGTACTCACCCTCAGTGTCACGCACCGCCCTGAGAGCCTTGAGCCGATCACGGGGGATGCCCACCGAGATGCTGTCGGCCAGGGTGTGGGGCACGATAGGTTTGATCTCTTCGGTACCCTTCTGCCAGGCGGCGTGCAGGACGGCTGATCCCTCAGCCTGCACGCCCATCAGCCTGGGCATCTTCTCAATGAAGCCCAGAGCCACGAGGTCCTTCAGTCCTTTCCACAGTCCGCCAATGATGCAGCCGTCGCCGACCGAAACAAAGATGCGATCTGGCGCGTCCCACCCCAGTTGCTCGCAGACTTCCAGAGCGGCCGTCTTTTTGCCCTCAGAGAGGTAGGGATTGTAAGCCGTGTTGCGGCAGTACCAGCCGTACTCTTTAGTGGCAGCCAGGCAGAGATCAAAGGCCTGGTCGTAGGTGCCCTTGACAGCGATCACCGTAGCCCCAAAGACCAGCAATTGGGCGATCTTGGCCTGGGGCGCGGTCTCTGGCACAAAGATCATGTTCTTGATGCCCACACTGGCCGAGAGGCCCGAGAGTGACGAGGCGGCGTTGCCAGTGCTGGCGGCAGTGATGATGTCCCACCCCAGTTCCATGGCCTTGACCACTCCTACGGCGCTAGCCCGGTCTTTGAAAGAGGCCGTGGGATTGCGGCCATCGTCCTTGACCCACAGATGCTGCAAGCCCAACTGCTCCGCCAGTCGCCGGGCCTGGTAAAGAGGTGTCCAGCCCACCTGCAATGGAGGCACGGGACTATCGGCTTTCACCGGCAACAGCGGTTTGTAGCGCCAGATAGAGCCGGTAGGATCAGCAGCCAGCTTCTCCCTGGTCAGCCGTTGGCCGATGAGACCGTAATCGTAGATGACATCCAGGATGCCCTCATCGCCGTGTTTGGGGCAGACGTACATCACCTCGTCTACTCCATACTCTGCTCCACAAATCATACACTTCAGCCCCTGGACATGATCCATGGTGCGACGCCTCCCTTACGATTAGAGTCTTCTCGGAAAAGGGTATGAGGATTTCGTTTTCAACTTTTGGAACTCTACGCAGGTCATGCCCATTTCACCCAGCTCAATGTCTTTCCTCTCTCCATGAAAATCGGAGCCACCCGTCTTGACCAGACCCAACTTATCAGCCAATGCCTCGAAGCGGGACATCAGGGCCTGCATTTCAGTGAGAGCCATTCCGTAGTGAGGGCGGTTCTTGTTATAGGTGTAGGCTATCTCCAGCCCTTGCACCCCTGTCTCCTGCGCCCGGTGGATCATGGCTTCGATGTCCTTCACTTTGTCGTAAGCACCGGGATGGGCCAGGACAGGCACGCCCCCCGCTTTCACAACCGCCTGAACGGCCTCAGCCAGGGTGAGGGAGAAACTGCGTTTGGTGTAAGCCTTGCCGCCCACGGTCAGATACTCAGCAAAGAGTTCCTCTTTGGAGGCAAAGCGGCCTGGGTTGCGGCGCATGACCACCTCGGCGATGTGGGGACGCCCGGGTACTCCCCCCACCAGAGAGAACACCTCTTCGACGCTTACATCAATGCCATCGTCCTGTAACACCTTTATCTGCCTGATCTTCTGCTCAATGCGCGCCTGCACGATCCTATCAAGGATGTCCTTGAGTTCCTCATCCTGATGGTCAATGAAGTAGCCCAGCAAGTGAAGCTCAACAAAATCCTTCTCTGGCTCGTTCTTGATGCTCAGCTCAACAGCGGGTACTACTTCTATACCGCTCTCCTCCCCGCTGGTCACGGCATCGGCCACGCCCTCCACCGTATCGTGGTCAGTGATGGCGATGGCCTTGAGCCCTGCGGCCTTGGCCAGTTCAACGATCTTCCTGGGTGTAAAGCTCCCATCAGAGCAGGTGGAATGGATGTGCAAATCCACTTCGTATTGGGATCTCGTGATAGTCGGCGCCTCCCCGCTACTGTTCGCTCCCTGCCACCTCTGGCACAGCAGCATTGAGGTCTTTCATCAGGGCCTCAACGTCAATGCCATGGGCCATAGCGCCTTGCTCCACGTTCTCAAACTGGGCTATGGCGCAGCCGAAACACATTAGACCGTGACGCAAGAAGACCTCCACTGTCTTGGGATACTTCTGTACAACCTGCCCAATGGGCATGTCCTTAGTAATGACCATTCTAACTAATTATCCTCCTTGAGTGATTTTGTCAAATTGGGGTTTCTCCCCCAAAGATATGGCTAGGTCGTTCTCTCCGGATAGGCCGTACCCTCCAGTTCAGCGATGAATTTGTCGGCTTCCATAGCCGCCATGGCCCCCGATCCGACGGCGGTGGCAATTTGCTGCAAAACCCACTCCTGGACATCGCCAGCGGCAAAGACCCCAGGCACACTGGTGCGGCATTTCCGGTCAGTGACAATGTAGCCACGCTCGTTCAACTCCACCTGTTCACCCAGGAATTGGGTGTTAGGCACGTTGCCGATATAGATAAATACCCCGTCGGCTTTGAGAAAAGACTCCTCACCAGTTTTGACGTTCTTGATGTGGGCCTGCGCCACGCCCTCGTTTTTATTTTCTGGCCCCAGAATCTCTGTGACCACTGAATCCCAAACCCACTCGATCTTTTCGTTCTTGAAGGCTCGCTCCTGGGTAACTTTCTCAGCCCGCAGGCGGTCACGACGATGCACCAGATAGACCTTACTGGCGTACTTGGTCAGGAACATGGCCTCCTCGACGGCCGCATCGCCTCCGCCGACGACGATCACCGTTCGGTTTTGGTAAAAGAAGCCGTCGCAGGTAGCACAATAAGAGACACCCCGGCCGGCGAATTCTTCCTCGCCGGGCACACCCAGCTTGTGGGGCGAGGCTCCCGTAGCTATAATCACAGCCTTGGCTTCGTACTCTTGAGCGTAGGTTTTGACCTTGAAAGGATGCACGGAGAAATCTACCCCAGTGACCTCGTCCATCTCCACTCTGGTGCCGAAACGCTCAGCCTGCTTCTGCATCAACTGGGTCAGCTCCTGTCCAGATATGGCTTCTGGGAAACCAGGATAATTCTCTATCTCATTGGTAAGGGCCATCTGGCCACCCAGAGCGCTGCCGGTGATGAGCAAAGGGGACAGTTGGGCACGGCCAGCATAGATGCCGGCTGTGAGGCCGGCCGGACCGCTACCAATAACGATCAGATCCTCTACCATCCTTGATTTCCTCCATTCATTCACACGTGGTGCAACAATGGTAAATGGTGCCCTATTTCACCTTTTTTCGCTCCGCTTGGCAAACGATGCTAGATCCCAGCTACTGCCCAGCGGCCGCCGGTAGTACCTTATCCGAAGACCAGTGACGTTCGACCGCCTCTGACTGCCGCTGCTCCTCCAGCCACTCGCTGAGAGCCGAAATCTGACGCTGCTCCAGAAGGTAAGGCTCTAACTCACGATCAGGATCGCGCTCCTCGACCAGAATGATATGGTAGCCGAAGCTGGTCTGCACTATCTCGCTCGTCTCTCCTGGCTGCAAAGCGAAAGCAGTTTCTTCAAACTCTGGCGCCATCACCCCACGGGGGAACCAGCCCAGGTCTCCACCGTCTTCTCTGGTGCCCTCATCAGTCGAAAGCTCTTTGGCCAGAGAGACGAAATCTTCTCCCGCTTCCAGCCGTGCCAGCACGGTCTGGGCTTCCTCCTCCGTCTCCACCAAAATGTGACGGGCGTGGACCTGTTCCTCGGTCGTCGGCGCCCGGCTGGCAAAAAGGTCCTGAAGCTCGCTATAGAGGAGATTGGCCTCAATGGTCTTACGGTAGTCAGCCTCACTCAACCCCGCCTCTTTACGTAGGGCATCCAGCATTGCCTTGTAGCGTTCCAGGAATTCACCTTCGGTCATGACGTGAGGCGTTGGCATGGGGGGGGGAGGCACGGTAGGAGTGGGAGTGGTAGGACTAACAGCCTCCGTGACCGTTAAAGTGGGAGTGGCAGTCGGCAAGGGAGTAGGGGTGAAAAAGGCAGCCGTCGCCGTGGCTTCTACCGCCGCGGCAGCAGTAGCTGTGGCGTCCGGCACGGTCACAAAGCCCGCTCCTCTGGCCACTTCTCGTCGAATGGCGTCGTTTACTTCCTGTTCTGCCACACTCAAACCGTTTGGGACCGACTCCTGACGTATCAACTCCTCATCAATTAGATTATCTAGCACTTGCATATCGAGGATTGTCATCTGTCTCTGGACCTCATCAATGCTCTGCTGAAGGTATTGAGCCATGAACTGAGAGCTTTCATCGGCAGGGTCCAACTGAGCCTTCTGGGCCTGGAGGTTAGCGATATAGTTGAGCATAAGGAAGCGACGGTAGCGCACCATCTTCTGATAGGTATCGGTACGAATGGGCACCCCATTCACAACGGCTACCGGTGAAGCCGGCTTTGCCACGTATTCCTGGTATAGGCCCAGGCCAAGCACAACCGCAATCACTACAGACACAACTGTCAGGCCAAGGGTGATTATACGCTGCTCTCGCCGCGCCTTTTTGCTCCGCGCTATTTGCTTTTTGGTCAAACTAACTCGCTTCTTAGCTCTCTTTGCCATTCCATTTCTCCAGACAGAAAAGTCTTCAATCCTCCAAAGGGTACAAGTTACAAGTGAAGGGCATAGGACGCTATATCCTATGCCCTTTGGGACCACCTATTGGAGCACCAACACTACCGGTAGTGGCGGATGTGCTCAGCAGTGTAAGGCAAAAGGGCCAGGTGCCGGGCGCGCTTGATAGCCACAGCCAAACGTCGTTGGTGTTTGCCACAGGTACCAGTTTTATGACGGGGCCTGATCTTGCCACGATTTGTCAAAAAGGTGCGAAGAAACCCCACTTGCTTATAATCAACGACGTCGATTCTATCTATGCACAGAACGCATCTCTTGCGCCTCGGTGGCGTGAATTTCCGACGTCCCCTCCCTCTTTGTGTACTTCGTCCTCTATCTGCCAAAATTACCTCCTGTCTAAATTCAGAAAGGAATATCGCCAGCGCCTATCTCGGCGCTGTTCAAACTTTCAAGCTGCTCTGGACGGCCGGTGAGTATAACCATCTCGTTAGCAACCACCTCTGTCCGAAAGTGTTTTTGACCATTTCCATCTTCCCAACTGCGGGTCTGCAAGCGCCCCTCAACATAGACTTTTTGTCCTTTGCTCAGGCGTTGATTGCAAATCTCAGCCAAGTTGCCCCAGGCTACGACATTGAACCACTCGGTTTCATCGTGACGTTCACCGTCAGCAGAGACCCAATTGCGGTTGGCAGCCAGACTGAAAGATGTGACTGGCTTGCCGCTCGGTGTATAGCGCATTTCTGGGTCTCGCCCCAGGTTGCCAATGAGCATAACCTTGTTCAAACCCCTTCCCATCTCGTAGCTCTCCTTTCACCACCGTTGCGCCACTATTGCGGCACAGGCGGTACAGGCCCACGATCTTAACTCAGCGAAGTGACAGGAATCACCTCCCCCTCAAACTACTCATTTGTCCTGACAAGGAGATAGCGAATGACTGGTTCAGAAAGCTTCAGGCTGCGTTCCAATTCCTGGATGCCCTCGAACTCTAACTGGGTCTGCATCACTACATCACGCCCCTCTTTGAATTTACGGATCGGATATGCCAGCTTTCGCTTCCCCTTTGAATTCACCTCAGTCACCTGTCCACCATTTGCCGTGATGGTTTGAGTGATCTTGTCAATGATAGCTGTCAGCTCTTCTTCATCAGCCTCGGGGTAAACAATAAAGTACAATTCGTAACTGTGCATCAACGGTAGTCTGTCTCCTTTCTCTGATCTCAGCATTTCCTGGCGAGTTGGGTCTTTGATTCAATTGGACACTTGTCAAAGTCTCCTCATCCCATCGGGGCCGGTTTGTCCCCTGGAATCGGAGTAAACAGTGGCGACGTTCCCAACTATAGCACAAAGTAACGATTTTGGCAAACTTGAGCTTTAGTTGGGGACAGGCATGTAACGGCCATAGCCCACCGACTAGCCATAATGGGCAGGTTGTGATATAATCATTTGGCTTATCGAAAGGTAGTGGAGCGATGGTCATGGAGATTAGGCTGGGCGATGTGGTTCGCTTGAGAAAACCACACCCTTGCGGCAGTTATGAGTGGCGGGTGGTACGCCTGGGAGCTGACATCGGCCTCAAATGCTGCCGGTGTGACCATCGTGTGCTGTTGCCACGCCGCAAGTTCGAGAAAAGCGTCAAGACCTTTGTCAGCCGAGGAGAAGAGATCCCCCCAACCTTTGCCCCCGACCTCTGAAGGAAGGAAACAGGAAGAGACAAACAGTTCTTCTCCCACGTTTTCTTTTTCGCTCTGAGATCCCAATGTCACGGACCGATAATCGCGGCTTCTCAATCGTCCTCAACAATCGCAACTTCTTATTCCTGTGGGGCGCTCAAATCCTATCGCAGACGGCCATGAATGGCATCCACTTCACCCAGATGGTGCTGATCGAGGAACTCACCCGCTCCAGCGCTCAGTTGGGGATTGTCATCCTGGCCTGGAGCCTGCCTGCTGTGCTGTTCAGCGCTGTGGCCGGTGTGGTTGTAGATCGCCTTCCTAACAAGTGGATTCTGGTAACTTCCAACGTCTTACGCATCTTAACCGCCAGCAGTTACATCCTTGTTTTGCGCACCCTGGGGGGCTACTCTCTCTTGCTAGCTATCTACACTATCACCTTCATCGCCTCCGCCATCGGGCAATTCTTCAGTCCCGCTGAAGCAGCCACCATCCCCCTTTTAGTCAACCATCAACATTTGTTGGCAGCCAACTCCCTTTTCAGCTTGACCTTGACCGCTTCAGCGGTTGTTGGTCTGATATTCCTGGCCCCCCTTGGTATAAAGCTGTTGGGTGTGGAAGGCTCCTTCGTAGGCATAGCCATAATCTATATTGGCGCCGCTAGCCTAGTTGCCCTCTTGCCCAAAGACAATCCCCGCCCTGCGAGGAATTCCTATGCCAGCTCAGCTATCAGGCGCGCATTGGCCGAGGTGCGAGAAGGCTGGCAATTTGTGGGCTCCCATCCCCACGTTATGGCCGCTCTGCTGCGCGTGACCCTAGTCGCCACCCTGGCTCTGATCATGGCCATGCTGGTTCCCGGTTTTGCTGCCCGGGTGCTCGGGATGAGCCCCGAAGATGCTGTCTACATCTTTGCCCCGGCTGGCCTGGGTTTAGTGCTAGCTACCTATCTGATTGGCCGTTTCGGCTATCTGTTCAAGCGACAGATATTGATTAATGTAGGGCTGGGTATAATGGTGCTCGCCCTGATCGCCCTTGGACTGGTGAGCCAGGGCCATCGTACTTTGAGCGTGCCCCTCTTCGAGGCTTACCCTCAAGCAACTGTCAGCTTGACCACAGCCGTCATGGTCCTGGCTGTCTTTCTCGGTTTCTCCATCGCTTTGGTCAACATCCCTGCCCAAACCACCCTGCAAGAGAGAACACCTCTGGAGGTCAGAGGACGGGTCTTTGCCGTGCAATTTCTCGTGGCTAACGTAGCTGGTCTGCCACCCACCCTCTTCATCGGGACTTTGGCCGACCGTATCGGTATCCCGCGAGTGATCTTGTTGATTGCCGGGGGAATAGCAGTGACAGGTGGACTCGGCACCTACCTCGCGCTCACCAAACGAAATCAGCCAGAATCGCACGGGAACAGCCAATGACAAGCAAGAAAATCCTTATTGTAATGTCTGACACCGGTGGTGGTCACCGCAGCGCGGCTGAAGCCATCGCCGAAGCCACGCACCAGTTGTACGGTGAGGCTTGTCGGGTCGAGATTGCCGACCCTTGGGCCAATCATACCCCCTTCCCTATCAACCGCCTTGGCCAATTGTACGGCCCCCTGGTCAATCACAGCACCATCCTTTGGAAATTGATTTTCCGCTCAACCAGCAATCGGCGCGGGATGAGCATCCTTGTGAGAATCTTTTGGCCTATGGTCAGAAAGAGTCTGAAGGATTTCTTCCGCCAGAATAACCCCGACGTCATCGTCTCTGTCCACCCTGTCCTCACTTATTTCTCTATTCGAGCCTTACAAGAAGCCGACCTTCGCATTTCTTTTGTCACCGTGGTGACCGATCTCGTCAGTCTCCACCCCCTTTGGCTCTGCCCCGAGACGGATTCCTGCCTGGTTCCCACCGAACTAGCCAGGGATCGCGCCTTGGACAGCGGGCTCCCCCTTGAAAAGGTCAAGGTCGTGGGGTTGCCTGTCGGTTCAAAGTTCGCGGAAGGGGTAGGAGAGAAAGAAAGCCTGCGAGATGAATTGGGATTAGAGCGAGACCGGCCGACCATCCTGGTGGTGGGAGGAGGTGAGGGCATAGGCAAGGTCCACAAAATCGCCAGGGCTATAGCCAAGGCACGTATAAACGCTCAGCTCGTGGTAGTGGCCGGCCGCAACAAGAGACTGCGGCAACGTCTGGAGAAGGTTGATTGGGAAATCCCAACCACTGTTTTCGGTTTCGTGACCAATATGCGAGAGTTGATGGGTGCCTCCGATGTCATCGTCACTAAGGCGGGTCCATCCACCATCAGCGAAGCTCTCATCATCGGGTTGCCTATCCTACTAAGCGGTTTCATCCCCGGCCAGGAAGAGGGCAATGTAGAATACGTGATGAATAAGGGGGCAGGAACTTTGACTGAGAAGCCCCAACTAATCGCAGCTACCCTGGCCCAATGGCTCCAACCGGAAAACGAAACCTTGACCCAAATGGCCCAAAAAGCCCAGAGACTGGGGCGTCCCCAGGCTGCTCTGGACATTGCGGCGGAAATATTCAACCTAGCTCAAGCCAGAAGCTCCTCAACCCAGTCCCTGACACTTTCACGACCCTAACCTCTTACTCATCACATCCCCGTCATCATTCTGACGGCCAAAGACTTAACTGAAAAGGAGCGCGAAGCGCTCCCACTGGGTACCGCCGGATATTTGACCAAGACCCTCGCCTCAAAGTTAACTCCAGCCGCCGTCTACCACCAGAGAATGGCCGTTAATGAAACTGGCTTCGTCGCCGGCCAGAAAGGCTACGGCAGCGGCCACCTCTTCGGGCCTGACAGCGCGACCCAAAGGGCAACGGCTTACGTAATTCTCCCAAGCTGGCACACCTGGTCGGGGAGGGTTGCCTTCTGTGGCCACCCAGCCCGGTACCACAGCATTGACCAGCACCCCCAGCCCTCCCACCTCGCGGGCCAGAGCCTTGGTGAAGGCGATGACCCCGCCTTTGCTGGCCGAGTAGATGATGTTGCGAGCGCCACCGGCAATGCCAGCCACCGAAGCGATGTTAATGATGCGCCCGTATCCCCAATCGGCCATGAAAGGAATGACGGCCTGACAACAGAGATAGACGCCTTTCAAGTTGGTGCCTAGCATCAACTCCCAATCGCGGTCGGCGAATTCGGTCAGGGCACCGGTCTTGATCACGGTGGCGTTGTTGACCAGAATGTTAATACGATCATAACGTTCCAACGTCTCGCCCACCATGTCCCTCACCTGGGCTTCGACGGAGACATCCGCCACCACCGGCCAGGCTTCGCCTCCAGCCTCAACGATCCGCTCAACCACCCGCTGAGCGGCGTCGAGGTTCACGTCGTCTACCACCACCCTGGCCCCTTCGCTGGCCAGCCGATAGGCGATGGCCCGCCCGAGGCCCCGTCCTGCCCCTGTGACGATAGCTACCTTGTCAGCCAGCCTCATTATCATCTACCCCCTTACCTGGTGCGGCAACCTCCGTGCAATTGCAATATCTCTTCCAGCAAGATGTCCCTGTTCTCACCGTGGCTCCGGCGGGTTTGGAAACCGGCTGAAAAGAGGTAATGGTCGCCCAGCACCACTCTGATATTCTCGTTTCTGAATCCCAGGTCCTCTAACAGGTTCAACATGGGAGCCACGCCAACCAATCTATCCTTGTGTCCCAGGATCACTCGAAAGTTCTTCCACCGCCGTCGTCGACGAGGCTCTTCGGCCTGGCCAAGAGCGTAAAAGGTCTGCGCCAGCGTCCCTTTGTCTGTCCTCTCAAAGATTCTCAAGTGTTCTGCTTTCACTGCTTCACTGGCTCCGCCAATCAACTCTTGGATCAGCCGCGGGGCCAGCTTTTCTTTAAGCTTGTCCAACAAGGAGTATTGCAGTCCAATGCCAATGCCTGCTCCCAAGCCCACGTAGAATCCCTGGCGCAGAGTATCGTTGCAAAGCAGGGCAGGAGCAACAGCGCAACGGGCATATCTGTTCTCCGCCCAGTCTTTGTCATTCATGTAGAACAAAGCTGCCCCGCCCATAGAGTGGCCGACGAAAGTAAAGATCCTTCTCGTCCCTGCCCGGCCCCTGAGCTTCATGGTCTCGATCCATTTCTCCACCGCCCTCATACAGCCTTCAGGATGGCACTGCGCAACCTTGGGCATCTCGGCCTCAATGAAGGGCGAGCCCCCGAAACCGTTGACATCCAGGACGAAGGCGACCAGCCTGTGATTCTTCTGACAGACCATGGCCGGCAGGCTTTCCCAGATTTCGCCACTCCCGTTCCAGCCGTGGATAAAGACGACGAACCCTTGAGCGCGCCTGAATATCTCCTTGCGAGCGATGGGCCCTCCCCAGGAACGGCGGTTGTAGACCACCCGCCAGGCGAAATCGACCAGGCCGGTGACCTCCTTGAACTGGGTGAAAGCCTTCTTCCCCAGGCACCTTTTCTCTACCAGGGTCGAGAGATCAAAACTCAGACTTACAACGCCGTCTTGTCCCTCCTGGCGTGAGGTCTTAAAGCCCCCAACCCAATCCCATTTCCCACGGCGTCGCCTGGCACTCGCTTTCATCGTACCGATACCTCCTTTTGCGCCGTGTTAGCCGCCGTGCCTCTCTCTATTCCTTCTTTGCGTATAGCTCCCGTTCAATTCCTTCCGCTAAAAGTATCTTCATCAAAGATTGGTATGGTACGTCTCTCTTGTGTGCAAGAACTTTAATTGACTCAAGGAGAGACTCTGGGAGTCGAATCGAGATTTTTTTCAGAGTGGGTCTGAGATTAGGCATAAGAGCTTGCTTGGCTTCAGAGAAATCAATGAAATCTGTAGCGTCGTGGCTCGACCAAAATTCTCGCTCCTCTTCCTCAGATTTGAATTTAGGGATTTGTTTTTTCTTCATAGTGGATAAAATGCCCTTTCCCGCTTCGTCATCTCTCTTGCTGAAATTACACGGATCTTGTCTTTCCGGGGAGTGAATACCACAAATAGGCGCCGCCCCCTGTCCGTTCGACCCAAAACGTAATATCGCTGCTCCTCTTCCGAATGTTCCTCATCGGGGAAGACTAAAAGCGGCTGATTGAAAAAAACCTGTTCACATTCCGAATCGGAGACCCGATGCTTATCCCAATTCTTGCCTCGGTTCCCCTCGTCCCAGTCGAAACCGGTGAATTGTTCAAAAATCAACAAATCAACACTCCATATCTCCTCAATCCTTGTACGCTTAAGACCAGGTTTATGGGAAGGGTTCTATGCCAAATATCTAGATGGCGGCTAACGTGATCGCGGTTTGCAAAGTTGCGATAGCAATTTGGGCGATAGCCGCAAACCGCGCGTTAGCTGCCCCGTAGAGCCAGCGTAGCACAGAGTTAGCCCACTTACCCTGCTCGCGCCGACACCGCCCGACTTCGACCCCACCCTCGTTGATTAGCCCTCTTCGACTGCAACCGTGGGCCAATTTCGCCTGACGTTTCCGGCGTTTGCGAAGGCCTGCCGAAGGCAGGCGTTGGGCGAAGCGCTCGATGATAGACACAGCCTTTCTATCTCCACCATCCCCCATTCAGTATAAAACAATGGCGCATAACTCTCACGTTGGCCTAAGCAAGAGCAGACGCCAATAGCCCATCTTCTTAAATCCCAGTCGGCGGTAGATGCCCTCTGCCACAGGATCGTCATAAAATAGGCAGGCCTCCTTTCCATCGGCCACCAAATCCTGGCAGAGGGCAACCATGCAGGCGCTGGCATAACCCTGATAGCGGAGGTCCAGAAGGGTGTAGACTCCACCAATCATGGCCAGTTCCTGCGTCTCGGTGTTGGTCAGAGCAGCCGACACAATCCGTCCTTGGGCCGTGACTACGAAAACGCGGCCCTGTTCAAGACAGCGGCGTACCGACTGCTCGTCACGGCTCATCTCCTCAGCATCGGAATAGAAGGCGGCCAAAGCCGGCAGGTCAGCCAGGGTGGCTTGACGCACAGAGTAGGAGGAGGTCAACGCTGGCTTGAGCTCAGGAAGGTGGCAGAAGTACAGCCGGCGTTCCTCTCTTGTCTCATAGTCCCGTAATAGTCTGGCCAGACGGGCGATGAGCTTGTCGTGACCGTGAAGGGCTTGCACATCCCCACGCCTATCCATAAGCCAGGCGAACGCCCTCAAGTCCGCTCCTCCGGCATCGTAGACGTTCCAGAAGACCCTGTAGCGCATCAAGACACCCACCAACTGTCTTCCTCGGAAGCTCCCCCAATAGTCCAGGTCAGGGTGGTCGAGGCCCATGTTCTCCAGATTCCCGATCATAAAGATGTTGTAGTAGGGGTCCTGGTAGAGAAGGTTCAGCAATTCGTCGGTGTCGTCTGGGTTGAGCTGGCGAACGTGGGCGCTGGTCAACAGAACCTCCGCGTTTGATTTGCCTGGGCTTTAGCTATGGAATGGCTACACGAAGGGGCAATGGCACGCCTGTACCACAATCACCCCCTGACTGTCTAACTATTATGTCAGAACTTGGCGTAGGGCGGCTTTCCATAGCCGCCGCACCGAAAGGCAGGTATGGAAACGGCCCTACATAATGACAAGACAGTCAGGGGCAATCACCACTGTTGCAATGTGGGAGTGGTGCAACAGTGGTAGATGCGGTCCGCTTCTATTCAGCTCTTTCCGCCTTCTTTCCAAACAGTTCAGCGAAAGCGGTCAGGAACTCGATGGGCACCGGGAAGATGATGGTCGAGTTCTTCTCCACAGCAATCTCGGTCAGAGTTTGCAAATAGCGCAGTTGGATTGCCGTCGGCTCCCTGGCCATCGTCGCCGCTGCCTCAGTCAACTGTTGCGCCGCCTTGTACTCACCCTCGGCGTGGATGATCTTGGCCCGTTTCTCGCGCTCGGCCTCGGCCTGGCGGGCCATGGCCCGCTTCATGGTTTCGGGCAGCTCCACGTCCTTGACCTCGACGATGCTGACCTTGATCCCCCACGGCTCCGTCGCTTCGTCAATGATCTGCTGAAGCTTGAGGTTGATCTGGTCCCGGTGGATGAGCAATTCATCCAGGTCTGATTGGCCCAACACGCTGCGCAAACTGGTCTGCGCGATCTGCCACATCGCCCGGTTAAAGTCCTCCACCTGGACAATGGCATCGCTGGGGTCTATCACCCGATAAAAGGCCACGGCGTTGACCTTGACCGTCACGTTGTCCCGGGTTATGGCCTCCTGAGCAGGGATATCCAGGGTTCTCACGCGCAGGTCCACCTTGACCACGCGGTCAATGATGGGGATGATTAAAAAGAGGCCTGGCCCCTTGGCCCCCTGCAAGCGTCCCAGGCGGAAAATGACGCCCCGCTCGTACTCCTGGACGATCTTGATAGCCGAACTCAAGATGACCAGCAGAAAGACGATAAACACCCCAAAGCTCGAAAAAAGACTGGCGATAATCTCCATCTGTCTCCCTCCTTTTTATGCAGTGATTTAAAACCCTATTCTTATTATACCTTATCTCAGAGCAAAAGGCAAAGATGAAAGCTATAGCCATTGAAAAAGGGAAATGTGGCCAATAGTCACAGTGGATTGGGTTGGCCTCCTCAAACCCAAGCCACCACCTCGTAGAGCTGTACTGGCTGGGCCTTACCCTTAACCTGCACAGGAGCCAGCTCGTGGGCCACCACATCTTGGCGTACCAGTTGGTAGGTAGCCTGGCTGATCAGGACTTGCCCTCCCCGCGCCACCCCACAAATACGCGAAGCCAGATTCATGTTGTCTCCGATGGCAGTGTAGTCCATCTGCCGCTGGCAGCCGATGTTGCCCACGATCATCTCGCCGGTGTTGAGGCCGATGCCGATGGGCACCGCCTCGTGGCCAGCCTTCACCCAATCAGCCATCAACTCCTGATGGGCTTGCTGCATTTCCAGGGCCGTGCAGACCGCCCGCCGGGCGTGATCTTCCATGGGCATGGGTGCGCCAAAAAGGGCTACCACCTCGTCACCCACGAACTTGTCCACTGTGCCCTCGTGTCTGTCAATGACCTCCGTCATAGCCGCCAGGTGTTCGTTGAGAAAGCTCATCAAGATATCGGGGTCGGTGCGCTCGGTGATACTAGTGAAGCCGCGCATGTCAGAGAAGAGGACCGTCAACAAGGCACGGTCAACCTTAAGAAAGTCCTGGTCTGTCTTCAACATGAGGTCCACCACCTTGGGGCTGACGTAGCGGCCAAAGATAGAACGGATACGCTGCTTCTCCAGACTCTCGAAAATGGCGGTGTCCATCTGGCTGGTGATGGCCAACAACAGCCGTTCGTCCTCCCGGCCAAAGCTTTCCAGGCCGCGCCGGTTGATGGCTCCGAAGACACCGATGATCTCTTCACGCAGGACAAGAGGCACACAAATGAGGGAATGTATCTCCGCACTCAGAGCCGAGCGGTTGACCAGGCCACCGAGGCACAAGGCCTTCCTGGCCATCTCTTCCACCAGGTGGTAATGTTCGGTCATGGCAGAGATGTCGCCTCCCGTGGAAGCTTTCAGCTCCAACTGCTGTCCTGTCCTGTCGAAAAGCATGATGAAGCCCGTCTCGGCCTCAATGGCCTGGCACAGTTCATTGAGGCCGGCGTTCAACATAGAATCAAAATCGAGGCCCGAATCGCGGACACGATCCACTCGATAGATGACCTCCAGTTCCTTGTTGCGCTGCTGGAGGCGACCATAGGTACGGGCGTGGACCACAGCCGAGTCGACCTGGCTGACCACTGCCTCCAGTAACCTCGTGTCGGCCGGCCCGAAGCGCCGGTGACTGCTAAGCAGCAACAGCGAACCTAATCGCTCTCCGCCAACGATCAAAGGCGCTGCCAGCAGATGACCCATGCCCTTCCGCGCCAGGGCTGGTTCCTCCAGAAGGGAGACCCGATCGAGGGCCGCAGACCGCTTCACCACCCGCTGCACCACATCCTGTTCCAATCGCCCGAAGACTCCCAGCCGGTCGTCAATGGCCTTGAGCTCCGCCGCCCCCGACTCTTCGTCTACCAGACTCATCAAGCATAGGTCGGCTCCCAGGCTGCTGGTCACCACGTCGGCAATGGAGGACAGCAGTTCCTGGGTATCGGGGGTTGCGTCGCGGATGCGGTCTACTTGATAAATGGCTTCCAGTTCTCTCATGCGCCGATGTAGACGCTCATAGGTGCGGGCGTGTACGACCGCCGAGTCGGCCTGGCTGACGGCTGCCTTCATCAAATCAACCTCGGCCGCCGTGAAATCTCGCTCCCCCCTCAGCAACAACAGCGCGCCGAGCCTCCGGTCCTCAATGACCAGGGGAGCGGCCAGCAAGTGGTCCAGGTTGTGCTTCCGCAGCTCAGGCGAGCTCTCCAGAGAGGAGACGGCGTCGAGGGCCGTAGCCTGCTCGACCATCTGTTGCACCATCTCGCGCTCCAACCGTCCAAAGACTCCCGACCGGTCGGCCACGGCTTGCAACTCTACCGCCCCCGTTTCCTCACTCACCAGGCTGGCCAACCCCAGGTCGGCCTCCAGGCTATCGGCCACCGTCTTGACGACGGCGGAAAGCATTTCCCCAATATCGGTAATGGCATCACGGATGCGGTCAATGGCCAGAATGAGCTCCAGCTCTTTCTCTTTTTGAGCCAGCTTTTGCTCCAACGTCAAGCGGTCTTTGCCTTCCATGATGGCCTCCCCTTGATCCTTGCAGTTCCCTTTGCCCCCATAACCCTGGCCTAACCGCTTACGTCATAGGATAGTCGTCATCGGCCAGCGGTTGGTGTTCATGGCTTTCCACTCAAAATGGGAGAACGCGGACAGCGGCTTATTCTTGCGTGCGGGCCTGTACGCCAGCCAGGTCTTCCAATATGGTGATGATCCCGGAGTGGTCCAAATCACCACGACCAGCGGCGATCATGGCATTGAAGAGTTCGTGTGCTACGGCAGTTGCTGGCAAGGGCACGTTGTAATCGTTGCTGGTTTTCATGATAATATTCAGGTCTTTGTAATGGAATTTGCTCTTGAAGCCAGGCTGAAAGTCGCCCCTGATGACACGCGGACCGCGCACGTCCATCACCCGGGTCTGGGCGTAGCCACCACTCAGCACCTTGACGATGATCGCTGGGTCCACGCCAGCTTTGGCACCCAACACCAGCGCCTCGGCCATACCCACAAAGTTGAGGGCGACCTGAATCTGGTTGCAAGCTTTCACCGTCTGGCCAGCGCCGTTGGGGCCACAAAGGGTGATGGTCTGGCCCAACGTTTCAAAAATCGGCATCACCTCGTTGAAAACAGCCTCGTCACCGCCGACCATGATGGACAGCGTGGCGTTGATAGCCCCCACCTCCCCACCGCTGACGGGCGCATCCAGGCAACGGACGCCTTTTTTGCCCAGATCTTCAGCCACTGTGATGGCCACGCCAGGGGCGATGGTGCTCATGTCAATGTAGATTTGACCTTCTCTAAGCCCTTCGATGAGGCCATCAGGTCCCAGGGCCACGGCTTCAACGTCAGGCGAGTCGGGCACCATAGAGATGATGACGTCACTGTGCTCGGCGACCTCTTTGCACGAATGTGCTTCCTGCGCACCCTCGGTCACCAACTCTTTGACTGGACTGCGGTTCCGGTCGTGCACCACCAAAGGGTAGCCAGCCTTGAGCAGGTGCCCGGACATGGGCTTGCCCATAATCCCCAGACCAATGAATCCTACAGTAGGTTTTGACATCTTGATACTCCTTTCTCACTATATAGCACTTTTTGATGCTGCCAGTGAAACGCTCAAAACCTAGCCGCTCGTACAGGGCGTAAGCGGGGACATTGCCTGCGATGACATCTAACAAAGCCACCTCGCCCCCGTGTTCGCGGATGTCATTGAGGGCAGCTTGAACCAATTTGCGGCCAATACCCCGCCGCCGGTAGCTGGGTGAGACGGCAACAGTCGTGATATAGATGTTCTTCGTTAAACCATCTTTTGAATTCTTCAGCGGCCTACCAACCACACTCGCATTATAGCACGCATCATACAGGAAAGCAAAGAGGTGAACTTTGTCCAGCTCGACCCGCCGGATAGTCTCAGTGGATCATCACCGTCACGTCGAACACCTCGGCCAAGAAGCGGGATTTCTTGCGGCCAGCCCACCGCTCCAGGTCGTTGCCCTCTGGCGGATACACTGTAAAGACCACCGTATCGTCATAAATCTGGCAATCCAGGTCTTCTACGGCGTTGACGTGGCCGCGATCCAGACCGTCGGCAAGACGGAGGATGGCAGCCAGCTTGGTCACAATCTCCTGGTCGTCGGGATCGAGGGCAGCAAAGCTTTTGTGCTTGAGCTTGGGCCGGGCGCTGCGATGGTAACGGGCCACGTTGGCGACGATGAGCTTTTCCCGAGGCGTGAGCGCTGGCAGGTCCGCCTCCATGATCATGCGGAAGGCGTGCTTGTGGTGATCCTCATAGTCATACCAATAGCCGATGTCGTGCAGGATCGCCGCGCAGTGGAGCAGATCACGGTATGCGTCGTCCAGGCCGTGGAGGCTTGCTATCAGGTCAAAGATGCGCAGGGCCAGGCGAGTATCTTGGTGAGAGTGCTCTACTTCGTAATCGTAGCGTTCGGCCAGGGCGATGACTTGCTCCAGTACTTTGTCAGCCAGCATCGCTCCCTTCTCTCCCGCCCGCTGGTAACTCGATGGTGAACGCTGTCCCCTGGCCTGGTTCACTCTCGACGCCGATTCGGCCGCCGTGGGCCCACACCAACTGCCGGGCGTGTGATAAAGCTGTGCTGCAGACCCTAAGGGTTTCGGAACCCATTAGGGTCTCTTGATAAATGTCCATCATCCATCACAGGCCGAGTGGAATAAAAGACCAACACAGCAAAGACGCCTACCGCCACAACCAGGTCAACCATGATGGCCAACATTGTGACTCGCGGCCCAACAGACTCGAAAAGCTGTCCAATCAGCGAGGGCAGAGACATACCACCCACACTGGCCCCGACAAGAAGCCAACCAGTGACCTGGCCAGTGATCGTCGTGCAGCGCTCGGCCAGAGAGAGACTGACAGGGAAAAGTGAGGCTATTGAAAGGCCCAGCACCAGCGTGCCCAGCCAGAGCGCTGTTAACGAGTTTGGCCACAGCAAGATGACGCCTACCCCAGCGAGGCAGCCCACTAAATCGCCAAGCAGGATAGAACGAGGTCTAAAACGGGCCGCCAGAGGGATGACCAGTAATCGGCCCAGGGTGAGCGATCCCCAATAAGCCGAGGTCAGATAAGCGGCAACCGTCTCGCTGGTCAGCTCTAGCGCCACGGCATAGGTATACACCCAGCCGCCAAAGCTAGATTCCGCTCCAACATGAAGCACAAAGAACAACGCGATCAGAGCAACTAGCAGACGTTCGTGGGCCCCAGTCGAACGGTGATTAACCTGCCCCACCGGCTTATCCCTGGAAGCCGCTTGAGTTGTGGAGCTGGACAGGCGCAACAACCAGACGGCCGTTGGCAACATCAGCAAAGCCAACACCCAATAAGCCCAGGTAATATCGCCACTCATCAACACAGCCTGGGCAACAAGAATCGGCGACAGAAAAGCGCCAGCCCCATAGCAGAAATGCAACCCATTCATAAATGGCCCAACTTTGTCACGATGCGTCCAGACCAACAAAGTGTTGCCACCTACGTCCAACGTGCCTTCGGCCACACCCAGGATCAGCAAGACCGCGGTTAATAACCACAGCAGCGACATCAGGGGCGCTAGCGTTATCATCACGGCCATAACGATGAGTGCGGTAGCCATCACAGGATGGCCCGACACCCGGTCATACGATCGCCCCCCCAGAAGGGAGCCGAACAGATATCCCAGCGAGCGAGCCATGAAAAGAAAGCTGATTTCATGCAGACGGGTTTGGGTATGTTTGGCCAAACCGGACAGAGTCGGTCCTAACGAAGCCGCACTCAGTCCCAGAGCCACAAAGGCCGCATAGTACCCCATCGTCTTGCGAATTCGCCCTGCTCTTGCGGGTGATACCAGTTCTGTTGATGAAATGGTTGTAGATGGATCCATGTCTGTCCTTTCCCTTCAGCTTTCTTCTTGGCCTCGCCCCGTTGATCATGCCTGGCCCCTGGCGTCGCCCACTGCTTCTTCAAACACTTCGCGCTGCAATGAACCTTTCACCATCTTTCTGGCAACGACTGCGACCGACATTATAACACCCATCATGCAGGAAAGCAAGGGTTGTGGTAGACGGCCAAAAGAAAGCCGACCTGATCACAGGTCGGCTTTCTTTAAGGGCCTATCTCAAATTGGCCCTCTATTCTTGTATATAGCAATACACTACAGGCGGTTAGGCTGAAGACTTGTCTATTGTGCTTAGTAGTCCCAGGACCTTTGTCCGCCGCCACCCCGATCGGAGCGGGGCCGCTGGGGACGGGCTTCAGCGACGTTGATCTGGCGATCATCGAGAGTGGTGCCATTGAGCTGGCTGATGGCTGCCTGTGCTTCCTCCTCCGTCGCCATCTCCACGAAGCCGAACCCTTTGGGCCGGCCGCTCCTGCGGTCGGTGATGATGGTTACCGATTCGACTTCACCGACGCCGGCGAATAGGGCGCGCAGGGCGTCCTCGGTCGTATCGTAGCCCATATTGCCAACGTACAACTTTTTGACCATGACTGGCCTCCTTTGTCAAGAGAGAATCCAGCTCCCCGGCGGACTGGAAAGCCTGCCGGGGGCTGATTCGGTTGATGAACTGATCCCAATGGGACCTACAGGGCAACTACTTGAGCTGCCCGCAAGCCTTTGGGATCACGCTCGACGATAAATTCGACGCGCTGGCCCTCTTCGAGGTTACGGAAGCCCTCGGCCTGGATGGCGCTGTGATGAACAAAAACGTCCTCGCCATCCTCGCGCGAGATAAAGCCGTAGCCTTTGGAGCCGTTGAACCATTTTACAGTTCCGGTCACTCGTTCGTTCACGGTCAGATGCTCCTTTCTGTAAGATTATAGGCCGGAAAGATTCACTGGCCGATACAAGCAAAATCGCCTGAGCGCGATATAAGCCCAGGCGACAGGAACACAGCGACCGGTTCATGAACTTACTTCGTCCTACGCTTCACATTATCTCACATATCAGGGATATTGTCAAGTTGGCAGCGATGGACAGTGCACGAAAGATCTGAACGATCTGTGGGTGAGTTTTTCGCTTCTGGCCGAGAAAGGCCTTGTTCCGGCGCGGACAACCTCTATGATGGCCCTATCTTTCGCGCACCGCAGAACCTTCTGGAATTGCAGTATGGGAACCAGGCCATAAGCCCTTCGCCCCCTCGACAGGCCCTTCGACTGGCTCAGGACGAAACTCGGGACGACGCAGGCTCAGGACGCAGCAACAGCGCCACGATTGCACCACTGTTGCGGTGTAGACGGCACAGGTGGTGCAATCGTGGTAAAAGCAAAAAGCCGCCCTGCTCACAGGGCGGCTTTCTTTAAGGGCCTATCTCAAATTGGCCCTCTATTCTTGTACTCACTACCCGACATGTCATTCTGAGCGACCGAAGGGAGCGAAGAATCTCGTAGCCGGATTGCTATTTGCCTTCGTGAAAACGAGATTCTTCGCGCTTCGCGCTCAGAATGACACCCTTTGAAGTTGCCTCATGGCAAGATGTCGGGTAACAAAATTCTTGTATAGCAATACCATACGGGCGGTTAGGCGCAGACTTGTCTATCGTGCTTAGTCGTCCCAGGACCTTCGTCCGCCCCGTCGCCCGCCGCCACCCCGATCGGAGCGGGGCCGCTGGGGACGGGCTTCAGCGACGTTGATCTGGCGATCATCGAGAGTGGTGCCATTGAGCTGGCTGATGGCTGCCTGTGCTTCCTCCTCCGTCGCCATCTCCACGAAGCCGAACCCTTTGGGCCGGCCGCTCCTGCGGTCGGTGATGATGGTTACCGATTCGACTTCACCGACGCCGGCGAATAGGGCGCGCAGGGCGTCCTCGGTCGTATCGTAGCCCATATTGCCAACGTACAACTTTTTGACCATGACTGGCCTCCTTTGTCAAGAGAGAATCCAGCTCCCCGGCGGACTGGAAAGCCTGCCGGGGGCTGATTCGGTTGATGAACTGATCCCAATGGGACCTACAGGGCAACTACTTGAGCTGCCCGCAAGCCTTTGGGATCACGCTCGACGATAAATTCGACGCGCTGGCCCTCTTCGAGGTTACGGAAGCCCTCGGCCTGGATGGCGCTGTGATGAACAAAAACGTCCTCGCCATCCTCGCGCGAGATAAAGCCGTAGCCTTTGGAGCCGTTGAACCATTTTACAGTTCCGGTCACTCGTTCGTTCACGGTCAGATGCTCCTTTCTGTAAGATTATAGGCCGGAAAGATTCACTGGCCGATACAAGCAAAATCGCCTGGACTCGATATAAGCCCAGGCGACAGGAACAGAGAGACCGGTTCATGAACTTACTTCGTCCTACGCTGTATATTATCTCATATATTAGGGACATTGTCAAGTTGGTAGCGATGCGCAGAACCTTTTGGAATTGCGGTGTGGGAACCAGGCCGTAAGCCCTTCACAGGCTCAGGACGCAGCAACAGCGCCATTATTGCACCACTGTTGCGGGGGTAGACGGCACAGGTGGTGCAAGAGTGGTAAAAACAAAGCCGTCCTGATCGCAGGGCGGCTACGGTTTCCTCTGCTACGGCGATAGGGTGTTTCAGCTAACCTTGTCCGGCCCACCGGCTTCGAGCCAGTCAACGACTTTTGGGTGCAGGCCCTACCTCAGTTCATCACCACATGCTGTAACACACGTCCACTTTGCCCACCGTTTCGATGTCGGCGCGGGGGAAAACCCACTCGATGTGGAAGACTTCGTGGGAAGTCCCTCCCCGCCGGATGCCTGCCTTCCAATAGGTGGACAGTTCCAGATATTCCAGCAACAGGATAACTACCGGGCCTTGGCGGTGCAGGTGGCGCTTGGCCTGGGGGTTGTACAACGCCTGCTGGATGACCCGCGCTGCCCGGCGATTGTCGGCGGCGTGATACAGCAGCCGTTCCAGGCCCAGGACGCAGACTTTATCGGGCAGCGGTTCTTTCCTCTGCACCGCCCGCAGGAAAGCGATGATGCTCATAGTCTCCCTGGGGCGGGGAATGGCCTGTCCCAGTTGTCTCTTCTCCAGAAGGTAATACCCTGGCCGTAGGGCCATAACACTTTCTCCTCCAAGACCGCTGATGTGTCCAAAGCCTCGGCGGTCTGTGACTGAGAGACTATCTGAATTGCTGTAGATAAGCAACGTTATTGTAAAGTTCATCGGCTGTCAGGCTGTCGAGAAGCCGCAAGGTCCAGCGCAGCAGTATCCCTACTTGCCGACGGCTGAATTCAGGGGCGATGATGATGCCAGCGTGTTCTCGTTTGCTGGCATACCAGCGTCTGGCCATAGGGATAAAATCTGACGCGTCGGAAGTCATGAGGGCCATGCTACGCTCAGTGGCATAAACAAGGTGCTCCTCATCTTCCCATCCCAATGCGTCGGCCTCAACGCAACTTTGCGCCATGTATCCTCGGCGTCGCAAGGCGGACGCCAGCAAAGCGGTGATGTGTTCATCGGTGTAGATGCGAATGAAGAACTGTCCCGCCTCATTGTCCATGCGAATCGCCCTGCTCTGGGAAGTGGACGAAGCCACGCTCGTCAATGGTCAGATCATGCTGCTCAGTCAGGTATTCCATCCGGCTCTCGCGTATCTCGCGCTCGATTTCGTTCTGGTGATCCAAGTAGTAACCGATGGCATCGTGTACCCAGGAAGGACGCAGATGAGGGTAACTCTCTAGGATTTCGTCAACGGTATCGCCAGCTTTGTAGAGGCGAGCGATCAAAGATACGGTGATCCCTGTGCCGCGAATGATAGGCCGCCCTCCTCGCTTTCCAGGAACGCGAGTAATATAGGGATGTTCGGTGGCAGATTCAGTCGACCGATGGAATTTCTGCAACCCAGCCTGCAATATCTGGATGACGAATTCCGGATCTGCTTCGGCCAATTCCTCGGCCATCTGTTCTGGCAAATCTAAGGTTAATGTCTTCATAATCACTCCTCCAGTATTTCCAGATCTCCCCGGACCTCCAAGATTTTAGAAAGAGTCCGCGCTATAACTCCAACACGCCTTGTTCCTTCAAGCGCTCCACATCGGCAGTGATCAACTCGTAGCCCCGGTCACGGGTGATGCGGTACAGGGCGTTGGTGACTTCTTCGAGGCCACGAGTGTAGAGGCGGGGAATTTCGGCCCGCAGAGATCGGTTGGCTTTATACAGGGCATACAGATAGTGGGCGCGATCCAGGGGGGAAAGGTCGTAGCCCTTCTCCAACTGC
This sequence comes from Anaerolineales bacterium, assembly GCA_004377365.1. Taxonomy (GTDB): domain Bacteria; phylum Chloroflexota; class Anaerolineae; order E26-bin7; family E26-bin7; genus E26-bin7. The sequence continues at coordinate 1,918 of SOHZ01000645.1, read as the reverse complement.
TCCTCCAGCCAATCCACCCGCTTCTGGGGCAACAGGACCCGGTACTCCCCAGAGCGCTTGCCCCGCTCGATGTAGTGCATCTCCTCCAGTTCCCCAAAGTCCAGCCCCCGCGTGCGGCAGACCTTGACCAGACCGTCGCGAGTGACGACAGCGCGGCGGGCCAGATGCTGCAAATAGACGCGGGAGAGGGCGTCCAGCCAGGTGGGCACCACCATGCCGTAATAGGTGTCAATCTGCTCGTCCACCAGTGCCTCGATATCCTCGATGGCCTGGGTGAGTCTGACCGGCTGGCCGTCGTGCAGCACGTTGGGGTAGTAGCCGGAATAGACGGAGAGGGCCTTGCCCATGGTGATGACGAACACGTCCTCGCTGGACAGGGCCGCGCCGTCCTCCAGCAGCCGGCGCAGTTCATCTTTGACAGCGGCCACGATACGGTCCTGGAGCGTGCCCCAGGCGGCCGGCGCCGGTTCCTCCAGCCGCTTGCGGCAGACGACGATGGTGTCGAAGCGGATGCCTGCGCCATGAGCTCCCTGTCGTCCTTCGGAATGGACAGTCCAAACAGCTTTAATATGGAAACTGGCCTCAAGCACTGCTTCCAACACAGCGCCCCAGGCTTTCGGTTCCTCGTGATGGAAGGTGAAAGCCATAATACCACTGTCCTTTAACACGCGCTGACACTCCTGAAAGGATCTTAGCAGCCCTCGGCGAAAGTGCTCATCGGTCTTGTCCGCTTTCTGGTTGACTACAATCTCGGACTCTTTGGGCACTACAAGGGGGATGAACTCCGGGTAGTCGTCTTTGAGCCCCGCCCGCAGCCAGACGTAGAAGAAATCCGAAAGCTCGGCGTACTGCACGTTGCCGTAGTAGGGCGGGTCGGTGATGACGGCATCCACTGCTCCCGAGGGCAGAAAAGAGAGATCCTCGGCACTACGGGCCGTGAGCCAGGCCCGTGAGGCCCCATTGACCACGGCGGAAGGCCGGACGGCGAGCGACGCAACTGCCTCATCGGTCATAGACAATCGTCCGCCAGTTGAGACCTCCCTGGGGCTCTGCGCCCATTCCACCGCTCTCCGTGTCTTGTCGAAGCAGGAAGAAAATGGCCCTCGACCATATTCCGTGCCCCAGACGTTGTTTTCAACAGCAGGATCTGGAATTCGAAAGGCATGGAAAACAAATAGAGGTGCAAGTTTTCGGTAGGCAAACTCATAAGTACAAAGCATATTATTGGCCCTGGCACAGTCAGAAAGTGTCACCACCATCAACTCCCGCACGGCCCGGTCCTCAATCTGCTTGATGGCCCGCAGCAGCCGGCCCAGGCCGAGGAGTTGGCGGGCGTTAAAGAGGTCCGTCCAGTGGGTCATGCCGTAACTGATAGGCCGGGGGTCGCTGCGGCCTTCGGCCGGGATGTCGCCTTCGGGCAAAGGCAGGCTGGCCTTCTCCTTCTCGAACTCGCGGCAGGCCTGGCGGTAGAGCTCTCTATCGGCTTCCTCCACGCCCTTGTAGCCCCGCCCGTGCCGGGGGCACCAGTATTCGAGGGCGAACATCTCGTGCTCCGGCGCCCGTCCCGTGCGGCGCACCCATTCCACCGTCTTGTCAACGTGGCCACAGTGCTCGCAAGTGAACTTGCCCCCGCCGGCCCAGCCCTCCCGCGGGTGGAACTGGCGGCCGCAATCGGGACAGACCATGGAGCGCGTGCCTGCTTTGACGTCCCCCACCCAGTAGCAATAAGGACACACAACAAAGTCCCGCGCTTGCCTGCTACCGTCTGGCAACGTGATTGTTTTCGTCGCCAGGCGGAATGAGCTGAAGAGCCGCGTGTCCCGGCCGCAGTTGGTGCACTGCACCTTCTTGACCCAAAAGACGTACATCACGTCGGCCTGGTGATAGACTTCCGAAGTTTCCAAAACTTCGGAAGTCT
>SOHZ01000635.1 GCA_004377365.1 Anaerolineales bacterium | reverse complement strand
TGATGGCTTAGTCTACCACGCTTTTGGGATAATTAAAATTCTGGAAATCCCTTATGCAACAGACCGGGTATGCCTTTATGCGATCCGTCACCGTCTAATATGCTTTGTCCAAACTCCCGGAGATGTAGTAGTTCTTGAGAATAGCTGGAAGGAAGATCTGAGGCTCAGGCGCAGTGGCTGCGCAGACGTCGTTTATCTCGTCGCACGACTGCTCCGGACACGGGTCGCTGCCCACCTGGCACCCCAGCCCCGCATCACAGGTTTCGGTACCGCTGCAGAATAGGCTATCGTCGCAGGCGCCGTCGTTCGGAACGTTGTCGCACGAGTCGGTGGTTTCGTTGCACGAATCGTCCGTACAGCCGATGCCGTCGTCGCAGTCCACCGCCGTTCCCGCCTGGCAGGTGCCGTCCACACAGGTTTCGGCCCCGCTGCAGAACAGCCCATCGTCGCAGTCACTGTCGTCGTAACACTCGAGGCAAACGTCGTTGCCCTCGTCGCAGTACAAACCTGAACAGGGGGCGCTGCCGGCCTGGCATTCGCCGTAGGCGTTGCACATCTCGGCCCCGTTGCAGAACGCGCCGTCGTCGCAGTCGCCGTCCACCAGGCACGCGCAGGCCGGGCATGGACCGCCACAGTCAATCAGATCTTCACCTTGGTTCTGAATGCCGTCGTCGCAGGTCGGCTCGCCGCTCACTGTGACAAAAAGCCAATCAGTCTGCGAAACGCCATTCTCATCAGTGACCGTGCAGGAGACAAGATATCGCCCGGCTTGATCGTATTCGTGTGTCGCGCTAGAGCCGATCTGGCCGTCACCGTAATTGAATAGATAAGTCAGCTCGCTGCCGTCGGCATCGTCGGCCATCACGGAGAACGTAACTTCCAGCCCATTGTGGGTGGATGGGTGAATGGAGACCGTCGGAGCGTAGTTGCTTGTGGCGCCGTTGTCATGCAGGTATTTCAGGTGCCAATAGGCGTCTGCGTCCATCCGTTCCTGAACACGCTTCATCTCCTCACCGATGACGGCAACGGCGGCGGAGTCCGTCCAATCCCGATTGCGCCAATCCGGTAGCAGCTTATCGTTCACCACGTCGAACAGGTGTTCCTCGAACGGCAGTGTGCGGGCCTGGACGTCGGCTACATTGAAGCCGGCATTGTACATACCTTTAGCCGGTGCGTAGACACACACACCATCGTCGCCACTGTCGAGATACTGCGGCACCTCATTCACGCCGTCGGATTCGACACCGTGAATCCACACGGGCACGAAAATGCCGGTCTCGCTGTGCCCCAGCAATGTCCACATTGTTGAGAGCCTCGGATCTTCTGTGGGCAGCACGCCATGGACCATCATATTGGATACGGTTTCGTAAATTGCCAGTGCGTCGTGGCGAAAGAAGCTCGTCGCAATGGACTTCGCCGAAAGGGCAGTGCCGCTGCCATTATTGTATATCAAGGCGCCGATTATATCTCGTCCCGCCTCGTAACGGCCGGTGTTGCCAAGATCGTCGGTACCGTCAGTATTGAAATGCCCTGGCGCGTTGGCTCGCACCACCCAGCCTGAAAGTGTTACATCGACACCGGTCGAGTAATCATCGTCAGAGTCAGCATTGTCGACGTCGATCCACTGACTGTCGCGGGCTGGGGCGTGGGTGTTGTACTCCCAGTGCTGATCTATGCCGATCTGGTTCTCCCACGGAGTGGCCTCTCCGCCGGTATCAATGAAGTAGTTGTATGTCGAAAGACTCGTCATTTCATTCACGTACGATCGAACCTGGCTAATGGTATTGTAGTGACCCAGCGCCTGGTGGTGAAGCTCCTCCCATCCGCTGTAGCCGAGCACATTCCAACCAACTGCAAGGCCCTGGGAGTTCAGGCCCTGACGGATCGGCCCCTCGGGGTAATCATTCGCGGGGCCCATGCCCAGGTAGCTGTACGTGGCCGGGCCGAGGCCCGAATAGTGTTCCACGCCTGAGACAAAATAGTGCACGTCGTTGGTAACGTCGCTCTGATTTCGCAGTTTCCACAGCAAGGGTCGACCGTCGACGGTCACGTCGCCGTCGGCCACGCCAGCGGTGCACTCATCGGAACGAGGTTCTTCTGCGAACGCCTGTCCCGCACTTATGAGCAGTGCGAGCAGCAGCAACGTGGCAAAGATGAAACGAGTTCCTGCTTTTATGACAACCTCCTATCTTCCCCCCTACGTGACGAAGTGGGTCTAATGTGGGCCAACCGCCTGCCAAAAGCATAGATTGTTGCCACTACGTGGCGCGTTTAGGGCAGCGTAGCCTCGAATGAAACGGTCTAGTGAGTCTTTGCTATGCTTGTCTTGTAATACGGCAGGCCCTCGCCGTGGCCCCGATGGAGGTCACAGGGTTAGTTTGGCAGTATTGCATCTGGTTGACTAAGCAGTGGCTGTCTTGCGCCCCAAAATTCGACGGAAGAACCGTCCCACCTCACCGTTCTCCCAGGCCACCAGCACCGGGACAGCGTTAAAGATGGATGAGTAGGTGGCGGTGACCATACCGACTAACATCACGGCGATAAACTGCTTGATGCTGGCCCCACCAAAGAGCAAGATGGCAATCATCACGAACATGGCGTTGAGCTGGGTGGCCAGGGAACGGTGCAGGGTCTCCAGAATACTGCGGTTGACGATGGTCTCGAAAGGCTCACCTCGCCGCTTGGGTGTGTTCTCACGGATGCGGTCAAAGACCACGATCTTGTCTTGCACCGAGAAACCGATGACGGTCAGGATGGCTGTCAGAAAGAGGGCATCCACTTCCCAGTTGAAGAGAAGCCCCATAATAGAGATGAACCCCAGGGCAATCAGGATATCGTGGGCCATGGCCGAGATAGCACAGACACCATAGCGGAAGGCTTTGGGGACGCGGCGGAAGGCGATAATGATGAACGCCCCTACCAGCAGCGAAGCAATGACCACGGCCACAGTAGCGGCCCGGGTCACCTCACTCCCTACGGCCGGGCCGACCGTGCTAGAGCTGGAGCTGGCCTCATCAATGGGACCAACCTGGTCTATCAATGATGCTTTGATCTTATCCACGGTCTCTATCTCTACGAACCCCATGCGCACCTGCCAGGTGTTGTCCTCTGGCTGGCCCAACTGCTGCACCACGGGGTTGGTGAAACCATGGCTCATGAACACATCGCGGATGGCATCCTCTGTAGCGTAGATGGCATCCTCTGTAGCGTACTGTTGAAATTTTATGACCATCAAGCTGCCACCAGTGAAATCAATGCTCAGCCTCACCGGTGCGCCGTAGGTGACGGTTGAGTAGGCCATCGCTATTAGACCTGGAACGATGAGCAGAGCCGAGATCAGAAAATACCAGTAGCGTTTGCCGATAATGTCGAACATGGTTATCTCCCTGTTTAGATAAGCAGTTGGAGTAGAGCCTTCAGGCGGAAAAATCCGGCTGAAGCCTCGACTCCAAGCCTTTAACTGAACGGTATTGGCACTAAAGTCCCAAAAGCCATCTCTTGTCCCGCAGGCTGCTGCCGAACACATCGAAGGCGAAACGGATAAAGGTGCGGGTGACCATGACGGCGGTGAACATGCTGGTCATCACACCAATGATCAGGGTGAGGGCGAAACCCTTGACCATACTGGCTCCAAAGGTGGATCCGAAGTAGAACAGAATAGCACAAGTGATGATGGTGGAAATATTGGAATCGCGGATGGAGGTCCAGGCGCGATTGAAGCCAGCATCAATGGCTGCTCCCAGACTGCTCCCGGCCCGCAACTCTTCTTTCATCCGCTCGAAGATGAGGATGTTGGCGTCTACGGCCATGCCGGTGGAGAGCAGGAAGCCAGCGATGCCAGGCAGAGTCAGGGTAACGTAATCAAAGAGCGGTGGCAGACCAAATTTGTAGATAGCAAAGTTGAGAAGAGCGTAGATGGCCAGGGCCAGGTCAGCCAGAACGCCAGGAAACCGATAGTAGACGAGCATAAAGAGAAAAACGACACTCAGTCCGATAGCACCGGCAGTGATGCTCTTCTGCACCGAATCCTGGCCCAGGGTGGGGCCGACGGTGCGCGTCGTCTCTATGCGCAAAGGGACAGGCAGGGCGCCATAGCGCAGCTTCACGGCCAGGGACTGGGCTTCGACCGGGGTGAAGCGACCCCTAATGATCCCCTTGCCATCGGGGATGGCGTCCTCAATTACTGGGCAGGATACGATCGTCTTGTCTAACACAATGGCCAGGTACTGCCCTTTGTGGGAGGCGGTATGCTGAGCAAATGTGGACGCGGCCTCTGGTTTCAACTCAAAGGCGACCACTGGCAGAGTACTGCCTGCGTCCTGAATTATCGTGGCGGCCGCGTTCTCCAGCCCAGCACCAGCTATCACTGTATGATAGACAACAGATTCGGGCTCGGCAGTCGAGGCCGGTTCTGCTTCGGGTGTCCCCTCTCCGGCCGGCGTTTCTTCCGAGGTCTCCTCTTCACCTCCAGCCAGATAATCCGTCTCGACTTTCGTGCCTGGAGCCAGGAAGGTGTAACCGCTATCTATAAACTCCAACAAGCCTGTCTCTTGGATGGTCGCGATGGCCAGTTCCGGATCTTTGATGCCCGGCAGTTCGACGATGATACGTCGCTCTCCCCGCTTTTGAACCAGGGGCTCAGTCACACCCAGACCGTTCACCCGGTTCTCAACGATGACCTTAGCCGTGTCAATGGCCTCAGGATCAATCTCTGTGCCCTCCGGCACATCGGCTTCCAGGAGCACCTGCAAGCCTCCCTGAAGGTCCAGGCCCTGGTGGACCTGGATGTCCTTATCAATGTTGATGAAATTCCAATGGATGTGGATGCCGGGGTTATCAGGCAGATCAATCCAGATAAGCACTATGGCCAAGATGGCAATTCCCACCAATAAGGCTGTGTTCCTCTCTCTCAAAGGCTCCTCCTCTAATAAAAATAGTCCCGACAGTCAATCGAGTTTAGCATACACCAGACAAATTGAGATAATGGGAAATCTTTCCCATTGATTTTATCCCCTCGCTCTGCTATAGTTATCATAGGAACCTATCTAGATCATCCGCAGATGGGATAAGCCAAAGCTAGCAGAGGCCCTGGGCAACCTGCCATACTTCTTACTCAATTCCTGAACATATACGGGGGTAAGCCAAACGAGGTGATTATATCCCATCGTCTGCTATCTGTCAAATCAGTTTTAAGGTTACATCCGGCCCAAACCCCTTGATTTTCCCAAAATTCATTGTATAATTGTTATAGGAGAGCCTTTGTTTTCCTCAACCGAGGTTCTGCTCAAAAGACTCTTCGCTTATCGTTTCCGATATATTACTTGGTCCGTTCTCCTCACAACAAGAGAAAGGAGCAACAAGGATGTTAAAGAAACTGACCTATGTGCTCATCTGCCTGGGCCTGTGTCTGGGCTTATCCTCGTCCGTTTCTTCCGCCGAGGGGCCACACAGTATCCCCAGCCAATACTTCCCCCAAACCGGGCATTACGTGATTGGCGGCTTCCTCGACTTTTTCAACCGCCATGGGGGGCTGGCTGTCTTTGGCTATCCCCTCACCGACGAGTTCTCAGAAGGGGGGACGACGGTTCAATATTTCGAGCGGGCGCGCTTTGAATGGCACCCTGGCAATCCCTGGCCTTACCAGGTACAGTTGGGGCTGCTGGGCACCCAAATCCACGGCGGGGTTGATCCCCCTATGCCCAACCCGGGCTGGCGGTGGGATCGGCGTTATTTCCCACAGACTGGCCACGTGATCTGTGGCCCTTTCCTTGGATTGTGGGAGCGCTACGGGGTGGACATCTTTGGCTATCCCATCACGGAAGCCATCGCATACGATGGGGTAGTCATCCAATATTTCCAACGGGCTCGTATGGAACTATATCACGGCGAGGCCTGGCCTCGCCTGGGCAACCTGGGCCGAGAGTGGCTGGACCGACAGCCTCCACAGCCCTACGTTCCTCCGTGTCCTTATGTCCCTCCGTCAATCGTGCGCAGCCGTCACTTTCCCGAAACAGGTTACACCGTCATCGGTGGGTTCCTTGATTTCTGGGAGAATCGAGGGAACCTGGACATCTTTGGCTACCCTATCTCAAACGAGTTCCGGGAAGGCAATTTCGTCGTCCAGTACTTCCAGCGAGCACGTTTTGAGTGGCACCCCGAGAATCCCCCCAATTACAGGGTCCAACTGGGCCTCCTGGGTCAGCAGGTCTACGGCCGTATTGACTCACCGGTGTCGGATTGGACCACTCCCTGGTGCCGCAGCCAGCGATATTTCCCCCAGACGGGCCACGTGGTCTCGAACGCTTTCCTCGAATTCTTTGACTGCCACGGTGGTCTGGATATTTTCGGCTACCCTATCTCAGAAGCCATGTATGAGGGAAACCTCATCGTCCAGTACTTCCAGAGAGCTCGCATGGAGTGGCACCCTGAGAACCCGGATCCCTACAAGGTGCAATTGGGGCTCCTTGGCAGCCAGGTACATAAGCTGTAGCAGTTGCCTGGCGCATCCATAATCTGGAATTGCTCGCGGCAGGTTTGTAACCTGCCGCTCTTGCTGAATCCGCAAGCAGGGTGTGACCTCGAACGATTTAGAGGGCATTTACTGCTGCTGTCCGCGCTGGCGACGCTCGTTAATGCCCATCCAGATGAACAGGATGCCCAGGCCCACCATGAACACAAAGGTCAGGATAAAACCGAACCATGCATCCCAGGTATCTCCCTGGATGATGTATTGGAGACCAAAGTACCCTGGTGGCCAGAGCCCCCAAACTATCGCGATGACACCCGCGACGATCCAACCGATTCCGGCCCAACGGCCTTTCGATGGTGTCTGATTCTGCATACTCTTTCTCCCACTGAACTATAACTTAAAAGGCAAGACCAATCGCTTGGCGGTGATAGAGAAATGCTATCCCATTATCCTCTCACTCACGGAATTTGTCAAGTATTTCACCCACTATGAAGGGATGAGCAAGGTGATAGCGACTTGACGAGTTAGAACGTTTGTGCTATACTTTTAAAGAGAGACTGAGGAGGAAACACAAATGGACAATGGTAGGAAGAAAGCTCTGGACACTACACTGGATACCATCAAGAAGCGTTTTGGAGAGGGGGCCATCATGAAGTTGGGCCAGGCCACCCACATGCACATCGAAGCCATTCCCACCGGCTCCATCGCCCTCGACGTCGCCCTGGGCATCGGCGGCATCCCCAGAGGCCGCGTCACCGAAATCTACGGCCCCGAAGGCTCCGGCAAGACCACCCTGGCCCAGCACATCGTGGCCCAGGCTCAGAAAATGGGCGGCGTGGCCGCCTTCATTGACATGGAACACGCCCTCGACCCGGACTATGCCCAGAAGTGTGGCGTGAACGTGGATGAACTCTACATCTCCCAACCCGACACCGGCGAGCAGGCCCTGGAAATTGCCGAGGCCCTGATCAGGTCGGGGGCCGTGGACGTGGTGGTCATTGACTCGGTGGCCGCCCTGGTCCCCCGCGCCGAGATCGAGGGAGAGATGGGGGACTCGCATCCCGGCTTGCAGGCCCGTCTGATGAGCCAGGCCCTGCGAAAGCTGTCGGGGGCCATCAAAACCTCCAACACGGCCATGATCTTCACCAACCAGTTGCGGCACAAGATTGGGGTGATGTTCGGCAGCCCGGAGACCACTT
>SOHZ01000564.1 GCA_004377365.1 Anaerolineales bacterium | reverse complement strand
CGTTACACGTAGTTTGACTCCCTCGGCAAGAGGTTGTATAATCCTTGAGCCAGGAGGCCAAACCAATGAAACAAGCCATAGAACGATTTGAACGGTACATCAGGTCGCGTTACCCCAATAGTACAACTGCCAGGCACTATGTGCATGACCTGCGGCAGTTCAGTCAGTTGATTTGCAAGCCACCGCGCGCCGTCACTCGCGAAGACGTGGATCGGTTCGTGGAAGACCAACTGAAGCGTGGGCTGGCGGCAACGACCATCAACCGACGTCTGGCGGCTTTGCATGAGTTCTTCGAATACCTGGCCGACGAGACCCAGGATGTAGAGTGGCCCAACCCGGTGAACTGGAAGCGGCATAAGGTCAAGCCGGGCGAGTCTCTGCCCCGTGACGTCAGCGACCCTGAGGTAGAGCGGCTGTTTGCGCAGATCACGCGCCCACGGGACCGGGCGATGTTCCGACTGATGCTGGATGTAGGGCTGCGAGTCGGAGAAGTGGCCGCGCTGCGAATGGACGACTTGATAATCACCAGCGACGGCTCGGGACGGCTGCGGGTGCGAGGCAAGGGCGATAAGGAACGCTTTGTCTGGCTGTTGCCGGAGACCCTGAGTGTCATGCAAGCCTGGCTGGAACAGCGGCCAGCGGTGGCCGACGAGGCGCTGTTTATCACCCGCCGCAAAAAGGGCTTCAGTGTGCGAGGGATTGAAGAGCGACTGGCACACTACTGCCGCCAGGCCGGGATCAAAGTCAGCCCACACCAGTTGCGCCATACTTTTGGGCGACGCATGGCCGAAGCGGAGATGCCGGTGACCAGTCTGGCTGCGCTGATGGGACACGCCAAAGTTACCACGACGCAAGTCTACATCAACGGGGCAGGAGTAGAGGTACAGGCCGACTATCGGACCGCCATCGCCCGCCTGAACGCCGCACGCCTGGAAGACATCTCTGCCCTGGATGATGGGCAGAGGAACACCCCCATTGTGACCGAGATGGCCGACGTCTGGACGCTGGCCGGCTTGGAACCGACTTCCCCCACATCGCCTCAGCCAGCGACTGAGGTGGACATGGACTTGAGCCGCTACTGGGAAGGGCTGCCCGAATGGCTGACGGAACTCTTGCAAGAGTACATCACCTACCGTCAACGCCGTTGGAAGCCCAGCCAGGTGCGCAACCATACCCGCGCCCGGCTGAACACCCTGCGCCGGGTCTGGCGCTGGGTGCTGGACGAGGAGCAGGTCAGCGGCATCGCCGACTTGCAACGGGCGCACGTGCAGAGCTTTATCGAAGCCCGGTTGGCTGCCGACATTCGCAGTGGGACGGTGAACGCGGAACTGACCGACCTCTGGGCCTTCCTGGGCTACCTCGAAGAGCGAGGCCACCCAGTCAATCCCTCCGTCTTCCGCGTCAAACGTCCTAAGCGGGGAGACCCCGTGCCGCACTTCCTCAGTGAGACCAACTTCCGGCGACTGGAGAGCACCGTGTTGCAGGCCACCAAGGCCGAGAGGCGGGATGACCTGCTGGACCGTGCCTGGTTCTATCTGCTCAGCGAGGCTGGTCTGCGGATCAGTGAGGTCTGCGACCTGCGGCTGGCTGACATCGACCTGGCGGCACAACGACTGATCGTGCGGCAGGGAAAAGAGAACCGCGATCGCAGTGTCCCGCTCTCGCCTACGGTGATGACGGCCCTGAAGACCTATCTGCCGGTACGTGGTAAGGCACAAACCGATCATCTCTTGATCTACCGTCAGCAATCGCTCAATTTCTCTTTGATCTGGAGCCGTCTGCACCGGTATGGGCAGCAAGTCCAGGTGGAAGTCTCGCCCCATCGTTTGCGCCACACACTGGCCACACGCTTGCTGAACGAGGGCATGCCCATCACTTCGCTCCAGCGTCTGCTGGGTCATGAGAGATTGGAAACAACTTTGATCTATGCTCGTGTGCATAATGAAACCGTCCGACGTGACTATGAACGCGCCCAAGCGCGTCTGTCGCCAGCGGCGCCGCTGGCGGATGAGCTCTTTAACGCTCCGACCAAGACGGTGGAGCCTCAACCCGTCACCGCCGAGGGCGACTACGTGTAAACGACGAAGCCTCAGGCGCTGAAATTAGGCCCTGAGGGGCCTTCTCAGCTTCAGGCGGCGAATTCCATTCGGCGGTCTCTTAAATCATAGCAGGGCTTTGTGACAGTTTGGTGACAGAGAGAGAACAATTCTGAAACTGCACCGCAAGCCGCTCCCTCTGTGATTCGTCATAGGGGACCATGTCAGTTCCTTGTCCCATTGGTTTGTGAAGATGCGCCTATTCAGTTGGTAAGTAGGCTCTAAAAGGGCAACGGCCTACGTTCGACGATGGAGGTTACATGAGAGGGGGCAATTTGTGCGGAAATGCACAAAGTATTAATACTCAGAAGTAAAAAAATAATACCTTTTAGGCAAAAATACTGTTGACAATTCAGACGAAATGTGATATAACAAAGA
>SOHZ01000590.1 GCA_004377365.1 Anaerolineales bacterium | reverse complement strand
CTCAGTGCGGTTTAGATAAGCCATTGGAGTAGAGCCTTTAGGCGGGAAAATCCGGCTGAAGCCTCAACTCCGGACCCTTAACTGAACGGTATTGGTCTTAGGCTCATTCTGAATGTCCACCTGAACGGCTACCCTGACATTTGTGATTTGAGGATTTGCCTGGTATGCTTGATAAGGAACCGATCAAGAGGGTTCTGATCATTGGAGCTGGCATCGCTGGCATGCAGGCGGCGCTGGACATCGCCAATTCGGGCTACGAGGTGGTTTTAGTGGACAAGCTGCCTTCCGTTGGCGGGCGCATGGCTCAGCTCTCAGAGACCTTCCCCACCCTGGACTGTGCCCAGTGTATCTTGACCCCGCGCACGGTGGAGGTGGGACACCACGAGAACATCCAGTTGGTGACCTATTCGGAAGTAGAGGATGTTACGGGCGAGATAGGCGATTTCCGGGTGCGCATCCGTCGCTATCCGGCTTACGTGGATTGGGACGTGTGCACTGGCTGTGGCCTCTGCCAGGAGAAATGCCCCAAACGTGTGGTCTCTGAATTTGAGGGCGAAATGGGCCGGCGGAAGGCTATCTACACCCTCTCGCCCCAGGCCGTGCCCAACAAACCGGTCCTCGACCGTGACAACTGCATCTATTTTGAGCGTGGCAAGTGTCGTGCCTGTGAAAAGCTTTGTCCGGTAGGAGCCATTGACTTTGAGCAGGAGGAGACCATCATCGAGGAACGGGTGGGGTGTATCATCGTAGCTACAGGCTATGACCTCTACCCGATGGAAGAGCTGGGCGAATACGGCCACGGCCGAGTCCCTGACGTGATTGATGGCCTGGCCTTTGAGCGGCTGCTGAGCGCCTCGGGGCCCACCGCCGGCAAGGTTCTGCGTCCCTCCGACGGCCAGGAGCCCAAGGAGGTCGTCTTTGTCCAATGCGCTGGCTCCCGCGACCCGGAGCTGGGCATGCCTTACTGTTCCAAGATATGCTGCATGTACACAGCCAAACACGCCATGCTCTACAAGCACCGCGTCCACGATGGTCAGGCCTACATTTTCTACATTGACATCCGCTCGGCCGGCAAGTATTACGAAGAGTTTGTGCAGCGGGCCATGGAGGAGGATCGGGTCCTCTTCCTGCGGGGCAAGGTCTCCAAGATATTTCGGGAGGACGGCAAGGTTGTGGTTTGGGGCGTTGACACCCTGAGCGACAGACAGGTGGAGGTAGCGGCTGATTTGGTGGTCCTGGCCACGGCTATGGTGCCCAAGGAGGGGACCAGGGAGCTAGCTGAGATGCTGGGCCTCGAGACCGACGAGTTCGGTTTCTTCACCGAGATCGAAGGTAACATGCAGCCGGTGGAAACTTTGCGCCCTGGCATCTTTCTGGCTGGAGCGGGCATCGGCCCCAAGGACATCCCCGAGACCGTGGCCCAGGCATCAGGGGCGGCGGCCAAGGTGCTTTCCCTCTTTGCCCAGTGGAGTGGTGTGGCAGAGGAGATAGCGGTGTTAGCAAAAGTGGAGGCCTTGTGAAGAGAATCGGCGTTTTCATCTGCCATTGCGGCATCAATATCGCCGGCACAGTAGATGTCGAGCGAGTGGCGGAAGAGATACGCAAATATCCAGGCGTGGCCTACGCCGTTGATTACAAATATGTGTGTTCTGAGCCGGGCCAGAATATCATCAGAGAGGCCATCCGCGAGCACAATCTGGATGGGGTGGTGGTGGCTGCCTGCTCTCCGACGATGCACGAGACCACTTTCCGCAAGACCACGGCCTCGGACGGCCTCAATCCCTACCAGTGTGAGATCGCCAACATCCGGGAGCAGTGCTCGTGGGTGCACCAGGCAGCGCAAGCCGAGGCCACGGCCAAGGCTATCGAAATCATCAAGACTATCGTAGAGAAGGTGCGCTACGACGAGTCGCTGGTGCCCCTCACTTTGCCCCTGATCAAGCGGGCCATGGTCATTGGTGGGGGCATCGCTGGCTTGCAGGCGGCCCTGGACATCGCCGACGCAGGCTATCCCGTGGTCCTGGTCGAAAAAGAAGCCGGGCTGGGCGGCCACGTAGCCCAGCTCTCGGGCACCTATCTGAACTTGAACGCTGCTCCGGATATGCTGGCTTCGACGATTGAGAGGATCGAGGAGCACCCCCGCATCCAGGTCCTGACCGGGGCTGAGGTGCAGGAGGCCGGCGGCTACGTGGGCAATTTCACGGTCAATGTGAGTCAACGAGGTGACGGGTCGGCGAGTCAACGAAGGGGAGCACTCGTTGACTCATCACCCAGCGCCCTCCAATCTCCAATCTCCAATCTCCAATCTCCAACTTTTGACGTGGGAGCCATCGTTGTGGCTACGGGCTACGAGCTCTATCCGCAAGAGAAGCTGGGCGAGTACGGCGGCGGCAAATATCCCGATGTCATAGACGGTCTCCAGTTCGAGCGGATGCTGGCCTCTGAGGGTCCGACAGGAGGCGAGATCCGCCGCCCGTCGGATGGTAAGGTGCCCCGGGAAGTGGTCTTTGTGCAATGTGCCGGTTCCCGTGACCCGGAGCTGCATAAGCCTTACTGTTCCAAGGTCTGCTGCATGTACGTGGCCAAGCAGGCCACCCTGTACAAGAAACAGGTGCCCCAGGGGCAGGCCTACGTTTTCTACATTGACATCCGCTCTCAGGGCAAGGGTTACGAAGAGTTTGTGCAGAGGGCCATGGAAGACTATGACGTCCTTTACCTGCGGGGCAAAGTCTCCAAGGTCTTTGGAGAAGACAGCAAGGTGATGGTTTGGGGCGTGGATACCCTGACCGGCACGCCTTTGGAAGTGGCGGCTGATCTGGTGGTGCTGGCCACAGCCACTGTGCCTCACGCCGGGGCAAAAGACCTGGGCCAGCGCCTACGCATCTCTGTTGACGAGCACGGCTTCTTTAGTGAAGCTCACCCCAAGCTGAGGCCAGTGGAGAGCCTCACGGCGGGCATTTTCCTGGCCGGGGCTGGCCAGTTTCCCAAAGACATCCCTGAGACCATCGCTCAGGCCAGTGGGGCGGCGGCCAAGGTGTTGCAACTCTTCTCTCAACGGGAGATGGTGCAGGAGCCAACCATCGCCCATGTCAACGAAGAACTCTGCTCCGGCTGTGGTCTTTGTGTGGCTGCTTGCCCTTACGAGGCGCGGGCCATGCACCCTTGGCGGTCCATCGCTGTGGTCAACCAGGCCCTTTGCCAGGGTTGCAGCGCTTGCGTGGCCGTCTGCCCTAACAAAGCCTGTAGCGTGCACAATTTCGATACGGCCCAGGTGTTGGCCATGATGGATGCGCTATTGTAAGAGCGTGAGGGAGGGAGGGATGGTTGAAAACATAATCTGCTGTGCAAAGCTGCCATCGGTCATAGCCCCCAGGTATTTCTCAAGATAAGAAGGGAGAAAGCAAAATGTTGGTAGGCGAAAGAATGACCAAAGATACTATCGTCGTTCGCGATGACACTCCTATTGATGAAGCCATGAAGCTCATGCGGGACAACAAGGTGCGCCGCCTACCTGTCCTCAACAATAAAGGCGCGCTGGTAGGCATGGTTTCAGAGAGGGACTTGTTGTACGTTTCCCCCTCGCCAGCTACGTCACTGAGCATTCACGAGATCCACTATCTTGTTTCCAGAATAACGGTGGGTGAGATCATGACCGAGGATGTCATCACCGTGTCTGAGTCCGCCCCCTTGGAAGAAGCAGCTCGCATCATGGCTGACAATAAAATCGGCGGCCTGCCTGTGGTGAGCGACGGGGAACTGGTGGGCATTATCACCGAGACCGATCTGTTCAAAATCTTCCTGGAGTTGTTGGGAGCCCGGGAGATGGGTGTGCGCCTGGCCATGTTGGTTCCAGATGAGGAAGGGGTGTTGGCCAAGGTTACCGGCGCGATAGCCGAACTGGGGGGCAACATCGTTAGCCTGGGCACCTTCTTGGGGGAAGATCCCACCAATGCTCTGCTGACCATCAAGGTCCAGGACGTGGAAGAAGAGGACTTGGTGAAGGCTATGGAGCCTTTGGCTATGGAAATAGTGGACGTCCGAATGTGCGAGGAGCGCCGGTGAAAGGCGAACGGTGATCGCTTCGAGGAGGTTGAGAGTATGGCCGAAGAACTAATTCCTATCTATATTATGGGTAAGAAATACATGGTTCCCCCCAGCCTGACGATCATGAAGGCTATGGAGTATGCTGGCTATCAGTTGATCCGCGGTGTGGGCTGCCGGGGCGGTTTCTGCGGAGCTTGCGCCACCGTCTACCGTCTGCCGGGTGACTATCGTTTGCAAATCGGCCTGGCTTGTCAGACAGTGGTCGAGCCAGGTATATATCTGGCGCAGATTCCTTTTTATCCGGGGCACCGTGCCGACTATTACCTGGAGGAACTGGAACCGACTTTTCAAACTGTGGTCAAGACCTATCCCGAGTTGCTGCGCTGTCTGAGTTGCGGCACCTGTACGAAGGTGTGCCCGCAAGACATTGATGTGAAGCAATACATGGCCGATGCCATGCGGGGAGACATCACTGCTGTGGCTGATCGCTCCTTCGACTGCATCATGTGTGGGTTGTGTGTTTCCCGCTGCCCGGCCGAGGAGGTGCAGCCCAACATCGCTATCCTCTGCCGTCGTCTCTATGGCAAGTATCTGGCTCCCAAAGCTGAACACCTGGCAGAACGGGTGGCCGAGATCGAGGCGGGCAAATTCGACGACGATCTGGCGAAAATGGAGAGTCTCAGCGAGGAAGAACTGCGGAAGATGTACAACGAGCGAGACATCGAGCCGGAGTAAATCGGCGCAGCAGTGCCGAGCCGAAGGAGGAACTATGAGTTATACCCCAGAGATGCGCGAATCCATAAAGAAAGTAGAGGCCACCCGGCCCGCTCGCCTGCAAGAGACCTTCCCCATGATGTCGCCTCAGGAAAAGCAGGCCATTTTGGAAAAGTTTCACCCTGATTATAGGGCGGAGGGCATGCGCGAAATCCGGGTGGGGGTCAGCAAAGGGCACCGTATGCCTTTGGAATTGGCCGATGTGATGGAAGGAGCCAGCCACCTGACTTCCGACATGCTCGACCTGGAGCAAATTGATTACGATACCGACCTGCTGATCATTGGTGGGGGCGGAGCGGGTTCCTCGGCGGCGATGCTGGCTCGCGAGAACGGGGCCAAGGTCATCATAGCCAACAAGCTGCGCCACGGTGATGCCAACACCATGATGGCTCAGGGTGGTATCCAGGCTGCCGACAAGCCCAGCGATTCACCAGCCATCCACTACCTGGACGTTATGGGTGGCGGCCACTTTACCAACCATCCCGATTTGGTGGAGGCCCTGGTCAAAGATGCGCCGCTGGTCATCAAATGGCTGGAAGACCTGGGCTGCATGTTCGACAAAGAGCCCGACGGTACGATGAAAACCATCCACGGTGGGGGCACATCGCGCAAGCGGATGCACTCGGCGCGAGATTATTCCGGGGCTGAGATCATGCGCACTCTGCGCGATGAGGTGCGCAGCTACCCGGAGGACATCACAGTCCTAGAGTTCGCGCCGGCTATCGAACTGATCATGGATGACAAGGGGCAGGTGGCTGGGGCGGTCTTGCTGAACATGGAGACGGGCGAGCACCTGGTGGTGCGGGCCAGGTGTACCATTCTGGCCACTGGCGGCAGTGGGCGGCTGCACTACCAGGGTTTTGCCACAACCAACCACTACGGAGCCACTGGCGATGGGCTGATGCTGGCCTATCGGGTGGGAGCCGAACTGGCCTTTCTGGATACCATGCAGTATCACCCTACCGGCGCTGCTTATCCAGAGCAGATCGTGGGGTTGCTGGTGACGGAGAAGGTGCGCGGGCTGGGAGCCCAGGTCTGTAACATTGATGGCAACCAATTCGTCTATCCGCGCGAGACCCGCGACGTGGAGGCCTCGGCTTTCATCCGTGAGTGCACCGAGCGGGGCAAAGGAGTAACGGCCCCCTCGGGCATGGTGGGCGTCTGGCTCGATTCGCCCATGATTGACATCCTCCACGGCCCGGGCACTATTGAGAAAGCGTTGCCAGCCATGGTCCGCCAATTTGGCCGCTTTGATATTGACATAACTAAAGAACCGATGCTGGTCTATCCTACCCTGCACTACCAGAATGGCGGCATATCTCTCAAGCCCGACGGTTCGACCGATATCCCCAATCTCTTTGCTGCCGGGGAGATTTCGGGGGGCGTGCACGGCCGTAATCGTTTGATGGGCAATTCCCTTTTGGAGATCACGGTCTTTGGCCGTCGGGCGGGCAAAGCGGCAGCACTGCGGGCTAGAGAGGTAAAGTTGGGAAAACTGACTTTGAGTCACGTGGACAAGTGGCAGCAGGAATTGGATAAGGTGGGGGTGGAGAACCCTATTGCATCACCGATTCTGTTACCGGATTACACGAGGAAACTGCGTTAGGTTGCCTGTACCGCCTGTGCCGCAATAGGGCTATAGCGCTACAGGCGGTGCAGGAGTGGCGCAGTAGTGGTAATAGCCTGGTTCGTTCTTTAGCTCTGGCAATAGGAGTTTATTAAAGGTGGGTAGCAAAGGAGCCGCCCCGGGAAAAAGTGGACGGCCCTTTGATTGATAAAACAAGCGGGTGTGGCGGTGCACAATTGAAGTACTTGTACTGCCTGTGGTGCAACAGTGGTAAAAGTCAACTATCCGCGTTGTCTGGCCAATTTCCGGTGCCGCCACTTCACCTCCCAGACCCGCAGGGCGGCCTCTAGCTTGACGGACATGGACATCTTGGACCTGCCGATGCGTCGGTCCTCGAAATAAATAGGAATCTCGAGCACCCGATAGCCTAGCTTTTCGCAAACATAAGCCATCTCTACCTGAAAGACATAGCCGCTGGATTCGATGCGGCTGAGATCAATACCCTCCAGGGGCTCACGTCGCCAGCATTTGAAACCGGCTGTTGCATCACGCACCTTGACCCTGAGAATGATACGGGTGTAGATGCTGTTGGCCCACCAACTCAGCAGGTACCGCCCCAAACCCCAGTGATCATCGAGCCTGCCTCCTTCCACGTAACGTGAGCCCACCACCACATCATAGTCTACAATTTTCTCCAGGAATTG
Organism: Anaerolineales bacterium; assembly: GCA_004377365.1. Lineage (GTDB taxonomy): Bacteria > Chloroflexota > Anaerolineae > E26-bin7 > E26-bin7 > E26-bin7. The sequence goes on along the minus strand of SOHZ01000590.1, from coordinate 609 downwards.
GGGGATATAGGATGGTGAATGGGAGAAATCGGCGTCCATCTGGATGATATAGTCGGCGCCGTGGTCCAAAGCGTACCGAAATCCGGTAATGTAGGCTGTTCCCAATCCCATCTGCTTCTCTCGATGAATGACGTGCAGGCAATGAGGGTATCGTCCCGCTAGCTCATCGGCCAGTTCTCCTGTCCCATCGGGAGAATTGTCATCAACGATGAGGATCTGTAGGCCGTCAATGCCGAGGGAGAGCAACTCTCCCACTATGTTGGGCAGGTTTTCGGCCTCATTATAAGTTGGTATGACTACCATAGTTTTCATGGAGATGTCCTGTATCCCTCCATCAGAATCCCTGAGAAACCACTCAGTTTCGATATACGGGAGTTTCTGGCATGAATTACGTAGGTTTACGGATAGACAGGCCGAGCAAAAGTGTGTAGTATGATATAGTTCCCACACCCTCTAAGCTCAGTACTAGCGGGGCTGATTATACTATGAGAGGCCCAAAAGGTCAACAATGCGCGTTCTTCTCTCTCGCCCATTATTTTAACATAGGACCAATCTGTGAGCGTATCACGGAGGGGACAAAGGGGCAAGGAAACAGGGGGTAAGCGTTCG
>SOHZ01000235.1 GCA_004377365.1 Anaerolineales bacterium | reverse complement strand
GTTATGCTATGTTGTGCATTGTGTAGGGTATGTGTAGTAAGTCGTATATATTGTCCTGTACGTTATGTATGGTCTGTAGGTGGTGGGTGCGGCCTGAATTACACCGGTCTGAGTGTGAAAATAGACCAAAAGTGGGTGGTCAGTCCTATATCAAATAGAAGATTATCTATGATAACGTAGGGTGATCGTAGGGTGATCGTAGGGTAATCGTAGGGTAAGAAGTTGAGTAAAATGGTATAATAGGAGTGCTTGGTAGACAGGTCTGCGATAAGAACCTTCCCATCCCGATGCTAGCCAGGGACCGCAGGGCAGACGAAAACGGAAGCCTCTGCCAAGCCCGCCCGGCCTGTGGCCGTGCCTAATGAACGTGACTCACACTGAAACCGTGAAGACTGTGACTGAGATTGTCGGTTGCCAAACGGTTGACGCCGACCTAGCGGAGAGGGGCACGGTGGGCAGGCAAGAGAAAGGAAAGCGTGATGAAAGCAATTGACGAGGTAAAAGCAGGATTGGAAAACAGGCAGCTTGGGGGGCGCGTCGAAAAGACGTATCATCAATTGCTCAAGGGATATTGGTGGTTTCCTGAGAGCGGTGAGAATGTCTACCTGGGCGCAAGTAAAGACGTCGCCCTAGTCGTTATTAGCGTACTAAAACGTAAAAGTCGCCCCTGCCCCCTGACTGGAACGGGGGACGGTGGGCAGGCAAATTAAGGAGGTATTATGAGGTACTGGAAATGGGGACGCAGATTGCTGATATGGGTTAGTGACCACGTATCGGAAGCAATTGAAGATAGGATACTGCAGTATCTCTATCCTAGCGCTGCAGGGGTCACATTTCGTTAATCCGCCCGGCCTGTGGCCGTGTTCTAGACTGGCTTCAACTGCCAGCAACTAATCCGTACTCGAAGAGGGGACGGGTCAGCGGAGAGGGGCACGGTGGGCAGGCAATCAGAAATCATCACGAAAGGAGAAAGCAAAATGACAGACAAGGAAATGTGCAAGATTCGAGAATTGATCGGAAGGCTCAAAGCCCGCCAGGACAGTTTAGGTCAAGACATCAGGAGCACTACAACGCGATTGCGCCATGTGAAAACCGACTTTTACCAAGGCTGGGGGGAAGGGCGAATTGCCGAAATGGAAAAACGGCTTGAGTGGAACGCCTCGCTGCTGGCCAAGGTCGAGCAGCTGCTGGAGGTGACCGACGATGCCTGAGAACAACCCGCAACGCCTGTCCGAAATCGTCTCTGCCTTTGCCTCAGAGGGTGCTAACGACGCCAAGTGGATTCTGACCGAGCATCAGTTGGCACAGGCCAAGATGTCAGTCCAGATTGCCCATGCGACGCTTGACGAGATTGCTACTGTGCCGGAGAATGACAATGAGGCCGAGATAGCCACAGATTGCCGTAAGATTGTGCGTGGGATGCTCCTGGATGTCCTGGAGCATTACACTATATTCCTGAGTTACTTATCCGGTACAAACGTATCGGTCAGAATGGGAAAAAAGGAGCTATAGCTAATGTGCCTCGCAGTTTATGTTCAAGTTGAGGAACGATTTGCCGAAGCCGCCCTGGTGAAAGGTGAAGCTTCTCTCACTTTTGAGGCTAACCTCAATAAAGACAAGGTGCTAAAGCGCGCTGCAAACGTCGCTATCGAATTTGACATAGACCTGTACATAAATGGTCAGTTTGCCGACGCCTACGAAATCAGAAATACTTTATAGAAAGGAGGTATGAAAATGACATTTTGGCTGTGTGTGCTTGTAGGCTTTGCGATTGCCTACCTCGCTCTGGACTGGTGTATACGCACCATTCGGAACGAACTAACTAAAGAAAAGGAGCTATGAGAAAATGACTGAAAAACACAAGCCACGCCGTCTGAGTGAGAGGGTTATTCCAGGCAAGGACTACGCTGACAAAAAGAAGATTGACGACATCCTCGATGTAGATTTGCTCATCTTGAGGATCGAGAAGGTGCCCGGGTCAGCTGAATTTGCCCTGGTAGACCCCGACACGAGTGAGATTGTCATCCGTGACTACTGGAATGTGGAGGTGGAAAGTAACGGTCTGATCTTCACATTCTCCACTGGAGCGGTTCCTATTAACAAGGTGTTCACCGCGCTACAGGAAAAGCTAGACACAGGGGAAGTCGAACTCCCTCTGATAGCTAGCTTCCACAAATCAGGCCGCACCTACATTGTCGTGTAGCCGCTCATACCTTCGGCCTTACCCTTGCCTAACGTGGGCTACTGTGGTACAATTGCAGTAGCCCACTTGGGCTATCATACTCTCAGAAGGGAGACGAAAAAAGATGATCGAGCAAACAAGCCCTATCCTCACAATAATGCTCTTGGAACGCCGGGGACAAATTACAAAAGAAGAAGGGGAAAAAATGATAAAGGCTTACCTTGAGAGGATTGGTGCACGCCGCTGGAGAATCTCTAAGAAATGTGACAATAGCCAATTTGTGATTGAAGACGAAGACTAGGAAAGGAGAAATCGCCATGCCGCGTAACAAGAGGGGTGACATCAAATTGAAACATGATCAGACGATAACCCACCTGGAAACCGCACTCAGATATCAAACTGAGCTTTACAATCTCTTCTTAGAGCCACACCCTGACTATGCTGAAGGGTACGGAAACATCTGCATGATGCTGGTGCAGGTGTTGGAGTTCGTGAAAAAGATGAAGGGATTCATCTAGAGGGGATAAGATGCAAAAGCAAGATAAGAAAGCAAAAGTTCGTCAAATGTGCAAAAATTGCGCGAACTCTAGTGACAGGGTTAGACTTAATGAGTGTGTCCTTCTGTGCGTGCTCATTCAACAGATAGTTAGTCCGACCATGACGGGATGTACACTTTGGAAGCGTAGGTCCGGCTAATGGCCTGGGGCTTATTCGAAGCTTTAGGCTCAACCGTAGAAGCTGTCAGAGGCTTTATCAGTGGCATTTTCGGTCAGGCTGCCAGAGAGAAGATTGAATTTCCTACCATCTCCGAGGCACTGGAAGCTGGCGGGCTGGAGATTGAGATTCCAAAGTTGCACGAGGACTTTCAGCTAGCAGAGCAACAATCTGACATCGCTCGGCGTATTTCTAAGCTCTCGTCTGATTTTCTCATCCCAGGCGTTATGCATCTGGAGACCGACAGGCTTTTGCCTACCCGATATGCGTATGAAGTGGAAATTAACCAATATGACGCCGAAGGAAACCTGACTACAAAACCATTTTACGTTGGCAGTGACAAGCGGCGTACCCCTGACGAAATCCTAGACGTCGCTGGCAGCAACGTTGACCAATCGCCTGATGCTGGAACGGTTGCATACGAAGTCGGGGGAATCTCCGCCGCGTGGTTTTCCACAGTGAGACAATGAGTAAGGTTAAGAGAATCGCTCATTTTATCAACCCCAACAAAGGAGAAAAGCGCCCTCATCACGCTATCTTCTTCGACACGGAAACGGAAGCTATTCCCCTCGATACTGGAGGGGAACAGCTAAAACTAAAGTTGGGTTGGGTTTGCTATTGGACTCAATCCAAAGAGAAAGGCCAGAATAGCCTTGAATGGTGCTTTTTTAACTCCAGAGCGGCTTTCTGGTCTTTCGTTTCTGAGCACTTTGATAAAGATAAGGAACTTTATCTGATTGCCCACAATATTGCCTTTGACTTTCGTATCATGGGAGGATTTGACCACGCCAAACAGGAACGCTGGCGGATAGAATTTCTCTATCATAAGGGGATGACTACTTTGCTAATGTATGAGACTGGGCAGGGCACTCTAAAGCTGTTGGATATGGGCAATTTTTTCTCTACTTCCCTTGCTGAGATTGGCAAGGTAGTCGGGATTGAGAAAACAGGGATTGACTTTGACGGTTGCTCCTTTCAGGAACTTAGTGATTATTGTCGCAACGATGTCCAAATTCTGGTAGCGGCTTGGGAGACGTGGCTTAGCTTTCTAGATGAGCATGACCTGGGAGACTTCCGCCAAACGCTGGCAGCCCAGGCGATGAGTGCCTATCGCCACAACGCTATGGCATACCCCATCAAAATCCATAATGATGCCAAAGTTTGCGAGCTAGAGCGTGAAGCCTATCGAGGGGGAAGGGTAGAATGTTTTATGGTCGGGGAATTGCCAAAGGGGAGCTACTACCAGCTTGACGTAAATGGGATGTACTGTTACATGATGAGCCAACACGAATACCCTCGTATGCTGAAAGCGTGGCCGGTAACGCTTGACCAGAAACAACTGAAGGCCACCCTCAAAAAGCATTGCGTGGTCACCAGGGTCATCCTGCACACTGACATACCAGCTTTCCCATTTCGAGCGGAAGCATTTAACATCTATCCGATTGGCACTTTTCAGATTGTACTGACTACCCCTGAGCTAGAATTTGCCCTGGAGCATTGCGAGATTCTCAAAATTGGACAGGTAGCGATTTACGAGCGTGCCCCAATCTTCCGTGCTTATGCCGAATACTTTGCAGAACTGAAAGACTTCTACTGGAAAGAAGGAAATAAGCCTTTTAGAGAGATTGCCAAAAAGCTGGCTAACTCGTTATATGGCAAATTCGGTCAGACTGATATCGAGACTGATTTATCTTTTGAGCTTCCGCCAATTGGCCCAAGAGAGGCCCCATACTATGACTGGCGTGTGAAAAAGTGGTACCGCATCTATGAGCTGGGGCATCAAGTAGTTTTCGAGAAAAGCGGAGGGGAATCATTTAACAGCTTTCCGGCCATACCTGCCCACGTGACCGCTTATGCACGCATGTACTTGTGGTCGCTAATTGAGCAGGCAGGAGTAGAAAACACCTTCTACTGTGCAACGGATAGCCTGATCATCAATCAGGCCGGATATGACAATCTGGCTGACAGGATTGACCCTTATAAGTTGGGGTATCTCAAAGTGGAGACGGTTGCTGATACTCTAGAAATTTGGGGTCCAAACAACTTCCGTTTGGGAGACAAGCTCAAGTCGGGGGGAATAAGAAAAACTGCTATCCGGCTATCACGTGACGTTTTCGAGCAAGACAACTTTTTAGGGTTACGTGGCGCAATTCGCAGGGGTGACCCTGACCTGGTAACCGTAAACCGGATTAGAAAACAGATGAGACGCCAGATTAAGACGGGGATTGTGGGGCCCGGGGCCCGGGTGAGGCCCTTTCAATTGCGGCTTCCCGTTCCCTAGCCGCTTTCAATTCCCTGCTGACTTTTTGAGCTGCAGCTAGTATCGCCGCCATTTTTTTTACTCTCTCTGCAATAGGATTTTTGATCTCTGCCATTATTCAACCTCCTCAGCTTCCCTCAAGGCTTCTAATACCTCGATGACAAGCGCATACTCATCATCTCGCAACATGCTGCCAAGGCTCAGTTGCCAAGCCCAAATCTCCATAGCTTTTTTCTGTATGATACGCATCAGCGCCCCATACTGTTTCTCGGTGAATTCTGCTCTACGCTTCATCTACGTTTTCTCTCCCTTCCCGATTGACTCCAGATACCACTTGATGTAACGGTCGCTATAGCCTATGCCGCTCATCTCTGAGCGAAATTCGCTATCCCCGATGACCTCTTGCGTGCGAAATTTGACCAACTGGGCACTTGTAAGTGTTTTGGTCTTGGCTTGCCGTTTGATATCCCAGGTCCGCAAGTAGCGGTTTACCTGCTCAGACGGGAGGTTAAGCCGCCCAAGTTGACTATAAACCTCATTCTGATCAATAAGTGATTTGACATATTGCTGCTCCAGATATTTGACTTGCTCCTTAATCTCCTTTTGCCAGAGGTCATAAAGAACTTTAGCAACGTAGTATTCAGCCTCAGCCTGGTCGTAGCCAAGGGCAAGCAATTGGTCAGTTGTCTCTTGTTGCCCGAAGTAGCCGATCTTGAAACCCGCCAGAACTTCCCCTTTAGTCAGGTCCCTCTCAGCCGCGTTTGACAGAGCCACTGTGAACTCTGTCATTTTTGTGGCTTTTTCGAGGTCGTACCCGATGTCCATGTAAGACCTCAAAACATCCTCTACTCCTAACACTTTGGCGTCATACATGCGCCGAACGTCAACCCGCGTGTAGGGAGAGTAAGAGATTGCCAGGAGCTTATCCCGCCAATAAGGGCTTACATCATGCGTTCTGATCAGGAGCGCCATATCACCCTCGGATATTTCACCCCTGTGTAGCATCTCGAAGCCCATGCCCAGTGAAGGCAACTCCCAATGGCTCGCCCAGTATGCCCTTGCCCACTCCTCAGAAAGCCCTTGCTTTTTTGCCCAACTGACCATTTCCCCTGGAAGTTCAGCATGCAGTTGGAAACGAGAAACAACGTCCGGTGTGAACGCCTCACGAACTGCCATTCTGATAATGTCATTCAGACCAGGAATCACTTGCTGCAGTTCTTTAATCTTGGCTATCTCATCTTGCTTGTAACCGCGCTTCGATAGCTCAGCGTCAAAGTCCCCGACGCTCATTCCCTCCCTGAGCAACAAAGCAGAAAGGTCACCGACGCCTACCCTCTGGGCAAAGATTTCCAGGAAAGCGGCTATCGAATCATCAGGCCATCCATGCTCTTTGCAGCAGGTGAGGAAAGCCGTCTCTGTGATTGCGCCACGCCGAAAGGCAGCAAAAGCAGTTGGAGGGTCAAGCCTGGCTGACCGTGCAATAGTATCAGCCTTTTGTGACGCTAAGCGCTGGAAGGGACGTATCATCCCCATCGCAAATCCGACTATAGCGGAAACGATGATAGTCGCTCCTATGGCCGAGAAGGTGATAGGCTCGCTATGCCGTAGGTGCTCGGTCATCTTTCTGAACTCTGGCGGCATACCTGGCATATCGTCTATGGTATCAAGCAATGGTAGAATGACGGGCTTTAGCTCTTCCTCAATAGAATCAAAGAGATATTTTAGTGCCGTCTCTCTTGCTTTGAGCAAAGGCCCCATAACTTCGTTGTAAACGGTCAGCATGAACCGAAGTAACGTAAGCTCTAGTTTCCTTCCCCAACCTTTCAGCAGGCCAGGTTCAGGGGGAAGCGGAATCTCTTCTAGCTTAGGTCTTTGTGGAATTGCCACGTTCCCGCTCCTTATGTAATTCCCACAATAAGTGTCGCTTACACTTATTCAGCAGAAACACAAGTTGCTTTATTGCCCGAATAAGCAATCTTACTACAAATCGCCTAATATTTCTCATTTCTCTAACCTTTACCAATATGCATCCAGTAGCTCCTCTAGCTTTTCCTCTGCCATTCCAATGATGTAAGCCCACAACCACGCTCCAGGGTTAGATAGGAACCTTAGCAACTCAGCAAAGAAGGCGGCCGTGAAAAAGCCTACTATCACCCGCGCCATCCTGACAACATCCAGCCACTCGGCCCACCACCTATCGAACAAGTCCTGAGCCTTGCCCCACCACTTGTCAAAGAGGTCTCGCGCCTTACCGTGCCAGTAGACCGCGAAGTCTCTTATCTTGTCACGCCAATAGACCGCGACGTCTCGGATCCGGTTGTACCAGTACCAGGTGACATCCCTGATACGATCCTTCCAGTAAAGCAGGACATCCCGGGCCCTGTCGTGCCAATAGACCGCGACGTCCCTGATGCGATTGTACCAGTACCAGGTGACATCACGGATCCGATCTTTCCAGTAGAGAAGGACATCCCTGGCACGATCATACCAGTAGACCGCGACGTCCCTGATGCGATTGTACCAGTACCAGGTGACATCACGGATCC
>SOHZ01000411.1 GCA_004377365.1 Anaerolineales bacterium | reverse complement strand
GTGCCGACCCACACCCCGCCAGCCTGGTCCTCCAGCAGAGCGGTCACCTCATTGTCGCTCAGGCTGTCAGTCTCGGTGGAGAAGGTCTTCCAGGTACCCTCAAAGTAGCGGCTCACACCGCCGCCAGCGCCGGTAGGGACCACAAAGTCGCCAGCCGTGTTGCTGGTGCCAACCCATACACCACCGGTCCGGTCCTCAAGCAGAACACTCACAATGTTACTACCCAGGCTGCTGCTCTCTATGGAGAAAGTCTGCCAGCCGCCCTCCAAATAGTAGCTTACCCCACCACGTAGGGTGCCGACCCACACCCCGCCAGCCTGGTCCTCCAGCAGGGCGGTTACCAAATTGTCGCCCAGGCCGCCGCCCTCCACAGAGAAGGTCTGCCAGGCGCCCTCAAAGTAGCGGCTCACCCCGCCATGGGTGCCAACCCACAGCCCGCCAGCCCGGTCCTCTAATAGGGCGTTCACGATGTTGTGGCCCAGACTGCCGGTTTCGGTGGAGAAGGTCTGCCAGGCGCCCTCAAAGTAGCGGCTCACTCCACCACCGACGTATCCTAGGGCATTCGAATCCCACTCCTTTGTACCGAACCAGATCCCGCCAGTGCGGTCCTCTAGCAAGGCGGTCACATAGTTGTCTCTCAGACCGGAGTTGGCGGTGGTAAAGGTCTGCCACAGGCCTTGGCTCCTCGGTGGCCCCTGGGCGTGGGCCGGGCAGGGGACCAGGAAGACTGCCAGCAGCCCCACGGACAGGCTCAAGCGTATCAGTTGTCGGATGGAACAATGGAATTCCATAATTCACTACCGGCCATTTTCGTCAAGCGCAAGACTTCGAATCACGAATCACACGAACAAGCGAATTTCACGAACATTGCCTCGCCATTTCGAACCAGATTCGTGCCATTCGTCCCTTCGTGACATTCGTGTTTCAAAATCCGGCTTTGACAAAACCGCCCCTTTTGCCTATACTGTCTCTCCCATCAATATCATAGCATACCCATCCGCTTTTGTAAAGTCCTCTCCCCGTGGGGCGAAAGCTGAACGCTGATGGCTGACCGTTTATAGGCCCTTTTTGGTCTTTCCAGCGTAATATGATATAATGGCCTGCGTTGAGCCTAACAAATGGGAGGTTTCTTTTTGTGCACACAAGATCAATCCGATTGTTGATTCTACCTTTTGTTGCTATGGCCGTGACTTTGGGCTGCTCGGTCAGTTCGTTGATCGCCCGAGGTCCCGAGCCCACGCCAAGCAAAACTCCTAGACCGACTTTTACTTCTACCCCAGTGGACACACCGACTCCAGACGTAACTCCTACCGAGACCTGGACGCCGGTGCCGGCCACACCTGTACCGACAGATACGCCCCTGCCCACCGACACGCCTCTGCCAACTCCTACCCCTGTGCCGACGGACACACCGCCGCCCCCATCGTCGACCGACACCCCCGTGCCTGCCTCTACCGACACGCCTACCCCCTCCCCACCCACCGACACGCCCGCGCCAGCGGTAGACTTTCAGGTCGTAGAACAGCGTATCTTGCCTTCAGAGGAGAACAAGGGTGGCACAAGTCAGGGAGGCGACCATCTGATCTTTATAACCGTCATGGATGCCAATGGCGCGCCTCTGGATGGAATTGTCGTGCGTGAAGTCAACTCGGGTGACGAACTAACCTCTGGTGACAAAGGGCCAGGAAAAGCAGAGTTCGTGATGTATGCAGGCGGCTATGCATTCACAGTAGTGGGCGAAAAGGATGGCCAAACTTACACTAGCGAGACCACTCACCAACTTTCCTTAGTCAATCCGGTTCTGGACGATTTGGTCGCGGCCGACTATTGTCCTGATGTGGTCACGTGCCAGGAGCATCCATGGCACTGGTCCTACGTTGTCACTTTCCAGCGCACGTGGTAGATCCAGCGAAACCGTTCAGACCTCTTTTCCATCATCATCGCCTCGATTTAGCGGCGCAATCCCTGAATCGAGGTTTTTTCTTCCCCCTCTTGCCTTTTCGCCGCCTTTGGGCTAAAATGATGGTGTCCGATTCTCCACGTGGACAGGAGATCAAATATGGCCAAAGAGACCATTTTAGTCGTTGACGATGAGGCCAACATCATTGAATTGGCCAAGATGTATTTGCAGAACGAGGGTTACGTTGTAGAAAGCGCCCGCGATGGGCGAGAGGCGCTGACCAAGATCAAGTCCCTCCAGCCAGCCCTGGTGGTGCTGGACCTGATGCTCCCGGAGGTGGATGGCTGGGAGGTCTGCCGCAAGGTGCGGGCCGATTTGGACGTACCCATCATCATGCTCACCGCCCGCAGCGATGATGTGGACAAGATCGTGGGCCTGGAACTGGGAGCCGACGACTACCTGACCAAGCCTTTCAACCCCCGCGAATTGGTGGCCAGGGTCAGGGCCGTGCTGCGCCGCTATGAGAAAAGCGCCGCACCCACCAAACCCGTCCACCTTGGCCAGGTGACCATTGACCCGCAGCGGCGGGAGGTGACTGTGGGCGGCCAGCAACTGGACTTACGAACCAAAGAGTTCGACCTTCTCTGGGCCCTGGCCGAGCACCGGGGCATCGTCCTCAGCCGTGATCAACTCCTGGATCTGGTCTGGGGTTACGATTACTACGGCGAGACCCGCACCGTTGACGTGCACATTGCTCACCTACGAGACAAGCTTAAAGGCAGCGATGTGGTCATTGAGACGGTGTGGGGGGTGGGGTACAAGTTGGTGGTTAGGTAGTTGGGAGGTTGGAAATGTTCACCAGTCTGCGCTCGCGTTTGATCCTGTCCTACATCGTTGTGATCTCCGTCTGCCTGCTTCTGGCCGGCTTGATTTTGGTTGTCCTTTTGCGACCGTTCCAGATCAGACTGGCTTACATCAACCTGATCGCCAAAATCGGGCCCACCACCCGGCTGGTGCGCGAGCTTGCCCGTGGGGGCTCGACACCCGAGGAGATCGGCGCGCAACTCAAGGAGCAGGCCCAGGAGGATGGGACCAGGATTTTCGTCCTCACCCTCCAGGGCAAGGTCCTGGCTGACACAGAAGACAAGCTGATTGGTCAGCGACTCCAGGTGCCTACCCGTGAGACGCAAAGAGAGGGCCAACTGCCCTATCTGCGTGGCCAACTGACCACCTCCGATGGGGAGTCTGTCATTTACGTGGCTCTGCCCACGGCTGCCCTGCGCAGCCCGGCGGGTGGGGAGCAGCGTCTGATGGTAGCCGTGACGATGGCTAAGCCGCGAGCTGTGACCTTTCTGGGCGATTTGCTGGTGCCGCTTTTGTTTGCTGGTCTGGTTGCCTTTGTCATCTCCATCTTGTTAGCCTATCTCATCGCTCGTTCCATCGCCAAACCTTTACAGCGCATCACCTTGGCCACAGAGGAGATAGCCAGAGGCGACTACGATCAGCAATTGAACATCACCTCCCCTGACGAGGTGCGCCGTCTGGCAACCAGCTTTAACGTCATGACCCAAGAGGTCAAGGCCTCCCGTCAGGCTCAGCGCGATTTCGTGGCCAACGTCTCTCATGAACTCAAGACCCCCCTCACTTCCATCCAGGGCTTCTCCCAGGCCATCCTAGACGGGACGGCCAGGGACAGTGAAGCCCAACGCCACGCCGCCCAGATCATCAACGACGAGGCCGAGCGCATGGCCCGTCTGGTAAATGAGTTGTTGGACCTGGCCAAGCTGGACGCCGGGCAGATCGTCATGGCCCAGGAACCGGTGGCCATGGACCAGTTGCTGCGAGGGTGCGTGGAGAAGCTGACTCCCCAGGCAGTGCAGGGCGGCCTCGAATTGAAACTCGACATGGGAGCGTTACCTTTCCTCTCCGGCGACAATGACCGGCTGGCCCAGGTCTTCACCAACCTCATTGACAACGCCCTGAAGCACACGTCCCAGGGGGAGCGGGTGATTGTGGCGGCCAGAGAGGTGATGGGCCCGCCTACCCGCAAGGGGGAGAAAGCGGTTTCCGGGATCGAGGTCAGCGTGGCCGACACAGGCTCTGGCATCCCACCGGAGGACCTCTCCCGCATCTTTGAGCGATTCTACCAGGTGGACAAATCGCGCCGCAGGAAGGGCAAGGGGGCAGGTCTGGGGCTGGCCATCGCCAAAGAGATCGTCCAGGCTCACGGCGGGCAGATCAAGGCCGAGAGCGTGGTGGGAGTGGGGACAAAGTTTACGGTGACGCTGCCAGCTTCGGCATGATGGGAGGTTAGCCCGCGCAACATCGCCCAGAGGATTCTCACCACCTGATACAACTAGGGGTAAACAGTTAAAGAGCCTGGTTTGTTGAAAGAGATGAAGATGCTTTTGTATGAGGAGTGTAGCTATGAAAGTATTGCAATCTGTCCATCCCACACCTGAGCAACTTACCATAATTCAACGCAGTGATCCCGGCGTGACCATCATCAGAGGGGCAGCTGGTAGTGGGAAGACAACTACAGCATTGTTGAGAATGAAATTCCTCGCCGCAGCATGGCAAAACAGAAATCGCCGTTTGGGAATCAACCGTCCTGTCAATATGCTTGTAGTTACTTTTAACAAGACATTACGAGGCTATATTCAAGAGTTAGCCAGTCAGCAGATTGAAGAAGATAGCTCCTTAAGTTTGACAGTGAGTACATTTGCCAAATGGGCCTGCGAGCTTTTGGGTGTTAGTGTACATCATTGGCGAGCGATGAGAAAGCTTAAGGCCCTGGCAAGCAGCCTGCCAAATGAGAGCGAGTTTATCGTGGAGGAGTCTCAATATGCTATGGGAAGATTCCTTCCAAGAGACATAACGGCGTATCTCGATCGTGAGAGAACAGGACGTGGAAGGTCTCCGCGATGCGATAGGTCGCTGCGACAGAAAATCATTGACCAAGTGATAAACCCTTATTTTGAATGGAAAGCGAGAACAGGATGCCTTGACTTCAATGATCTTGCCGTTCAATTGGCTCAGTCCAATGATCCTATTCAAGAATATGATATTGTTGTTGCTGATGAAGCCCAAGATTTATCAGCAAATGAAGTACGTGCACTTCAAAGTCATCTTGCAAATCCGCATACGATCACATATGTCTTGGATGGAGCTCAGAGAATATACGCCAGAGGCTTCACTTGGCGTGAGGTTGGTTTAACTGTGCGCCCTCATCAGGTCTTCAGGCTAGAAAAGAATTACAGAAACACAAAGGAAATAGCAGCATTTATTCTTCCACTTCTTGAGGGGGTGGAAATTGGCGGCGATGAGGGGACTATTCCGAATCTTGAAAGTTGTGAGAAGACAGGGCCGAAACCGTCAGTGGTTGTTGGCAAATACTCACAGCAACTCAATTGGGCAATACGGTACATACGAACCCGGGTTGATCTCACGAAGGACTCTGTGGCCTTTCTAAAACCTCGTGGGGGGGCGTGGTTTGATGCCTTGCGCCAACGATTAAACGTGGAAAGACTAGAGTTCGTGGAATTGACTCGGGAAGGTGATTGGCCGCAGGGAGATGAGAATATCGCTCTTAGCACTATGCATTCAGCAAAAGGATTGGAATTCGATCACATTATTGTGTTGGGCTTGAATGAAGAGGTGACACCTCACGGAATAGAGCCTGGAGATACTCAACTGGATGCGCTGAGGCGCCTTTTGGCAATGGCACTGGGACGAGCCAGAAAGAGCATCGTGGTTGGTTACAAAGCGACCGAAGCCTCCTCGCTGATTTCATATTTTAAACCTGGCACATTTGAGGAGTATAGATTGTGAGTGTTGAAGAAATCATTAGGAGTAAAGGTATCACCCGTGTGTTTCATTTCACAACCACTTCGGGCCTTCTAGGAATTCTGGCAACTTGGACTGTGAAATCTCGTGCTCGGCTGCCAAAAGATAAGTATCTGGAATTTATTTACAAGCCAAACTGTGAAATCCGTCGTGATCCAGATTGGCTTGATTATGTAAATTTATCAAATCAAAGAATCAATGCGATATTTTTTGATATTTGTGCGAACAGATGGCATACAGATAAAGAATGGTGTATACTCTCATTTGCGCCAGAAATCTTGACACATAAAGGTGTTGTCTTTGCAACAACTAACAATTCGTATGCTGGCGTTAGGCGTGGGACTGGTACGTCTGGTCTGATGGCCTTGTATGCAGCAAAGATGGGGCAGTGCCATAGTTGGGATAGTGGCTTTGAGCGCCCATCAGGTCTTGCACCAAATCTGCCCACATGTCCTCAGGCGGAGGTTCTGTACCCTAGTGAATTGTCACTAGATTTTCTCAATAGGATATTTCTTTCCGCCGACGAGCAGACCGACGTTCTTACAGGGCAAATCGCTGTTCTCGGATGTCCGGAGATAGATTATGAAGTTGACATTTCAGTGTTCAAATAGACAAACAGAAATGGGGTTGTAGTATGGAACGATTGACAGCAATTAAAAACTCGGCTCTATGGGCAGCGTATGGAGATGCAATCGGTTTCATATCCGAACTCGCCAGTGAATCGGAACTGAAAAGGCGTACTGGTGTAAACAATCTTTCCGAAACCGTTGCTTGGAAAAAGCGAGTCGGTGGAAGATTTGGCATCAACATAGAACTGCCGGCTGGCTGCTATTCCGATGATACTCAGTTGCGACTTGCCGTCTGCCGCTCAATCGACGCCAGAGGATTCTTTGATATTGAAGCATTTGCCAAAGTTGAACTTCCTCTCTGGCTAAGCTATGCATTGGGTGCTGGAAGAGCAAGCAGATATGCAGCCTCGAATCTCACTAAAAGGGAAATAACATGGGCGAATAATTTCTTCGCAAAACGTGGTGTGAGCTATGTTGATGCTGGCGGAAATGGAGCTGCTATGCGTATTCAACCTCATATCTGGAGCTTTGCGAAGGAACGCGAATTGGAATCGTTGCTGCGTGATATTATTCGAGATACAGTTTCGACTCACGGCCATCCTCGTGGAATACTTGGAGCGGTGTTTCACGGATTGTGCCTTCTGTATACACTTGACAATGAGATGGTCCCTTCCCTAGACAATTGGAGCACTGTTCTAAAGCAAATGGAGCATGTCGGATCTATAGTCGCCGATGACGACCAACTGTCGTACAGATGGTTACCGGAGTGGGAGAAGCAAACCGGAAAACGATTCGATGCTGCATGCTCTGTAGTCATTAAGGAAATTGAGACGGACATCGCAAAAATGGAACCATATCTGCTTAAAGGTGATGTTGGTCAGTATAGAGATATGGTCTCCACGCTTGATGCTCTGAATCCAAACAGTAGAGGCTCTGGGGTAAAAACGGCGTTGCTAGCCAGTGGCCTTGCACTTTTGTGCCAAGGAAATGTGGAAAATGCAGTTTTGGTCTCTGCAAATACACTTGGAAGTGACACCGATACTATTGGGACAATGGTGGGGGCTTTAGTTGGTGCGACGGTACAGGATGGACCCAAAGGGACGCTTGCCGACCGGGAATACATTATCGAAGAAGCTAAGCGAATGTTTCAAATCAGTCAAGGCAAGGCGGATCGCAGTTTTATGTACCCAGATTTACTAAGATGGTATCCTCCGACCATTCAACTAGATGCTCTGAAGATGAGCCCTTATGGTTCGATATTCTCTGCTTTCGGCAAAGTCGTTCCCGATGGCCCTGAGTATCACCAAGAAGGCAAGTCCCCCAAAACTTGGAGATGGTATCGTTTGTCGTTCAATCAGAGTATCCTGATTAGGCATCGCAAACCCGTTTTGCAAGATAGAACACTACCTAAACCTTCGACAGCTTACTATAGGGTAGTGGAAACAGAACC
>SOHZ01000186.1 GCA_004377365.1 Anaerolineales bacterium | reverse complement strand
TGAAGACAGTGGTCACCACTCAGAAGACTGGCCTTTGCTGTTTTGCACCATCTAGGATCTTCATCCAGATTGACTTCGGAACTCGTAAGCTGCTATTCCGAAGCAAAAAACGCCTGGACCCACAAAAGCCACCAGGGTGGCTTGGGCAAAGGCGTTATTGCCAGCATACACCGCAGCCTGGTAACTGTCACCTATAAAATCGTTGGATAACTGTCACATCGCTCTAACAGATAGCGTATTGCCCTCTAACCCGTTACCTCTTTGCGATCACCGCCCTGTAGTAATTAGCGTCGAACGTGTCCGGGTTCAGGCTTACCGAGTAGTTGCTCTCCCAGGTCCAGCACTTGACTCTTTGCAAAGCATCTGGGCGAGGCGGCAAAACCGCCTCGCCCAAAGCCCTTGTTGGCTCAAGCCAGCCAACATAACCGCACAAATATGGTCACATCTACCCGTCTGGCTAGTCCACTAGGCAGAACCCTTCGACATCCCAGCGCTCACGGCCAAACCACCTGCTGTCAACGATCGTCCGATCTTCACCACGGATGCGGACATTGTAACTTCAGCCCGGGAGGGGCATTTCATGGCCTCATCAGGACCACTCAAGCGAACAGGGGTACTACAACAAGGGCCGGGACAGCAATCGCAAGAAGCGTGATTCCCAGGCCCAAGATGCGAGCACAGCCTCCACCTTCTTTCCTGACGCGCATCGGGGCACGAGACCGATCAGGCAATAGGTTTGTCTTTGCCAAGGGCAACCAGTCGCGGCGATGGCGCAGACGAAGGCTTGGTTGGTGGTCTTGATCCGATGCATGAAGCTGCGTGATACGCGAGCGGCTCCACGGCTGCCAGCGTTGCTGCTGCAGCCACCGCCAGTAGCCAGCCATTTGTCTCCGTCTCAACTGGTCTAGCTGCTTCTGCTGCCTCTGTTGCAACTGCTGCAATCTCTGCGCCGCCTGCTGCGCCTGTTGATGCGCCTGTTGATGGAAGTCAGGTTGGCCAAAAGTGTTCATCTTTCTTCCTCCTGGTGATAACATGCGGTGGCGCCAGCCCGCCCCCACTCGATTTGTGATTCGCTGCCATCCTGAGGACTGGCCCAGGGAGGACAGTGTCTTTCCTCTGTTACAAACGCAGGCATGGCCGGTTTTCCGGCATCGGTCCGATTTTCATCGGAACGCAAAAGAGCTCCTGGTGTTGAACACCAGGAGCTCTACAGGAATTTGCAGTACGGGACAACTGTTTTCTTAGCCGACCCCCTTACAGACCAAACTGCCCTGTGTCTACCCACTTCATCCGCAAGAGGGACCAGAAATCAACAGCCAGTCCGCTAAGGACGTATTTGTAGGGCAACCATCCATATCCCCCATCGCCCCAATTGGTTCCCCACGAGTTGCGAATTAGCAGCGCACCGGTCGTCCTCTTGTTGCACCTGAGGTTCTTGATCTTTTTACCATCGTCGTAGCCCACGGCGACGACGGCGTGTCCCCACACGGCCTGCTCAGTGGGACACGGGTAAGGAATACCGCCTTTGACGTCCGACTGGCTGGATGACGGAAATCCATAGAACCCCAACATGGAGGGGATGCCCGCAGCGAGGTACTTTTTCACGCTGGCAAGTACCTTAGCAGTAGACACGCTCCTACCTGCTGGGTCGTGGCAGAAGTATTTGAGCGCCTCGTAGTTGTCGGCTACCGCATAGACAAAGGATGGAGGTTCCTCGTCAAAGGTCCGCCCTCCGGTGGGGACAGGCTGCTTTCTGTCCGTATAGGGCCAATACTTCTCCGGCGGAACGCCGCAGAGGACCAAAGCCCCCATCGTAGTCCTGAGCTAGGCACCGGTATCACCAACGACCCCCATCAGGTTACGGGTAGCCTTGTATACGAAGAGGCGAGAACCCTCGATGTGCCTGCCAAACGCCCGACGCTCGAAGTATTCAACTACCCCGACACCAGCCTGCGCAGTGCAGGAACCCAAGCCCCCCTGATCCTCAATGTCCGAACACCATTGTCTTAGATCCACCTTTGGGGGCGCTGCGAAGGTAGTCTCTTCGGTCGGCGAGACACCCAATTTCGCGACCATCTCGGCAACATCGGGGTGTTCCTCCGTGTAGTCACGCAAATCAGGCAGTGAGGGTAACCAACCAGTGCCAAATACCTCTCCCGTTTCTGGTATTTCCACTTTCCCATATGCAGCGTACATTTTGTGCCTCCTTTTTTCTGTTTTTGAATTTGACTGGTTACTTTCCTGGAGATAGGGGCGCTCCTCGTCTTTCCAACTTGATCCTCTTTCGTCTAGCGGGTGAGGGCATCGGTCAGGATAATGGATGCATACAGCAACACTTCCTGTTGAGCTTCTACGATGGCAGGCGGATGTTGCTCTTCGATGGCCCTTAACAGTTTCTCCGTCGCCCTGACGTACCGGGGGCCGTATTCTGCCGAGATTTCTTGCAGCTTTTCGCCCATGACGTATTCCAACTCGGCGATTTTGGTCATACTGTCAATGAAGGTCCCTTTATCTCCGCATTCGCCGGACCTTACCATTTCCTGACAGATTTCCGCTACCTCTGCAGCTTCGTCGAGCCCAAACACCTCCGCCAGGCCGCGGAAGACGTTGATCTTCTCGCGCAACAGGTCACACATCACGGTCTTGGGCTCGGCGGCACGGCTGACGAACTTAATGCCTCCCATCACCTTACCCTCGACCTGCTCCTCGAAAGTGACCATCGTCTCCTCGCCCACCTCAGCTTCCTCGGGCAACGTCAGCGTCAGGATGGCCCGTCGCCTCTCGCCGGGCTCCAGTTGCACGCCTACGACCCGCGCCGGTTCCTTCGTCCCCGCAGGGATTTCCAGAACAGTCCATTCGTCTTCGCTCTGGAACACCTCGGCCCCTTTCACGCCCTCGAACTTTAGATCGGGCGGCAATTCCAGGCGTACTGCTGTGCCTGGCAGGGTGGCCAGGGTGTCGAAGATCAGGTCAATGGGCACGAACTCCTCGCCACCGTTCTCAATGAAGAAGAACCAACCCCACCCTGCACCGGCCCAGTTGTTCTCGACGGTGACGTTGATCTGAACCTTGTTGTCATCCATAAAGGCCCGGCCGTCTGCATTCTCAAGATCGCCTGTGACGTTCAACCTGGTATGGAGACAGTAAAAGCCCGGCAGCGGCACCGTCGTCCAGGGGACGTTCATCGTGGTCGAATTCAACGACGGCAGCGAGGCGATGGGCGCCGTACCGATAGGGTTCCACATGGCCGGGTTGCTCCAACCTGTCTGTTCCACCCAGGAAAAGTCAACGGTAATGTTATTGGCAGCCGCGCAGCCGATGTTGTGCACGTTGGCGTAGACGTAGTTGGGCTGGCCGTATTCGGGCTCTTGGTGAGTTGTGCCGCCATCCTGAGCGTGCCGCACCCACAGGTCGGGGCCGTGCCACCATACCTCGTTGTTGGGGTTGGATGGTACGGTAGCGTCGTCGTTGACGTGATCCTTGCTGAATATCTCGACGTTCTCCCCAGGCTCCTCCAGGCGGACGAACACGCATGGCGCGATGCTACCCACGTCGCTGAGCTGTGGCGTGGAACCCATAGTCTGGCCGGAGCCCCAGTTGAAGGTCTCCTGGAGCGAGACCAAGTTGTTGCCGTCGGCCTCGCTGTTCACGGCTGCTCCGGTAGGCAAGAGCTCCCGCAACGCCCCATCCACCCAGTAGGTCCATTGCCCATGCCACACGTCGTACATGCCCGAATCTGAGCTCTGGGTGCAGGTGCATGAGGGCATGGTCACCGTCGTGGCGTTCTGGAGATTGTCCATGGCCCCACCGCTGTGGCAGGTCATGAACACAAACGCGCGCCGCCGGTAGGAGATGGCACTCGTCCAGGTAGCGAGTTCGGTGTCCGTTACGCTCTGACTCGTGGTGCTCACCGAGAAGCTGGTGTTGCAAGACGCTCCCCCGCTGCCGTGGCCCATCCACCAGACATAGAGGAAGTCGTTATTGGTGAGCGCGGGGATGCCCTCAGTTGCGTTGCCTGATGCCAGCCAGTTGAAGATGTTTTGGATGTTGGCTCGGTTGACTGCATAGTCGGTGATGGGGTTCGTGTAGGGGTTTTGGTAGGCAGCGTGCGTGCTGGCAAAGTCGGTCCCGTTTCCGTAGAGGACATAGATGTGGTCATGGGTGAACCCGTTCTCGATCAGCATGTTGTACGTGAGCACCAGGTCGTACCAGTACTCGGAGTGCAGTTTGGTATTGTCCGTTATGGTCCTCCCCGTGCTGATGAGGACGGCAAATTTCCCCGGGCCGGGATGGGCTGAAGCATCCAGGGGCATCAGCCACCCGGCCAGGAGCGCGATGATGACAGGAACAAGCCAAAGTGTGTGCTTTTTCATGATTAACCTCCTTACATTCACTAGTTTCCGCTGGCACAGCTTACTGGCCCTTGACCTGGAAGATGCGCCTTTCCGCACGGTCCACCGCCCAGAGAATACCGTCACCGTAGGCCAGACCGGTCGGGTCTTTTACCTCCAAGTCCAAGTCGAAGAGGAGCTCCTGACTCTGCGCCATCTTCTCGAGGTCGTCTGAGAGTTGGCGTCGGTCAAGCTTGGAAGGGAGTTCCTCCCCGTTGTAGGCAATGGTCCACAGATACGTGCCGTCGGAGGCAAGGCCGCGGGGATCGCATTGCGGGAAAAATGACACGACAACCTCACCGCTCTCCGGGTCAATGCAGTTAAAGCTGGAACACCAGCCCGCGCCGATGGCCGCCCATAGGAACTTGCCATCCCACGTCAGGCCCGTGGTGGACCAGGGACCCTCCACGTCCAGCCTTGGGGCTTCGATGGACCCCGTCTCCTCTCCCGTCTCGGGGTCCAGACGCAGGATGATCCCCGCCTCCTGGTCTAGCACCCACAGGTTCTTGCCGTCCCAGGTTACGCCCTGGGGCCGCTCCGCTTCGATCTCGAGCTCCCGGACAGACTCGCCGGTGGCCGGATCGACCCGGTACAGTAGATGAGTCTCACTGTCTACCACCCACAGGTGAGAGCCATCCCAGGCCAAGTCCTCCGGGCTGGGGCCTGGTGATGAAAACTCTAACACCGGCTTGGGCACCGTCGGTTCCAGAGGCTTGGTTAGTGTGGGCGCTTCCGTCGGTGCGACCACTTCCGTCGGCGCCTCGGTCGGTGGAGGTGGTGCCTCAGTGGGCTTCGGCCCGCAACCCGCTACCACCACAACTACGATGATCACCAGCAGGAGCATAGGCTTCCAAATTGCATTACGCTTGCTACTCACCTTTCTTGTCCTCCTTTCTTAGGGACTGAGAATGAAATTCGACAGCAGTGACTAAGTTGCGTGCTATCTTACATAGGCTCCCTTCCATTACCCCCTTCCCGGCCGTCAAACAGAATGTTGCCTGACGGCGCTGACCAAATTTACTGAAACTCTTTGGTTCTCTCTCATCCTTATAAACGCAGGCCTGGCCAATTTTCCGGCATCGAAACACACGAAACACACAAAAAGCCCCTGGTGTTGGACACCAGGGGCTTCACGGGCATCTCTAAGACGCCCAGCCGGGCCAGGACTACTACGGCAGGCTGGCCGGTAGGTTGATGACACCACCTCCAAGCGCGGGCTCATAGGCAGGCGACCGGACGGCACTGCCTTTGATCTGGCCAGTTACATCGGCCGGGCGCACTCCTGCCTCGAGGAGCAGTGCAGCCTGCCCGCTGACCAGCGGCGTAGCAAATGAGGTGCCGACCCAGTAGACATAGCCTGTCTTAGAGTTCGGCGCCAGGCTGATCAGGCACAAGTTGGGATTCCTTAAGCAGTTCGGGATCTCACATTGAGTCTCCTCGTCTAGGATCTCCCCATTGCCACCCGGCGCGGCCACATCCCCCCTGTTCGAAAAGCACCCCCGCCCGCTCCCGATGTTGCTGGCCGCGACGCCGATGACAAAGGGGTACTCAGCCGGCATTTCCATCTGGCTCGGCGATTCAGGCGGAAGCTTGTCGAAAGAATCGTTGCCGGCAGCCGCCACCACTACGGCACCAAGGCCAACCGCCGTTTCCAGTGTACGCTCCAGGGTTTTTACGTCTTTCGGCAGACCGAATCTACTTGGGTTTGGCGGCTGGTGGATCCCAAGGCTCAGGTTGATGACCGTGCCCTCAAGTGTGCCCCTGTCTTGCAGTGTCTCGTCCATGAACATCATTATACCCTTGTAAATCGCGAATAGACCGCCACAGCCATCGTCCTCAAGGACGCGAACTAGATAAATCTCACTGTGTGGCGCTACGGCGTGAACTAAGCCAGCCACGAATAGCCCGTGATTGCTGATGTTCTGGGACTCGAGACTCTTCCTATCTTCAGAGCGCCGATCGTATCCAGGACAATTCGGCGAAGGGATCAGCCTGTGGTGCCACACTGTCAGGGGCGGCTCTGCTTCTGCCGACTCCCCGAGCACATCTCCTACGAGTTCGTCAAAAGGAAAGCAGTGCATGCACTGTTCCTCCTCACCCACCTCGGTGAAGGGAGACGTGTCAAATATGCCCACCCGGATGCCTGCTCCCCTATACTCCTCTAACACGCGCACGCGGACTCCCCTGTTGCCAAACAGGTCAATACCGGCTGCCCCAAAGGCCCACTGGGTTCGGAAATCTGCGCTTGGCGCCTCGCCCAATCCCCCACCGTTAAGAAGCCCTGTCCATTCACCATTCTGACTCCAGGGGCTGCCCCCGCCAGCCCATCCGGCGGGGCTGACGTGGTAATTGGGATCGGCAAAGACCGGGAATTCGACCATGGCACTCAGTTTATTGATCTCGCAAACAACCTGCTCCACTGACTCCTTTTCGATAATTTTGTATAGGCGTATCTCGCCGAGTTCGGCTGGGTCTGTTGGGGAGCGACCTTGCTTTTCACGTAGAAACTCAAGGGCGTCCTCCATAAACTCATACTTGCCCAAATGGCTCAAGTCAATGGCATCTACCTGCTCAAGCGACAGCTCCAAGGATTCTAGAACGCGTTCGATCTCTTCCTTGGGGCCGGTGACGATAGTGTAACCCTCAATATAGAGAAGGTCTTCATATTCTGGGTGCTCGTGTTGCCTTTCTCTCCCCTCTTTGCTCCAAGCCTGACATACCTGGCGGATCTCAGCAAGCTCATCTTCGGAGACTAGCGGTCTGGGTGTGACAGTAGCTTCTTCTGGGGGTTCGGTGGAAGGCGGGGGTGTTGGCCCACACCCCGAAACTATCCCGGCCAGCAGTAGCGTCAAGCAGAGCACCAGAGTCACATACCACCTATTGCACATCGCGAATTCCTCCTTCTGATAACTCGTATTCAAGTGCGGAAAACGCATCTTGAAAGATGAAAAAGTAACCTCATTGTTTTGTCTCATGCTTATAAACGAAGGTCCGGCCGATTTTCCGGCATCGGAGGTAGATTAGCGTCCAGTTGTCAGCGTTTAGCTACCCGCCACATCAAGGCTCAACGCATAACGTGTCAACGTATAAAGAGTCATAGCGGTCCGGCATCTCCCGCCAGGAAGAAAGGCGCCCAGAAGTAGGGATGGGTATACAAATCGGTCACTGTGTCTTCTTTATTACTTTGCTCTCTTATGAACTGGAGTTGGGCATAACGGAGGGCTGCCCCTTTGGTCCAGCCTTCCGCCAACTTATTGTAGAACGTTTCCATGAGCTGTGCCGTGGAGCGATCCTCAACTGCCCACAGACTGAGAACAATAGACGCAGCGCCGGCACAGAGAAATGCCCGCATCAATCCCAGAAGCTCGTCCCCCCCTCCGACCACGTTGCGCCCCGTCTGGCAGGCGCTGAGGGTGACCAAGGAAGCGTTGAGGCGCAAGTTAAAGATATCCAGGGTGGTGAGCCAGCCTTCGGCCAGGGCTAGTCCAGAGAAGAGAGGATTGTCCGGGCGGAAATCGCCGTGGGCTGCCAAGTGCAAGATGCGGCAGTCGGTAGCCATTTCTTGAAGCCGCGCCGGCGTCGCCTCATCCTCCAGCACGGCTTGGCCACCGAAGATCGCGGCAATTAATCGAGCTTCCTGTACAGCGTAAGGCAATGCCCCCGCATAGGAATGGCCGACGGCGAAGCAACCTGTGGCTGCCGACTGTGCCTCTTCACAGTAACGCAGCAGACTAGCACTGGGGAGGTAGCTGATCGTGTGTCGTTCCAGCAGAAACGATTGCCCATCGTGCAGGGCGTGAAGGGGCAGGTAGTGTAACGGGCCATGCGGCACGATGATTAGTTGCGGATACGGAGCTAACACGTCGTCCAGCGGCGTGATAAGAAGTTTATGAAGCCGCTGCAAGAGGCCCCGGGCATTTGTGGTCAGACTGGAAACTTGGCTGGGGCTACTCCTGGGAACCGCCCTCAGGTTAAGCCAAAGAAGCTGTATTAAATGCTGGACCTTAGCGATGGCGATTGGCAGGCGCCACGCCTGCACGGCCTCGGCAGTCACCAGAAAGGCGACGAGTTCCCCGCGGGCGACGAAATACTCCAGCAGCAAGGTCTCGGGCGACAGGTAGGGTTGGATGGGTTCTGTGCGAACTTGCCACAGGGAAACATCGCGGGCGTAGTCAGCGTTGCGGATAAGCAGTTTGTGCCATAGCTTCTCAATCCGCTTCTCCAAAGCCAGGACGTTTTGCTGCACCTGCCCATGCCCGCCATCAGATGACGTCCAGCCCCTCACTCTGAGCCCTTCGCTCGTTTCCCAGCGGCGATACAACCGATCCCGCTCGGCCCTCAGGTGCGTCAACTCAGCTACCAGGCGATTGTCTTTTGCGTCTCTGGCCTGGATGCTCAGGTCAAGGCGATAGGCCAGCAGGTCGAGCAGGGCGCGCGATTTGGCCCGTTCGGCATACTCCAGACCCCGGGATGGCTGGTCCAGATTGAGACAGAGAGCAACCACATCTTCGTAGACGACCTGCTTATCCTCCAGAAAATTTGCCCGAAACTCGACCATCAGACGCCCGCGCAGCCACTCTAGCTCCTGGATGGCCCGGTCGTACTCGGCCAGCGCCTTCTGGAGATCGCCCTGAGCCTCGGCCAGAGCACCTAGCAAATGACGGCATTGATACATCAGAGAGGGGACATCCTTGCTCTCCCCGACAGCCAACACCTTGGTCACCAGGCCGCGGGCTTGATCGTGTCGTTTCAGGGCAGCCGCAGCCCGAGCGGCGATTAGGTAAGCCTGCGCTTCCTGGACGGGCAAATCGTGGGCCTGGAAGACGCTGGCGCACGTCTGGGCAATCGCCAGGCTCTCCTCGAATCGGTTCTGATGATGCAACACGGCGGCCGTCTCCAGATCAGCACAGACAACTCGAACGCGATTGCCTTCTTTTTCGAAAAGGTGACGTGCTTCGGCCAATGACGCCAGCGCCTCGGCGTAATGATGTAGACCCGCGTTGGCCACTGCCTCGTTTAGGGTCGCCTCAGCCACCTCACGGCGTGTCCCCAGCTCGGTGAACAAGTTTCGAATCTGGCGACATTTTTCAAGGACTTCGTTGAAGCGTCGCAGTTGTAACAGGCAATTGCTGATGACCAGATCGACCAAGATGGCATCGGATTGCCGCCCGTCAGACAGGAAAATATCCCGTGCCTTGTCCAGGAGTTCTAATGCCTCGTTGTATCGTCCCAGCACCAGGTAGGTGAAGGCCAAGTCCTCTTGCACGCGGCCCATCTCAGCCTTGTGGCCCAACTGGTCCGTCAGCTCCCACGCTGCACGGCTGGCCTGAATAGAGGCCTCGAACTGACCCAGGTTACGCAGAACGATGGCCCGGTTGTGTTCAACCAATTGTAAGAATGATGCCCCATCCGGCCCCAACTGGCGGCAGAGCACCCGCGCTCGATCAAACAGGGTCAGGGCCTTGGCATCCTCCCTCTGACGACCGTGTACAACGGCCAGATTCATGGTCAGGTTGACCAGTGAGTGCCACTGACGATGCTCCTCGAGAATTCTGCCAGCCCAGTGGCCGGTCTCCAGCGCTTCGCCATAGGGGCCCAGTAAGGCCAGAGAGAACACTTTGCCTACCTGGGCTCTGGCCTGATCCACCAGACGACCATGAACCTGGTAAATCTCAGCAGCCTCATTGTAGAGCTCTACAGCTCGTTGATACTCACCCAGTCCTCCGATAGAACGGGCGTTGGCCTCGACTAGCAAGCCCAAGGCCCGGTAAGGCGGATTGCCGGTCAATTCGGCCATGTAGAAGAAGAGATCAGCCATTTCTAAGGTGCGCTGAACGTCAGAGCGCAGGAATTGATCCGCCTGCTCCTTGAGTGCATGGGCGACCTGATCGTCCAGCAGGGAGGCGTGCTCTTCTAGAAACCGTTTCTGGGCTTCTACATCTGGCAGTTCCAGCAACTGCTGAACCAAATCGTGGGGAGTCATAGGCTGTTATCCTGGCGATGATTCGCCTCAACTCGTTCCTACTTGCAGATCCTGGATGTGAATCTCTACCTCTGGACCGCTGAGGATCAACTCGTAGCTGCCCGGAGCCAAGTCGGGGATGACAAAGTTGCCCAGTTCATCAACCGAGACTACGGCAACGCGCTGATCAGCCTGCCATAGATGGGCCTTCACCTCGCTAGTATCCGTCCCGATGACCAGCCCCAGCAAGACCTTGCGGCCCGGTTGTTCGGCATCCTCCTGGATTTCGATCGCAACCTGGATATCGTCGGCCTGGTAGAGGTAAGGCTCCCTCTCCTCACCGCGCACACCCGCGTAGGCTGGAGCCAGGGCTGGCTGCCCCAACAGACCAGCCTCCAATCCACCATTGACCAGGCGGGCCACCAGTACCCTGGCTCGTTCTTTGATCCGTTCCAATGGGCTAAGCTCCAGGGCTGGTGCCAGCTCGGCCAGATAGTCCTTCAACTGGGCGACTTCTCGGGTGCAGTGGGGGCATTCAGCCAGGTGCCGGGCCACAGCCGCCGCCTGATCGCGCGGCAGCACGCCGAGATGATATTCCCCCAATTCCACTGGAGAGGGACACGTGATCCGGTACAGTCGAGCGGTCAGGCGGTCTTGCAAACGGGCCAGGCGATGGCTTTTCTCGCGGCAGTGCGGGCACCGCTCCAGGTGCGCCACCACTTGGCGGTCAGCCTCGCCATCTATGTAAGTCAATAACTCTCGGTCATTCAGTTCCGGCGGCGATACGCAAGCCATGGATTATCTCCCCTCAGTATATTAAACGATAAAACGAGGTGTTTTTAGGCATCTTGCCGGGAATTCTTGAAGCTCAGCGTCCCGGCGCAGGCAGGCCAGCACATTCTCGTATTTATATTAAACGATAAAACGAGATGTTTTTCCGGCATCTCTGACAAGGAATTCTTGAAGCTCAGCGTCCCGGCGCAGGCGGGCTAGCACGTTCTCCTTAACGCGGTAGACTTCTTTCACGTCGCGGAACGTTTCCCGGAACTGGGTGTAAAGCTCTCGGGGCTTGAGAGCCAGGACGAAGGAGCCATACACTACCCGGCGCTCCTTCTCGTTACGTAACCGCGCGTTGATCCGGTCCCAAAACTCCTGTCGGTGCACGTGATCAAGAGCCCGGTTCTCAACGGTCGGGCCGCTTGCCATGCACTCGGCAGCCAAGTCCTCAGTCTGTATACCCACGACGGCTTGTTCAGCCACACGAACCTGGTCGAGAATGACACTGTGCACACACATTTGTAGGTAGCGCAACAAGGATTTAAGATTCGAGAAATGTTTGAACTTGGCCGGGGTCAGCGCAACCCACATCTTTTCAAAGGCGCGATTGACAAAGTATTGCACCTCTTCACCGGCAGCCGGGAATGCCGAATGGCGATTCACCCACCCGGCCACCAGCGGGCGATATTGGATGTAGACAAGGTCCCAGGCGCGCTGATTGCGGTCCACGATCGCCCGACGGAACAGCTCAAAACAATACTGGGGATCGTAGCTCTGGCGTTGGAAAAAGAGCTCAGTTTCGTGCCCGCAGCGGTGGGCAATGCCTGCGAGAGTTAACAGTCGAAAGTCAGTCTGGTAAGACATACGGCTGGCCCCCATTCACTTCAAAGAAAAAGCCCACTAATGCTCGTCTTTGCCAGGCATTTTAGGCGCTGTTGAAATGAATCCTATTCTCTGGCAGTCAACGCCTCCAGCGCCTGCCTAGGAACGTCGAGCACGTCAAACAGAAAAGCCCATCACGCCGAGACTCGCGGCTGACAGGCCTTTGATGCAATGATAGCTAGTGTGAGAGAGCCCTCCCCCGGTCATCGCCTCGGATTGCAGAAAAGCGCCGAGACTTTTTCCTTGCGCAAAAAAGACGCGTCAAGGCAAGGGCAAGCTCCCTTTAGCACGTCAGTCGTCCAATAGATACAGGGAGTTCAATAGACAGTAACGTGCCATGCTCCTCCCCCACTGAAGAAACAGAAAACCGTTCTCAATTGCTCACTGCCTATTGCCAATTGTAAGATACCACATAAAGGGCAGATTGTCAAGCTCTGACACATCTTTGCCCAAACCCCTATTTCACTCGCTCATCATCACGCCGCATTCCCCCACACTTTTGAATGATACCCGTATGCACCAATATCCTTCACCAAACTTGGAACGGTCACGTACATCAGTCCAGGCGCCATCCCCCCAAAAGGTGCAAATGCAGATGATTGACCACCTGTCCGGCACCGTAGCCACAATTCATAACCAGCCGATAACCACTGCGCTCAATGCCTTCCTGGTGAGCCAAATCCTTGACCACTTGCAGCAACCGGCCCAACAGGAACGTATCCTCGGGCTCAACGTAGGCCAACGAGCGAATATGCTTGTTAGGCACCACCAGGATATGGGTGGGAGCCTTGGGATTGATATCGCGAAAAGCAGTCACCTCTTCATCTTGATAGACGATCTCACCGCTGGCTTCACCCTTTACAATCCGACAGAAAACACACATCGTCCCTCCTCACAAACTTTTCCCCACATCCCATCCCCAACCAAAGCCACCAGTTTGGTCCGAGTGATGGTGTTGGATAGGTTTTTCCCCTCTTGGGTCCTGACCCGCAGGTAATTGTCAGTCAGACCACTCCAAAAGGTCTTCTGCCCCAACTCAGAGCCCTTCGTCTGTGCTTCCCACAAGACCTCCAGCGTGCAACCCAGGAAGGCGCGTCGAAAGGCTTCTGCGCTATGACGGCTCACCTCCATTATAGCCCGGCTACGAGCCTTCTTGACGAGGGGGGAAACCTGACCGGGCATCGTTGCGGCTGGTGTGCCCGATCGGGCTGAGTATTTGAAAACGTGAGTCCTGGCGAAACCCATAGCTTTAACGAAGCGCAAGCTTTCGTTGAACTCGGCCTCGGACTCACCAGGGAAGCCCACGATAACGTCAGTGGTGATGGCCACACCGGGGATGGCCTCTCTGGCCGCCTCAACCAATGCTGCAAACTGGCCGGCCGTGTAGCCCCGGCCCATGCGCTGCAAGGTGGCGTCGCAGCCACTTTGTAAAGGCAAATGTAAATGGCGACACAAGCGAGAGTCCTCCCACAATCGTAAACAGGCCGGGGCCAAATCCCATGGTTCGATGGACGAGAGGCGCAAACGCCGCACATTGGTGCGCATCAGGATAGCTTCCACTAACGCCCACAGGCTCTCATCTCCCTGGCGCCCGCTGTCACGGCCATAAGCCCCGATGTGAACACCGGTCAGAACCACCTCTTGATAGCCAACCGCCACCCGTGCCTCGACTTCCGCCAAAACATCCCTCCGAGGCCGGCTACGCTGCCTTCCCCGGGCCACCCTAACAATGCAATAAGTACAGTGATTGTCGCAGCCATCCTGGATCTTGACGAAGGCACGAGTACGAGCCTGGGGGATAGGGAACCGAGAATCGGGAGACGGAACCCAGGCACGCTCCGAACCTGGTCCCTTGATTCCCAATTCCTTTTCTGCTCGCTCCACCAAATGTTCTTTGTACTCATTGCCAACGATCAGGTCAACGCTCCCCAACTCCCGTATTTCCTGCGGCCACATTTGGGCGTAACAGCCCGTCACGGCAAGGCAGGCATCGGAATTAGCCCGTCGCAGGCGGCGGATAGCCTGGCGCGACTTACTAACAGCGGTCTGGGTCACAGCGCAAGTGTTGAGCACGCAGAGGTCAGCCTCCCTCACAGTGTCAACCACGGTATGACCAGCCTGCACAAATTGACAGGCCAGTGACTCCAGTTCGCTCTGATTCAGTTTGCAACCCAGGGATTGCAAATAAACCTTCATCCTTAACCTAATCCACCTCTCCTGCGAGTGAATGGAAAAGGGAGGCCAGAGCAATTCCCCAGCCTCCCTCAGCTCTATGGCCGCCTAGCAAATCTAGGGGGTAATTGAAATCTGGCTCCGCCCCCAGTCAGAACCGGCATCGGCATCTATGATCTTCTGCACCCCACTGCCGTCAACGTTCATCACATAGATACCCCACCTACCCTCCCGGACCGAATAGAACACGATGCCACTGCTATCGGGCAGCCAGGCCGGGTTGACATCGTGTTCAGGGTTGTCACCAGTCAGATTCTGGCGACTTGCTCCGTCGGCGTTGACGAGACAGATGTCAAAGGTCTCTCCCGATTTGCAGATAAAAGCAATCTTGCGCTCATCGGGAGACCAGGCCGGAATCCCGTCTTCGGCGTTATCGGTCAGTGGCGTCTTGCCACTGCCGTCCACCCCAACGGTGTACAAACCACACCCGCCTCCGCCTGCAGCACAGCTCTTCATTACTAAGCGTTGGCCATCCGGCGACCAGGCAGGGTGCTCACCATCCATGACACCGCGCACACTGGCATCTTCCAGCTTATAGACACTGACTATGGGGGGGCCCCAAAAGGCAATGTACTGATCGTCCGGGGACCAACGGGGAAAACGCACGTTTGCGTCATTACGCTTTACCTCACGACCGGTGCCGTCGGCATTCATAATCCAGAGACCGTTACCCCCCTCTGTGCCCTCCCAGGCGTAGAAGGTTATGCGTTTGCCATCAGGCGAGAAGGAAGGCTCGCTGGAAAAATCAGAGATCATCTTCTGATTGCTGCCGTCGGCGTTCATGGTCCAAATCTGATATCTGCTGGTTGAAGGGTCCCATCTGGCAAAGGCGATCGTGCCTTGCAACACAGCCCTTGTAGGAGGTTTGGGTGGAGGAGGAGCGGCAGCTTTCTTCTCCACCACAAAGCCACCGGTCACGACCAACTCCCCTTCGATGTACAACTCCCAGTCGTAATGGCCGGGGGGCAATCCATCGTCCTGTTTGATGTTAGCTATCCAGTCCGTCCCACTCTCGCCCAGAACCCAGTCAAAAGCATTTCGCACAGCCTCTGCACCGTCCAGATACCAGACCGATTCGCACTGCGCCCCATCGGACATCCCTTCGTAGCTGGCGAAAGCGTAGACTATAGTAGTCTCGCCTGGAAACTCGGTGGCAACGCCAAGCGGCTCGTCAGCATCGGTCACATCGGCAGCGAAGAAGAGGTCGCTGAAGGATGGCCCCTCACCGCCGACCAGGGCTCCCAGATCAATCCCTGAAGGGGTCGCTGTCTCCACGACAACCGCTGGCTCAGTCGGTGTCTCCATGACAACCGCTGGCTCAGTCGGCGTCGGCGCTTCAACCACTGGCGTAGCAGGGGGTGCTTCGGCTCCAGCTACCGAGAAGGCCACACTCTGGATCAATTCGCCGTTCAGATAGATGTCTACTCTATAGCTCCCTGCTGACCACGTCCCAGCAGGCGACAGGTTGAATCCGATGTAACCAGAACCCCCGTCCTCGGCAGCGTAAGTGTACTCACCCAAAGACTCGCTGCCAAAGAACCACCTGGCCGTGACCTCTGACCCCTCTTCCAAATCGGTAACTTTCACCGAACAATAGAAGATGTCCGTCGGATCGAAAACGTTGGTCGTCTCAACCGGCTCATAGTCGGCGTCAAGGCTCCTGGCCATCACCGCCGTCTCGACGCTGGGT
Organism: Anaerolineales bacterium; assembly: GCA_004377365.1. Taxonomy (GTDB): domain Bacteria; phylum Chloroflexota; class Anaerolineae; order E26-bin7; family E26-bin7; genus E26-bin7. The sequence continues at coordinate 10,623 of SOHZ01000186.1, read as the reverse complement.
TCCCCCCCTCCGATGCTGAACTCGCAGGCCAGCAAGGCAAAGCCCAGCAGACAGATGGCAAAGAGGGCAATGACAAAACGGGTTCTGTCCTTCATCAATCTCCTCCTAGATATTTCCTGGTGCAGCGGGCAGGGAAATTCCGGCTCTCACTGCTCTACTCTGAATGATGCCAATAGGATAGCATTAACTCGCCATCCTGTCAAGTCAGCCCAACCCCGTCTGGATTGCGGCATAAGACCCAGGCACCCAGCGTGCACACGTCTCACCCCAGTTGATCGGTGCACCACCTGTACCGCCTATACCGCAACAGTGATGCAACTGTGGTAAAAGCAAAGCCGTCCCGTGACCAGGACGGCTTCGGTCTCCTTTGCTATAGCGATGGGGCATTGCAGCGAACGTCTGGCGGGAGGGTTAGCATGGACGTTATTGGAAAAGCATCGTGCTTACAAGTCCATGTGACGCATCCGTTGGACGTGCTGGTAGCCAAAACGGTTGGTCAGACAGAAATTCTTGGTGACAGGCCGGACGGCTGTGCCAACCTCGACGCCGCTCGGATCGAGGTGGTCTATACTGGCGTTCACCACATCGTAGCCCTTCGACGGCGGATGTACGTTCCCGCTGCGGTCGGTGCCGCTGAAGGGGCCAACGTACAGGTTGACGTGAAGCACGCGCTCCGAGGCTAGATTCCCATTCCAGTAGATGAGGATGTCGCCGGGCGACCAGTCTTCGTCGTCAGCCACCTTCCTCAGCTTGGGGTGGTTGGGCATCGGCCGATAGTAGTTGGCAGCGTACGAGGTGTTGTATGGCGTACCAGGCGGCTCGGTCACCTGCCAATCGTGATCAATGCCAGCGGCGTGCAGGCAAATGGTTACCAGATCAGCACAGACGATATCCTTGTGGTGAAAGTGGAGAGGGTCTGGGTAAAATGAGCCCGTCGCCAGCCTTTGCAGTTCGGGACTCAACGAGTCAAAGCCGTCGGGGTCTTCGCCCAGCATGCTCAGGGCCTGGTCAATGAGTTTTTGCACCTTGATGGGAGCCGTGGCATAGCCTGACCAGTCAGAGACCATTCTCGCCCCCAGCGGCGTCAGGATGACATCGTGAAGCGTTTCGGCCTGCAGGGAGAGGCGCTCGCGGTATGGATGGTAGCCCGGGGCCTGGACGACCAGCTCGTAGTCGCCGGGCGTCGTCAACTCTTCGAAGGCGTAGCGACCAGCCTGATCCGTCGAGGCGAAAAGATAGTAGAGCGGCTTGGTCCGGTTTTCGGGAAACACGTATATCTTGTCCGCCTTGAAGACGTAGCCGTCGTCTCGCAGGGTGGGGTTGCGCTCCACCACAGCTTGCATGAACTCGGCCCAGGTGATGCCCTGCACCTGATCGCGCACGTGGGCTTCCCAGCACTGCCATCTATTGCCTAAGAAGCCCGTTAACTGGCGAGTCCAGGTAATCTCCGTGGGCCCCAGAACGTTCTCAGGGAGCACGTACGTCTTGTCCACCTTGAAAACATAGCCGTCAGCGATCAGGGTTGGGTTGTACTCGACGACCTGATCCTTGAACTCGTCCCAGATGAGACCGTCAACTTTCCCCTGGACGAAAGCCTTCCAGCAATCCCAGCGGTTACCGGAGAAACGGGTGATGATCCGGGTCCAGGCAACGACGGGTTGGGCGGTGACCTGCTCCGGTAGCTTGTAACGCTTGTTCGCCTTAAAGACGTAGCCATCGTCTCGCAAGGACGGGTTGTGCTCGACGGCCTGATCCTTGAACTCGTCCCAGGTGATGCCCGCCACCTGGTTCATTACAAACTTTTGCCAGCAGTTCCAGCGATTACCGGAGAAGCCTGTTATGATCCGGGTCCAGGACACTGCATCAGGCCGGCGGACGGCGGCAGGTCCGACGTCGCCCAACGGTTCCTCTGATCCGATGAGGCGCACTGAAGCACTCTCAATGGGTATGCCCGCCTGCGTCTTTACGGTGCCTTTGAGGGAGATAGCCAAAGCGGCGACGTGCAAGGGTTCAACAGCAGACTCTGCCATCGCCACATCCTGAAGAGCACCGTAGGCCAACTTGGCATCGCCTGGCCCCAAGCCAGTATCGCGAAAAAGTCCAAAGCGGTTCCAAACAGGTTCAGGCTGCTGCGGGTCCAGGAAATCCTGAGTTGAGAACCAGATGGCTGCGCCGACGCGCGGATCGTTGCACAGCACATCAAAGGCCACCCACAGATTTTCCTCTTGTTTCTCTTCACCGACCACGTGGGATTGCCATCCAAATTCAGAGACGCAAATCTTCTTCTCCGAAGCCATGTCGTCTTCCTGCGACAAGATGCCAAAGATCTCATCCAGGTAGTGGCCAATCGTCTCAGAGATGGCATCGGGGGTCTTGTCAGAACCCTGGTCTACGTACAGATGGTAGCCAACGCCATCCAACGGATAGCTGCCAGCGGCAATACGGATATCCTCCCATCCATGGAATTCTTTGCCAGCCTGGAAGGTATCTCGAAGGTATCGCGAGCCGATGCTGTTCTCGTTTTCCACATCGTCGTTGTTGTGCGAAAAGAGCGGTCCGGTGATCAGCGTGACCTCGTCAAAGCCGCCATCCAGCTTTACGGCTCGGTAGATGGCCCCGACCATCTTGGCAAACCAGTACGGGCTGACCCTGGGCCGGCCCTGGTACCAGTTGTTAGGTTCGTTGAAGGACTCAAACCAGCTCACTTTCCCCCGGAAGTGACTGACGATGCTGACAAAGTTGTGGACGTAGGTCTCAATCCATGCCTGTGCCTCAGGAGGTTCAGGGTGAGGATGATCTTCCTGGAAGAGAGTGTCAGGATCGGTTTTTACCGCCTCATGCCCGATGAGGCCGTACACCCGAATGCCCCGGTCCAGGTAGCGCTGGACGATGTCGTCGTAGGTTGCTCGCCAGTCCGGATCATCCGGCGACGGCCAGGGCCCAAGCACAAAATTGACGCGGACCCAGGCCACCTCGCCGGCCAGGCCTGGGTTGACGGTGGGATTGATCTTGCCCGTATGGAGCTCTATGGGACGGTTGATGTCCAAGCCTACTTTACGCATGATTAGACTCCTTTCTTGCAACACTCTCCTGACCTGCGGAGAAAATCGACCCTCACATCTCTCATACTCTCACCTCCAATCTTGGCTATCGGCTGTGATGGAGGAAACGACGGCTAAGTGTCGGTCAATACCTACAATGCTACTATACCACACAACGGATCAAATGTCAATGCCCCTCGGCGGCTCACCTGCGAGCGAAGTCAAAGCCAGGCTGTGAGCGTTCCGCGTTGGGGACAGACAGGTAGGCTGAAATGGAGGTTTGCGTCCGTAAAAACGGCCCGAGCGGTTGTTTTGGCTGTGCATAATAAAAGTTGCCAGCCGCTGTGCTTCGGTTGGCAAGGAAAGCAATAGATGGTATAATGAGCCACAGTAATGATCAGCTGACAGGGAGGTTATGGTGAAAATTGATTATCGTGTTTTCAAGGAGCGAGAGAACCAGTGAGGATCATCCTTTACACTGGCAAAGGCGGCGTGGGCAAGACCAGTGTGGCTGCAGCCACGGCCACGCGCTGCGCCGACTTGGGATATAAAACGATCGTGGTGAGCACCGACGCCGCCCACAGCCTGGCCGATTCTTTTGACCTGCCCCTGGGTCCAGAACCGACCCAAATTGACGACAACCTGTGGGGCCAGGAAATTGACGTGTTGTACCAGATGGGGAAATACTGGGGCAACGTGCAACGCTACGTGACTACGGTGTTGGAGTGGCGAGGGCTGGACGACATCATCGCCGAAGAGATGACCGTCTTCCCCGGCATGGAAGAGATAGCCAGCCTCTTGCAGATTGTGCATTTGCACGACGACTGCGACTATGAGGTCATCATCGTGGATTGCGCGCCCACAGGGGCGACCCTGCAACTGCTGGCCATGCCCGACATAGCCCGTTGGTACCTGGAGAAGATTTTCCCTATTGAGAAAAAGACAATACAACTGACTCGGCCCATCCTGCGCGCCGTGATTGACCTTCCCATACCCGACGATGAGCTTTTCGACGCTGTAGAGGAACTGATCCTGGAACTGGATCGTGTGAAAACCCTGCTGACCGATCCCCAGAAGTCGTCAGTGCGGCTGGTGCTCAACCCGGAGAAAATGGTCATCAAGGAAGCGCAGCGGGCCTTCACCTACCTCAACCTCTATGGCTACGTCACCGACGCCGTCATCTCCAACCGCCTGATGCCCAGCCAGGTGCAGGACAGCTACTTCGCCTCCTGGAAGGAAATCCACGAGAAGTACAGCCAGATGATCGAAGAGGCTTTCTCACCTTTGCCCATCCTCAAGGTACCCCTTTTCGATCAGGAGGTGATGGGTCTGGACATGCTCAGGCGCATGGCCGAGAGCATCTACGGGGAGCGAGACCCAGCCAAGGTCTTCTTCATGGGCCAAACTCATACTGTAGAGAAGAAGGATCGTCTCTATTTCCTCAGCATCCCTTTGCCCTTTGTGGGGAAAGAGGACATCCAATTGACCCGCTCGGCCGAAGAACTCATCGTCCACATCGGCAACAAAAAGCGCAACATCATCTTGCCTCGCGCTCTGGTCCCCCTGGATGTGCTGGGGGCCAGGCACGAAGACGATACGCTGGTAGTGAGGTTTGGGGAAACTGACGTATCGGGCGTTGATAGCCAAGAACTAGCTCCGTCAGGTGAATCGCTGTCGCTCAAAGGGGAAACAAAATGAGGGGTGGGAATGACACGACCCGGATAGACATTATCAGACATCGCACTTAAGGAGAGACTCCATGACAGACATCTCACCGGAAAACAAACGCCTGGCAGAGCACATGAGGCCAGAAGCGCAGAAACGGTTGGCAGCAGTGCCACCCCAGGAGCGGGTGCTTCTGCTGCCCCACTGTTTGCGCGATAGCCAACGCTGCCAGGCGGACAACACAAAACACGGATTGGCCTGCAAGGGGTGTTCGCCCGACTGCGCCATCAATCGCCTGCGACGCGAAGCCCTGGAGCTGGGGTACAACGGGGTGTGTGTAGCTCCCGGCGGCACACTGGTCTTAGAGTTCCTTGCCCAGCGGAAGCCACGGGGCATCGTGGCCGTGGCCTGTCACAAAGAGCTGGAGATGGGCCTGGAGGCCGTGATCAAAATGGAGCAGGAACCTCATTGGAAGATGCCGGCCGCGGTAATCATCCCCCTCAGCAAGGACGGCTGTGTGGACACCGAGGTTGACGTGGGGCACGTGTTGGAAGTGATCCACTTGCAAGCGGAACCGGAGGCGATGTCTCACACCTTCCCACTAGAGACCATCCCCGCCGCCGAGCCCGCACCGATAGAGGACAAAGATGCTACCCTGTGGAGTCGAGTGTGGGGCGACGAGTACTGGTCCGACCTGGTTTCGCCTCTTTTCCACTCCATTTTCAGCCGGATGCTGAGCGTGAACGCCGTAGCCGGGGTCTTGCAAGTGATGGGGCTCAGCGACATCGGCGAGCGTCCCCTCTTCAAGCTCTATCGGGGCCACATCTATTTCAACGCCAGCATCTTGCGCGACGTCTTCGAGCACGTGCCCCAAGCTCTGCGCAGCGACACGCTGTTAAGCGCACTCCCACCAAAGGAGGCACAGGAAACGCGCCGGGCTCCATTCCGACTGATGAGCCGCCTGGTCGGCGAGTTGCGCTTGTACCTGCTGGACCGCGATGGCCTGATCTTCCGCAACTGTCGGCGTCTGGAGAAGTACATCCCTCAGTTGCTGACCCGTCTGGAGGAACTCGACAAGCTGGACCTGGGCCAGGCCTCCAACGAGGAACTGCTGGACTACTTCAGTCAGACCCAGCAGTTAGGGCTGACCCATCTACAATTGATCCGCTGGGGATTGGTCTTGCACAACACGAGCCTGTATCACTTCTTGCGCTACGCTCTCCAACGGTGGTGCGACGATGACGGCACCCTGCTAGGCAGGTTGCTGACCAGCCTGCCGGACAACAAGACCACTGAGGCCAACAGAACGTTGTGGGAGCTAGCACAGGCAGCCTTAGCCTCACCCACCGCGGCCGCCATCTTCCGCGAGGCAGAGCCGGAGGCGATCTTTGGCCGATTGTCCCGCAGTGCGGAGGGGCAACGCTTTATCCTGCTCCTTTCTCATTTCCTGGCCGCCTATGGCCACCGCTCCGTCACCCGCGATGTCTCTTCCCCCACCTGGGAGGACAATCCCGGCCTGGTGATCAGCCTGCTGAAGGGCTATGTCACAGCCAGTGAAGGCTGTGACCTACATGCGATGGAAGCGCGCCAGGCCCACGAACGGGAAGAAGCCACACGCCGGGTGCTGGCCATGCTCTCCGGCCCTAAACGGACCCTCTTCAAGATATTGCTGGATTACACCCACCGCTACATGACCTTCCGCGAGAACCAGCGTTTCTATCTGGACATGATCTTTTTGCGGTGGCGGCGTGTCTTTCTGGAAATCGGCCAACGCTTCCGTGAGCGGGAACTTATCTCCATAGCCGAGGACGTCTTCTTCCTCCGCCTTGACGAAATTGTCCAGATGATCCGCCAGGGGGTAGACAAAGCATTGGTAGCAGAGTGGATAGCTGGACGCAAGGAGGAATACGCCAGCTATAGCCAGGGGTTGCCGCCCACCTTTGTCCGTGGCGGAATAGGTTTCGAGGCACTCGATATCCCAGTAGACAGCACCCGGTTGCGCGGCCTGGGGGTCAGCCCTGGCTACGTCACCGCGCCGGCGCGGGTGATATCGGACCTGGCGCAATCGCATCTCTTGAAGCCAGGCGAGATCCTGGTGGCCGTCAACGCCGACCCTGGCTGGACGCCGCTCTTTGTCACCGCTGGCGGAGTGGTGCTGGAGACCGGGGGAATGCTCTCCCACGGGGCTATCGTCTCGCGGGAGTACGGCATCCCCGCCGTCACCGGCGTGCGCCATGCCACGCGCCAACTGCACAGCGGTCAGTGGATCACTGTAGATGGGAAGAATGGAGTGGTGTCCTGGACTTGGAAGGAGAGTACAACGGACAGGAAGAATTGAACGGACGGGTTGAGCATGCCTCCGTTGAATTCGAAAAGTCCGTTGTACTGGGACGGGAAGAGTACAGCGGATAAGGGGAATTGAGAAGAGGATACAATGGACAGGGGGAATTTCGCACTGTCCCAGGCTCTGAGCAACTACCATAGCCCCAAAAGGCCGGAGATCCTTTGGGGAGGGAATCATGATCGGTAAAATGATCAAGGGCAAATACAGCATCATGCGGGAAATCGGCTCGGGGACGGTGTCCACCGTCTACGTGGCTATGAACCTGAACACCAACGAGGTGGTGGCCCTCAAGGTGATGCACGCCGAACTGACTGAAGAAAGTCAATTCCTGCGTCGCTTCCGGCGCGAGGCCAGGCTGCTGGAAAAGCTGGACTCCTCTTACGCCGCCCGGCTCCTCGACTATGGCGAAGTGGAGGGGCTGAACTTTATCGCCCTGGAGTACGTCCCCGGCCGCACGCTGGACCAGGTGTTGAAAGACGAAGGGTCACTAGAAATAGAGCGGGCGTTGGGCATCGCCCGGCAGGTGGCCCAATGCCTGGCTGGCGCTGGTGCGATGGGCATCGTCCACCGCGACATCCGCCCGGCCAACGTCATGATCACCGCAAGCGACACGGTAAAGGTGACGGACTTTGGGGTGGCTGCTGGAGCTGACCTCAGCCACCTCTCCTCCACCGGCATCCTGGGCACACCTCACTACCTGGCCCCGGAGCTGGCCGAAGGAGAGCAGGCCGACGTCCGCGCCGACGTCTACTCCCTGGGCGTGATCCTTTTCGAGATGGTGACCGGCGAGCGACCCTATGACGCCGACGATGCGGCCTCCATTGTGCTGAAGCACCGTCAAGACCCCATCCCCTCAACCCGGCAGTTGAACCCCGAGGTTTCCCAGGAAGTTAACGGGTTGATCTCAAAGTGTCTGGCCAAGGAACCCCGGGAACGGTACTTGCCCCTGCAGTTGGTGAGGGCTATTGCCGATTTGATGGGGGAAGCGGAGGTTGCCCTCGGAGTAGAAGGAGCCTTGGCCGGGCAAACCCTGGGCCACTACCAGTTACTGGAGCGGATCGGACGGGGTGGGATGGCCACCGTGTACAAGGCCTACCAGCCGTCGCTGGACCGCTATGTGGCGGTCAAGGTGCTGCCCATCTATCTGGCCCACGAGTCTGGGTTCGCAGCCCGCTTTGAGCGGGAAGCCAGAGCCGTCGCCAAACTGGACCATCCCTACATCCTGCCGGTGTACGACTTTGGGCGGGAGGGGGACCTGACCTACATCGTGATGAAGTACGTGGAGGCGGGTACCCTTAAGAAGAGGCTGGGAGAACCACTGGACCTGAAAACCGTGCTGGAGATCATCGCTCAGGTGGGTGAGGCCTTGGACTATGCCCATCAGGAGGGAGTGGTCCACCGCGACGTGAAGCCCAGCAACGTGCTGATGGACAAAGGAAAGTGGGCTTTACTCTCCGATTTTGGGTTGGCCAAAATGGCAGGGGCCAGCGTGCAGTTGACCAAGTCGGGAGTGAGAGTGGGTACTCCGGCCTACATGAGCCCAGAGCAGGGGCAGGGCGTCAGCGTGGATGCCCGCAGCGACGTTTACTCTCTGGGGGTCATGCTCTACGAGATGCTGACCGGGCAGGTGCCTTACGATGCCGAGACCCCCATGGCCGTAGTCATCAAGCACATCACTGCGCCATTGCCCAACCCACGGGAGATGAACCCCGCTATCCCCGAAACGGTGGAACAGGTAGTGTTGAAGGCTCTGGCCAAGGACCCAGCCGACCGTTACCAGAGCGTGGGGCAGATGGTGGAGGCTTTGCGGAAGGCTGTAACCGAGGCTCCCGTGCCCGCCGAGGTAGTGGCTCCGCCCCCACCAGCCGAGAAGAGAGAGAAACCTATCGTTGTGAAAAAGCTTGAGCCAGCACATCCGCCTCGCCCCGCGCCTCCACACGGCACTATGACGGCAGAGATGCGCCCCACCGACATGGTGCGCCACCTGCTTTTCGAACCTGAGATGATTTCCATCCCCGCCGGCGAGTTCCTCATGGGTAGTGATCCCAGCGTGGACAAAGATGCTTGGGACGAGGAACAGCCTCAACACACCCTGTACCTGCCCGACTACCATCTGTCCAAGACACCAGTGACCAACGCACAGTACGCAGTCTTTGTACAAGCCACGGGCCACCGCCTGCCGGACCATTGGAAAGGAACGTTTCGGAAAGGCAGGAACCCACCAAGAGGCAAAGCGGATCATCCCGTGGTTAACGTCACCTGGCATGACGCTGTGGCCTACTGCCGCTGGCTGGCCGAGGTCACCGGCAGGCCCTACCGCTTGCCCAGCGAGGCCGAATGGGAGAAGAGTGCGCGGGGCGGCGATGGGCGTATCTACCCCTGGGGCAATTGGTGGGACGCGAAGCAGTGTAACAGTGAAGAAGGCGGCAAGGGGGATATTACACCGGTAGGGATCTACCCCCAAGGGGCCAGCCCTTACGGATTACTGGACATGACCGGCAACGTGTTGGAGTGGACGCGCAGCTTGTGGGGAGAGGACCGGGAAGAGCCTTCGTTCAAGTACCCCTACGACCCGGCTGATGGTCGCGAGGACCTGGATGCACCGAGCGGTCTCCTCCATGTGTTGCGGGGCGGGTCTTTCTACCTCAGTGCGAAATACGCCCGCTGCGCGGCCCGCATCAGGCTCATTCCGAACTACTTCGGCCTGTCCAGCGGGTTTCGAGTATTGGTGGCTCCCGGCCCCTCTTTGGACTCTGACCCTCTGAGGACCCGTCAACTTTGCTAGTGGGATCCTGGTGGCTGTCTACGCCGACCCTGGCTGGAGGCCGCTCTTTGTCACCACTGACGGAGTGGTGCTGGAGACCGGGGGAATGCTCTCCCACGGGGCTATCGTCTCGCGGGAGTACGGCATCCCCGCCGTCACCGGCGTGCGCCATGCCACGCGCCAACTGCACAGCGGTCAGTGGATCACTGTAGATGGGAAGAATGGAGTGGTGTCCTGGACTTGGAAGGAGAGTACAACGGACAGGAAGAATTGAACGGACGGGTTGAGCATGCCTCCGTTGAATTCGAAAAGTCCGTTGTACTGGGACGGGAAGAGTACAGCGGATAAGGGGAATTGAGAAGAGGATACAATGGACAGGGGGAATTTCGCACTGTCCCAGGCTCTGAGCAACTACCATAGCCCCAAAAGGCCGGAGATCCTTTGGGGAGGGAATCATGATCGGTAAAATGATCAAGGGCAAATACAGCATCATGCGGGAAATCGGCTCGGGGACGGTGTCCACCGTGGTTGTCCGGCCGGTTTTGGCCGGCACCCCCATGCCCTGGCCGGTGGCTGCCATCTCGCCGTATAACGCTGCGCAGGTTGTGCAACTGGCCCGGTGGGGCAAGGGGACGGTGGGAGAAGTGACCTGGTCACTCGATGGGCAACTGTTGGCTGTGGCCTCGTCGTTGGGCATCTACCTCTACGACGCCGAGACACTGGAAGAAGTGCGCTACATCAAGACCGAGGTTCGGGTGATGGACGTGGCCTTCAGCCCAGATGGGGCGATCCTGGCCTCGGGGTCGAGT
>SOHZ01000667.1 GCA_004377365.1 Anaerolineales bacterium | reverse complement strand
TAGACATCCCCCTTAGCGAGTTGTCTACTATGATACCACAGATTCCATCATAATGTTAGAGGGACATCACCGAAGTTGCTCTGCCAGACAAATTGAGATAAGCGTTATGCTCACCTGATAGGCCTCGGCTCATGGCAAGCGCCAGCTTCCAGCGTGCGACTTGCGGCAAGTGGGGTGAGTGCGTCTGCCGACACGTTGTTTGAGTATGCGCCGGTGCTGTTGCAGTTCGACTATACCGCCTTGCAGGCTCGGGAAGGGTCCAACCGGCGGCATCGGAATGGGAGCGCTGAGGAGTCAGAAGGAGTCCGACCTGGCCCGCACCCACTATCACCTGGGGGCTCTCTGCGCCGCTCGCGGTGACGTGGAGGCCGCGCAGCGGGAATACCAACGGGCCATTGACCTGGACAGCGAGGGCTTTTACCGGCAACGGGCGGAGAAGGCGCTGGAGGATCAGCCTGCTACTCCGCGACAATGAATCGCTGCCAGGCCCGATTCGCCTGCTTGACCGTTCACAGAGGATAGAGTATAATTCAACGCAGCGCAGATTATCCGTTGACGTTCGCAAGGAGATTTGATTATGCAGGCGGAAGTGAATGATGAAACCCGGTACCATACCGAGTCCTGGATCGCTGCTGAACGAGAAGCGACGGAGGCCTACAAACGAGGTGGGCTCAAGAGCTTCAAGTCGGTGCAGGAGATGGCCGACTACATCGAGGCTGGCATCGAATCTGCGTAACATCGGTGGGCATGATATCTTGCCCTGAGTTCAACTGAGAAAAACAAGCCCCCTTCCCTCTCGGCGAGGCATGGGGGCTTTTTCTATTGGACGCAGATGTGTTACCGGACCCACTTCCAGCCAACCTGCGCGGTATGAACGACGCGGGCTGATCCTGCTTTCATTGGGGTTCGAGCAGTGCAAGTGCTATGGTGGCTTCACAGGAGCGTGTTAGCTATGGTGAGAGCGTCGTACCAACCCGGACCTTCTTGCCCGCAGAGTCAGGGAGATAAAACGAGTCGCTTGTAACAAGGAGCTGACCTCCCCGGCTCTGGTAGATCGCCCAGCGGAACGGCCCCTTGCCAAAGATGCCCGGAGCAACCCACCACACTTGTTTATGGCCCTCCTCGAGCGTACCCTGCCACCCCTCGATATCGTGCCAGCCCCCGGCACTGTCTTGCCATTGGACGATGGCCCATAGCCCTGGCTGGGGTGGGTAGACGTGCAACTCGATGCAGCTTCCATCGGGCGAAGGGTAAGGCAACGTCAAGATAGACGTAGACCGTTGCGTAGGCTGGGACGGTACGAGCGACACCTCAATCCTCACAGTCTCGCCAGCAGAGTATGGTAGATAGAACAATTCGCTTTGGGCAAGCAGCTTGCCTCCTTGACCCTGGTAGACCAGCCAACGGAACGGCCCTGTGCCAAAGTCTTTGGGCGCTACCCACCACACTTTTCTGTAGCCCCCATCGAGCGTGCCCTGCCACCCCTTGATGTCATGCCAGCCAATGGCGCTATCTTGCCATTGGACAACCGTCCATACCCCGGCTGGGGCCGATTGGACCTGCAAGACAATATGAGCGCCAGCGGGCCTATCATCATCGTCGTCGTCATGCTGTCGAGTTGGAGTTGGCGTCTCTCGAGGGGGTAGACCCGGCCCGGCATGCGTTACCGGTGACGGCGAAGCCAGTAGCAGGGCGCTGATTAGGATTAGGAAGGCGAGCAAGAAGGTGGTTTGGTATTTTTCTTGATCCATTGCTATAGCCTCCTCCGGCATCAAGGTGAGACTCGAAACTACCGCCTTGGCGGCAACCCCTCCATTAAGGGAGGCTGGCCTTGATGGCCGACCTGCACCGCTTCTCCCGCCACGCCGGCTGTTGACGTGACCGGCCCGAAGAGGTTGTTGTCCTCGTTGCTTTCCTGTACCACGCCGTAGGTGGTGTCATGGTTGATCGAGTCCACCAGAGCGTACACATTGGCCCCCACCGGCAACGGAGGGGTACTGCTATATTCCGGCACGTAGTAAGCATCGCCGCTAGTCAGGGTCAAGGTACCGCCGGCCGGGATGGACGCGGTCACACCCCACACCGCCCCGTGGCTGGCGATAGTGTCCCAGGGCTTGTTGACACCCGGCGTCACGCTGGGATTAAAGTAGACGTCCACCCAGAATTCACCGGTGACAGGCACGTTGCCCTGGTTTTTGATGGTGACCGTCACTGCATCGCTGGTGGCGACGAGGCTATCTACCACCAGGTCAGGTCCGAAGACCGGATGCTTCAATATGATGGGTAGGTAGATGGGACTACTCGTCGGCGAAGAGGGTGACACCAGATAACTGACGGGCGTCTCACCTGGCAAAGGCCAAAAGATCTGATTGTCAGCCATATCTTCGAGAACTAGGACTATCTGATGCCAGCCCACCGCGTCCCCCGTGGTATCCCAAACGATGCTTCCTGTGGTTCCGTACACGCTTCCCAACAAATTCCACGAATGCCAGGGAGTTGAACCATCAGTAGATGGGTCAACATAGACACCTGCACGTTTGACTCCTGCTAGGTTGTCAGAAAGATCAACCGTGATCGTTACAAGCTGGCCGACGAGCGCACTCGCTGGCTCAAACACAAGGTTTGTAACTGTCGGAGACTGCCGGTCAAGCAGGATGTTGTCGTTGGTCAAAGTTTCGACGCCGTTGCCTGCCATATCGCTGGCGAAGGCTTTGACTTTGATGCTCTGTTCGGAAATTTGGCTGGCATCCCAGTATATAGCCCAACCATCTGCGCCGTTGGTGTCGGTGCCTACCTCATGCCATTGACCATCGTAGAACACGTAGAAGGTCACCTGACGTATACCATTACAGGGATCATCGGCCCAGGCTTCAAGCATAACAGCATTTTGATTTACCGTTCCCCCACTTAGAGGGTTCGTGACCTGCGCTGTGCGGGATGGCCGTTGGGGCGTCCCAGTCGGATGGAGAACAAAATTGGTAACGCTACCGAGAAAGTCTTCGGCAGCCCCATCCTCGTCCATGTTACTTTCAAACGTGCTGCCAGGTCTAAAGCGTATGGCGACGGTAGTCGAGGTTGGTACCCCGGCAATGACTCTAAATGGTATGTTAGCCAGATAGCCGGTGCCCGAAACTGGTGGCGAGCCAGGATTTAAACCTAACCACTTATAAGCCCAGTATTCAAGTGCTCCTGTTGTTGAAATTGAGTAAGTTGTGCTGAAGATACCACTATCTGTGATCTGGTCTTTTAGCAGTTCCAGGACGCAATGATCGTAGTCAATGACTGCACCTGTACCTGCCATCGGTAGGCCAGCCGTATCGAAGCCGAGAGTTAGTGTTAGAACCTGTCCCACCTCAAAGGTGTTAGCTTGGGCATAGGTATTGGCCTGCGCCTGGGATAATGTGAGTCGGCCTTGGGCTTGTAATGCGCCTACGTTAGCAACGTATGAATCGTAGCTGCCGGGTGTTATCTCGCCGCCATCGCCATATGAGCCAAAATAGGCTATCAGCATGGCGTACTCGATTTCGTCTACAATTCCGTCCCCGTTGAGCTCTGAACGAGGATTCGTTGTGCCGAAATCCGCGATCACGGCGGCGTAGTCAATCTCTTCAACTTTATTGTCTCCGTTGATGTCGCCTGGGCAGCAGTTTAAAAGGGCCTGCAAATCCAATACATTCGAGCCTGACGCAAGATAGACATTGCTTTTCTGCCTTCGGACCCAGCCACGGGGCTTGACAAGAAGATGGTATGTCCCTGGAGTTACTCCGGTCAGAACATAGTCCGTAATTGTGCCATTCCCATCCGTCGCTGTTGTACCCTCGAATACAGGGGGTAGCAACTGGCCAAAACCACTCGTTCGTCGCAGTTCTATTGTTACCGTACGGTTCTTTAACATGCTGCCAAGCACTAAAGTCAGTTTAGGTGCATCCGCAACTGGACAGTTTCCAGATGTGTACCAGTTAGGCCATTTTGGATTGCCACCGTGAACTGCTATATTTAGATCATCAAGGAAAAGACTTTCCAGTGACTGTTGCCACCAATAGCCATGCTGCTGGCCGTTCCACGAGGAATTCCAATCCTGGACAGCGTAGTGAAGGTGAGGGCCATCTGCCCAACCTGTTGTATCAGCTAGCCCGATGACAGTCACTCCAGCAATCACGGGATCACCCTCAGCTAGGCGCGGAGGTATCTCTTGTTCAAGATGCAAATATAACCCAGCCGTATTGTCACCGTGATCTACAACCACCCGGTTACCTTTGCTCGCACAGCTTGAGCTAGTGCACCCTTCCCCGGCAGAGAAGCCGGTTTCTACGATGGCAACAACGCCATCACGGGCTGCATAGATCTCCCAACCATCTTCCGAATTGCCAAAATCCCACGCCCATTTGTCAACTCCGCAATGAGAGCAGGGGGGACAGGGGGGATTGTCGCTATCTTGCGTCACTTTCATTTGGATGTCGCAATACCACGGTAGTGCTCCTGCATTCTTCATGTCTTCAATTTGCAGCGCCGCCGCCGCATGGGAGTGGTAAGCCTCGAGGTCGAAACCTGCCATGTTTCGGCCATAGACAAACTGACCATCTGAAACCAACCGCGGAGCAATATCTGCAATTTGTTGAACTGCCTTCGATGGTGTTCCCACAGTTGGAATTTCAATGGATCCTTGTTGTGCTTGCACCGCTTCTGCTGGATTTGATCCAGTATGTGGAGCCCGGGCCGTCGCACCTTCGTTAGCAAGCGGTGGTGGAGTCGGGGTTGGCGTCGGGGGTGCTGGCGGGGTTGGGGTCTGGGGTGCGTAGGCGGGAGCGGCTTGCGTTGTCTGGTGCTGTATACCCATCGGCCAGATGGCAACCACAAACAGGATGCAAGCCAGCACAACCCGACCAGTGCGAGTCGGGTAGAACCTTGGGACTCTTCGGCCTTTTGCTCGCTCGTTTGACATCGGTGCTCTCCTCCTTCTGCCGCTAAATGCAAAACGCCACCCTCAGCGCGCGAAACGCGGCCTTGGCTGGCGTCCTTTCGATGTAGTCTGCGTTGTTGGTCTGGCGGCGGTCAAGGGCGCTTCGCGCCCTGGGATCAAGCTGTGTTGAATTATCGAGCTATCTCTACTCTATCACAAGAGGTTCGCTCAATAGCACTTGGGCCCGACACTTGAGCATTGGCTGATGCAGCAAATCACTATTATTATACCCCAGGTCCTTTACTTTGTCAATAGGGAAATTGACATAAAATGGTTAGAAAAGGTATTACTTTGTTGGTAATTCCGGGTTAGTAAAGTGCGCTTTTGAGTACTAGTACTTTGTGCATTTTTGCACGAACTTGGCCCCTTCATGTATCCGATCTCTCTCTTGGCCACCTGAGGAGTTTCCCCCTGCACCACAATCTCGGACTAGTCAATCCTAGCCGCAACAAGTTATGAAATCCACACGCTCAAGATCGTGATCGAAGGTCGCTAGAAACTCTATGCCCTGCTCGGCCATCAGCGCTATATGGGTTGCGTCGTTGATGAACAACCGGTACTTTTTGGAAAGCACCAGGGCTTTCACGAATACCCCCCGATCCACCGAGTGGATGGTGAGAGGCAGTTCCAGGAACTCATTGATCAAGGCCCAACACTCGCGTAGCTGTTGGAAAAGTTCGGTTGCCGCTTGAGGTGCCGCAGGGCTATGTGCGAGGGTACCTGGAGGAGCTTGCAAGTCTCGGCGAGCAACAAACGATGAAACATCTCGCCGAGCACAACGGTCGAGGTTACTGCGGAAATCTGGCGGTTCTCCACGCGCAGCAGGAACTCCTCGGCAAGGTCCGCTCTTTGCTCCTCAAGGACAGAGGCGAGAGGCACATTGGCGTCAACGAACACCGTCGCTTCTACGGGGATATCAGAGAGCCTCATATTCCAACTCTGGTGCAAACATGATTTCTTCAGCTATGTCCTGGTCGAGCCTGAGCCGGCCCCGCAGTTTCTTTGCGATAGAGGTTTTCTTTTTGAGCGTCAGCCATCCGTTGCGAGGCTGTACTTCCAGTTCTTCACCCGGCTTGATGCCGGCCCGTTCAAGCAAGGCAAGAGGAAGACGTACGACCCCATCTACCTCAATCGTGACTACTTGTGTTGTCGCCACTCTATCCCTCCATCATGACTAAATGCTGTGATGAATGTTACACCGCATTGAGGCAAAAGCCGCACTTGCATTTGTCACCCTGAGCCCTTTGGCTTCGCCCTTCGTCCAGATCAGGACGAGGCTCAGGATGTACCCTGTCAAAGGGCCAATACCATTGTATCACAACTCCCTTCCACGCGCAAGACGTTTGGCTTATACTGTTCTACAAACTCAGCCCCGAACACCGTCAAACGATCCTCGACCTGTACGAGTTCCTTCTGGCGAAGGAGACCCAGAAACAAGAGAGAAGATAGCGAAGACACTCAGGTCAACGACACTCCAGCAACGTCCAAGTTCGTTCAACAGGCGGTGACTTGCTAGCGAGGCAGCCACACCTGGATACCAGGCACCCGCTTGGGTGGTGGTCAAGATTCAGAGGCTGCCGCTGGTTCCGGCACATGCCTGGGCATGTAGCGGTATTTCGCTTTCAGGTGCTGAATCAAGGCATGATGTTCCTCCGTCACGTCTGTACCCAACTCCTCGGCCAGATCATGTGTAGCCCACCATGCCCGTTCCTCCTCTTCGGAGGCGAATTCAGGGATGTCTTCCAGAGAATGGACGATTTCACGTTTCAACACTTTTTCTCTACCCATAACGATGCTCACCTCACTTTCTCAAATATCTTCTCCGCTGAGCTGCCGACATCTCCACGGCGCTAATAGGGCGAATCAGACTTTCGCCATCAGGCGCAGTTCGCAAGGTGTAGACGACGCGCAGGTACTTGCCAGAGGTTGCCGAATGCCCCAACAGAACATAGCGCCATTCGCCTTTGACCAGCCGATACCCAACGATGCGAGAGCGAGGATCCTGACAGGCTTCTTCAATCTCCCAGTCTTGCACGCCATGCCTGAGGTTCTTGTCAATGTTTCCATCATCCCAGTCAAACAAGTACGTCGCCTCCATCCCTGGTAGGCTGTCAGGACGATCTGATACGCCTGCCCACTAATTTACCACAACCAGGCATAAGAATCAAACGCAAGGAACACCCTCTCCCCGGCAGGAATCCCCGAGATGGGCATCGGTCATCCCCCGTAGCGTGATAGGTCTGGACTTTCGGCAAGCCAACGACCCAGTTCCGGGTCAGTGATAGGAAACATACCAGCCATACGCTCGACCGCTTCAAGGGCGATTCGGTCGCCTTCTGGTGTGGGCGGTGGCTCTTCCGGCAAGGGCTCCCCATCCCCTGGTTCGACAGCCTCACTATATGACGGCAAGGCAAACAACTCCACAAATCCGCTCAGGTCTACGTCTTCCAGGAACAGGGACGCTTGGATTTCAAATTGCAACTCCTCCCACTCCTCACGGCTAAATCCCCGCAACGCTTGTACCACATCGGCTGGGGTCAGCTCGATTTCCCTGGTAATCGTTGGCATCGCTTCACTTCCTTTTGTACCGGGACAGCTCGTTTAAGAGCACTGGACCTAACTCCCAGAATAGGCTAATGCTATTCTATCACAGTTCCCATCCATGCGCAAACAGCACACTCAGCCTCAAGCAACCGCCAGACGATTCGCTCGCCGAGTCAGGTTCATCCATCCCCACCAGTGGCTTTACCTCCACCACTTGCTCTCCTTTGAGATAAACCCGTGTCACCCGGGGCAGGATGCTGGTGACGACCTCGTAGTTGATCGTGCCGG
>SOHZ01000139.1 GCA_004377365.1 Anaerolineales bacterium | reverse complement strand
CAGGTCGTACTCGTCCATGAAAGGGAGTAGTTTCTTAATCTCGGTCAGATCGAACTGTCGGTCAGAGTCGGTAAAGAAAACAAATTCCTTGCGGGCGCTCGTGAAGCCGGAGTAGAGGGCTGCCCCGTAACCCTGGTTGACTTTGTGCTGGACGAGTCGCACCTGAGGATAACGTTCGCCCAACTGACGTACTTTCTTCGCCGTACCGTCCCGGCTGCCATCGTCCACGACGATAACTTCATAATCGTCAGCGATAGGCCCTACGACCTCAATGACTTCCATCACCGCCGGGCCTACGTTTTCCTCCTCGTTGTAAGCTGGTAGCACCACTGATATGCTTGGCAAGGTGATCCTCCTACTGTGTAATCAGTTTGAGCTTCTTCGCACGTGGCAGACGGCGCAGAACCGCCTCCCGCTGTTGAGCCTCCTGCCGTGTTGAGTGCTCCTCAAAATAGGCCAGCCGCACAGGCCGTCGGCCACGGGTGTATCGCCCTCCCCGCCCGGCGTTGTGAGCGCGTAAACGCCTCTCCAGGTTAGTTGTCCAACCCACATAGAGTGTGCCATCGGCACACTCTATGATGTAAGTGAAAGCCTTCGACAATGAGACGGCCTCAACCTATGCCTACGAGGCGACGCAGAAAGCTTTGTTGAGGGGGCAAGGCTGAAGTTTCCTCGGCCAGTTCCCAGCGTCCCTCTGCTTTATCTCTCAGCCAATTGTCACGAACCGACATGGCCTCTTCAAAGATCTTTTCCAGCTTTTCAACCTCTTGAGCAGCGATGACTGCTCTCAACTCCTTCAGCCTCGCCAGGCAGGTATCTATCCATCGCACGATATTTTCCCCGTTGGTCAGGCAGGCATCGCGATAAGTGGCGGCATCGCCGGAGGAGAAGCGAGTCACACTTTGAAAGGCGTCACCAGCAAGCTTACGCATCTCCCGCCAGGCAGGACTTTGGACAGCGGTCCCCAGCAGGGCGGCAGACAGGATAAAAGGCAGGTGATCAACGCCAGCCATAAGGCCATCGTGCTCGGCCGCGTCGAGGAAGAAGGGGCTAGCTCCCAAAAGGTGAACCAGGTCCGTTGCCAGTTGGACGGCCTGGGGTGCGGCCTCGGGCGAGGGGGTCAGACAGTAAAGCCCCCCCTGGAAGAGATCAGCCCTCGCCCCTTTAATGCCCGTCGGCAGGCTACCAGTGGCGCTTGCCTCCTGGCTGAGCCTCTGACTGATGATAGGATCACCACCCACAAAGTTGACCGTCTCGGGCAGTATCTCCTTAGCCCAGACCATGACTGGCCCTTTGATACTGGCCGTGTCGGTGATGAGACAGCCAGGCTTGAGATAGGAAGCGATGGCTGTCAAAGTCTCCTTGATCGCCATGACCGGCGTGGCGATAATAATCAGGTCGGCTTCTTCGCAGGCAGAGACCAGATTCCACTCTGTCTTGCTCACCGCTCCTAGCTTCCGGGCCTTGCCGGCCACAGCGTGTTCGCGGTCATGGCCAACTACCTCGTAATCGTTTCCGGCCTGACGGAGAGCGAGACCTATGGAGCCACCAATGAGCCCCAGGCCAACTATGGTGATGCGTGGTTTGGACATGATTTTCCTTTCAATGATTGAGCGATCCTCATCAACCCACGATGAGTCGCATGAACAGTTTGATGGGCGGTCCCAAGATGAAACCCAGCAGGCTAAAGCCCAGTAGTCTACCGATCACTATATCAAACATAAGGACGAAAAAAAGCACCATCATCCCTTGAGACTCGAGGCGGGCCAAAGTGGAAGACCATTCGTAGGCCCATCGTGCCCTGATGGTACTGAGAATACCCATCAGTACGCTGAACCCATCCAGTGGGGGTATCGGCAGCAGGTTAAAGACGGCCAGGCCAATGTTGGCGATGACCACCGTCCAGACCAACAGGTCAAGAAGCCCTGGCAAGGATAGGCCCAGCCGCAAAGGGACGGCTATCATGGCAGCCAGGAACAAGTTGGACACAGGGCCGGCCAGCGCTACCATACCCATGCCAACCCGAGGCCCGTGACGCAGGTGGTAGGGGTTGACGGGAGTCGGTTTCCCCCAAGCAATACCGATGCGCTGAAAGGCCATGATGACCATCATCAAGGCTCCCAAAGGGTCAAAGTGGACCATGGGGTTCAAAGAAACCCGTCCCATCAAGCGCGCCGTCGGATCGCCCAACTGATTAGCCATCCAGGCGTGGGCACATTCGTGAACGGTGACACCTATGATCAAGGCCACCAAAAAAGCTATACTGCTAAGAAGCACAACACATTCCCTCCCATTGCTAACTGGCTAAACTGCGGTTATTATAACATAAATCGAGGAGAAGGGAAAGCATTTGCAGGGGTTCCGGCAAGTTGCACAAAAACCCGGTTTTTTGGGGGCACAAGATAAGGAACACACGGCCTTTTCAGTGGCTTTGGCGAACAGAGTCTTGCCTGTTTCAGCAGAAAAACCGGGGTTCTCTCTAATCTGCCGGCCTG
>SOHZ01000321.1 GCA_004377365.1 Anaerolineales bacterium | reverse complement strand
ATTGCCAGCCAGGGACGAGATTCTTCGCTCCCTTCGGTCGCTCAGAATGACATTTCGACGGAAGTACGGTTGTAGTATTAGAACCCGGCTCCTGGTTTCCTGTGGCGCAATAGTGCCGCGATACGCTCTCCGCAGAGTTTATCCTGAGCCTGTCGAAGCGCTACGAGCTACTCAACCGGCGATCGCTGGCCTTAATTTGATGCGAATGGGTTGGCAACGTCCCACGCAAAAAGCGATTTCCATAACTTGGCGTACGTGGAAGTAAAATGAATCCAGGGTGCACTCAGTCGCCCCCCGATTTGCCCCTGGGCCAGGCTTCGCATGAACTCTTCCTCGTCGTTGAAAGGCGGCATCTCCACGTAAGAATGATCTCTATCCTTCATCTATCAACAAAGCCTTATCGAAAAAGCCGATGACTCTCTTCTCGTACTCATCGGGCAAGAGTTCCAGGGCACTTTCATGGCCCATCCCACCTATCATCCATAGCTCCTTGGGCTCACCGGCCGCCTCGTAGAGCCGGAGCCCCTGCTCGGCGGGGATCAGATCATCGTCTGTGCCGTGGATGATGAGAACGGGTCGGGGGGCGATGGAAGGGATGTCATCAACGGGTCTGACCTCGGAAATGCGCAGGCCTGTCTGCCATTGGGCAAAGGCCACCGTCAGAGGGGCGAAAGGAAAGGCTGGCAGACCGCTAAAGGCCTTAAAGCTGGAAGCGACCTCGTCCTCCAAACTGATGAAGGCACCCTCCGTCACCACTGCCTTTAGATGAGTCGAACGGGCCGCAGCGCGGAGAGCCGTGGCTGCCCCCAAGGATCCGCCCAGAATGCCAATTCGCTCCGGGTCCACGTCGGGCCGCGAGAGGAGATAGTCCACCGCTGCCAGCACATCGTCGCTCTCAGCGTAGCCGTAGGTCACCATCTCCCCCTCGCTCTCACCGTGAGCCCTAAAGTCGAAGAGAAACGATCCGTAGCCATGCTCGGCCAATAAGACCGCCTGGGGCAACGTGCCAACGCGGTTGTCTCCCAGGCCATGGCAGAGGATGATGGCCGCTCCATTGTAGGACGGAATGTACCACCCGGCCAGGCGCAGGCCATCACCGCTGGTAAAGGTGACCGGCTCAAAGGATAGGCCCCTCTCGGCTGGCGTGGAGGTCATCGGCCTGTGACGGGGACGGACGAGACTGCAGGCGTTCCGGTACGAAAGGTCAATGACCACCACCGCCGCGCCGATGAGCGAGGCCACGACGAAAGCGCAAAGCAGATTAAGCCAATAGCGCCAGCCTTTCCTCATGTGCTTCCTCATCTGTCAACGCGCTCGCCGCTGCTCCAGCCGCCAGATGCGCTCCCATTCGGGCACATCTTCGTCCTCCAGGTTGCGCCGCAATTCGACAATCTGGTCGCGCAGGATGGCCGCCTTCTCGAACTCTAACTCCGCCGCTGCCGCCTTCATCTGCTTCTCCAACTCTTTGATGAGCCGCATAGTCTCGTGCCGGGGCATCTCCCCCACCCGATACTCAGGTTTCTCCTCGGCCACCATCCGCACCCGGTCGGTCAGGTCCCTGATCTCTTTGACGATGCTGGCCGGCACGATGCCGTGCTCCTGGTTGTATTTCGTCTGGAAGGCCCGGCGGCGGTTTGTTTCGCTTATGGCGTGCTGCATAGAATTGGTGATAGTGTCAGCGTACATGATCGCCTGGCCGTTGACGTGGCGAGCCGCTCGACCAACGGTCTGAATCAGTGACCTGCCGGAGCGCAGGAAGCCTTCCTTGTCGGCATCCAGAATGGCCACCAGCGAAACCTCGGGCAGGTCCAGCCCCTCCCGCAGCAGATTGACCCCCACCACCACGTCGTAGACCCCCAGGCGCAGGTCCCGCAGAATCTCCACCCGCTCGATGGTCTGAATCTCCGAGTGCAGGTAGTGGACTTTGATGCCCATCTCCATCAGGTAATCAGCCAGGTCCTCGGCCATGCGCTTGGTCAGAGTGGTCACCAGGGCCCGCTCCCCCCGCTCCACCCGCCGAGTGATTTGGCCGAGGAGATCGTCAATCTGCCCCTCGGTGGGCTTGACGATCACCTCTGGATCAACCAGGCCAGTGGGGCGGATGATCTGCTGCACCACCTGCTCCGAATGTTCCAATTCGTAGGGGGCGGGCGTGGCTGAGGTGTAGATGGCCTGATGGATGTGCTCTTCAAACTCTTCGAAGCCGAGAGGCCGGTTGTCCAGGGCTGAGGGCAGGC
Organism: Anaerolineales bacterium; assembly: GCA_004377365.1. Classification (GTDB taxonomy): domain Bacteria; phylum Chloroflexota; class Anaerolineae; order E26-bin7; family E26-bin7; genus E26-bin7. The sequence continues at coordinate 262 of SOHZ01000321.1, read as the reverse complement.
GGAAGCCATATTTCACCAGGGTCTCCTTGCGCGAGCGGTCGCCGTGATACATTCCTCTGACCTGGGGCACCGTCATGTGGGATTCGTCAATGATCATCAGGAAATCATCGGGATAGTAATCCAGCAAGCACCAGGGCCGGCTGCCCGGCGGGCGCTGGGAGAGGGGTCGGGAATAGTTCTCGATGCCGGGGCAATAGCCCATCTCCCTCAGCATCTCCAGATCGTATTTGGTGCGCTGTTCCAGGCGCTGGGTCTCCAGCAG
>SOHZ01000002.1 GCA_004377365.1 Anaerolineales bacterium | reverse complement strand
ATGCATGGCCGGCCTCCTCCAGGATCGGGGGATGGAGAAGGGGGATCGGGTGCTCGTTTGGGCACCTAACTCCCCGTCCTGGGTCATTGCCTACCTGGGCGCCCTCCTTGGCGGCGGAGTAGCTGTGCCCCTGGACGTGGGAAGCACCCCGGACTTTGCGGCCAAAGTAGCCACACAGACGGAGCCGGTGCTGGCCCTGCTCTCCAAATCCATTCTGGAATCAGCGCAGGGTCTATCCGTTCCGACTCTGCAGGTGGAGGACTTGCCCCGCCTCCTCTATCACGCTCAGAGGGCTTCCCGCGAACCTCAGATCAGGGGGCAGGACCTGGCGGAGATCATGTACACCTCCGGAACTACCGGGGAGCCCAAGGGGGTGATGCTCACCCACCGCAACCTGATCTTCAACGTGGAAACGGCGCTGCAGATGATGCCCGTAAACCCGGAGACCACGGCCCTCTCCTTCATCCCTCTGAGCCACATGTATGAGCAAATCGTGGGCCTGTTGATCCCCCTGCGGAGCGGGGCCAGCATTGTCTACCTCCCCAGCCGCCAGCCTCACATAGTACTGCGTGCCCTTCGCAGGGAGGGGATCACCGCCATGGCTTTGGTTCCCCAGGTCCTCCAACTGTTTATGAGCCGCATCGAGCGCGAGGTGGAAAGACAGGGCCGCGTTGCTCTCTGGCGTCTGCTACACCGCTTGGCCTCCCGCCTTCCCATGAGGGCCCGCAGGTTCCTCTTCGGGTCAGTTCGCCGCGAACTAGGCGGCCACCTCCAGTTCTTTTCCTGTGGCGGAGCCTATCTGGATCCCAGCCTGGCCCAGAAGTGGGAGAATCTGGGGGTGCCCGTACTCCAGGGTTATGGGACTACCGAGGCCACAGCCCTGGTGACCGGCAGCGATCTCCGCCACCGCCGGCTCGGTACGGTGGGGCGGGTCCCCAAGGGCCAAGAGGTGGCCATCGTCCCTGACGGGGAGATCCTAATCCGGGGGGAGAACGTTAGCAGCGGCTATTGGCGCAATCCCGAAGCCACCAAACAGGCCTACCGAGATGGTTGGTACTGCACCGGGGACCTGGGTTACCTGGACCCAGACGGATACCTCCACTTCAAAGGCCGCAAGAAGAACCTGATCGTCCTGGCCGATGGCATGAACGTCTACCCGGAGGACATAGAGAACCGCCTCAACCTGCGGCCGGAGATACAGGAGGCGGCGGTGGTTGGGCTGCCCCAGAAGGACGGGCGGGTGGAGGTCCACGCGGTGGTCTTGGCCGCCGATGCGGAGGGTGTGGAGAAGGCTGTCCGGGAGACGAACCGCCTCCTGGCCCCACATCAGCAAATGCGAGGTTTTACCGTATGGCCCGGGGAGGACTTCCCCCGCACGCACACCTTTAAGGTGAAGCGCCACGAAGTCCTGGATATGTTGGGCAAGGAAGAGAAGGTGGGCAAGGAACGACCAGAGGTCACCAAAAAGCAAGTCGAGGTAGACCTACGCGATCTGGTGGCCCAGACCGCTGGGGTTCCCCGGGAGGAGATCGGCCCCCAGAGCGCCTTGGGGTTGGACCTGGGCCTGGATTCCCTCTCCATCGTGGAACTCCTGTGCCTCATCGAGGAGGAGATGGGGATCTATGTGGAGGAGGCGCGCGTCTCTCCCCAGGCTACGGTGGGCGACCTGGAGGCCATCCTGGCCGATGTCGAGAGGGCTCAAGCATTAACTCCCTTCCCACAGTGGCCCTTGGGCTTCCCGGCCAGGGCGGCGCGAACCCTCCTCCAACGGACGCTGATGGACCCTCTCCTGGCTCTCCTGTGCCCCATCCAGGCAAGGGGGCTGGAGAACCTGGAGAACCTCTCCGGTCCCCTCCTCTTCTCCGCCAACCACACCAGCCATCTGGACACCCTGCTGGTGCTGAAGGTACTTCCCAGAAGGTATCGTTGGCGGCTGTCGCTGGCTGCGGCCGCCGACTATTGGTTCGCCAATCCTCTGCTGGGGAACCTCACCGCCCTTCTCATCAACAGCTTCCCCATGGCCCGCCAGGGAAACGCGCGGCCTGGCATGGAGCATACCGTGGACCTGATTGACCGCGGTTGGTCGGTCCTGATCTTCCCCGAGGGGACCCGTTCCCTAAGCGGGGAGATGCAGCCCTTTAAGCCGGGGGTGGGCCTGCTGGCCGTGGAGTTGGGAGTGCCCGTGGTCCCCATCCACCTGCGCGGTGTTTATGCGATCCTCCCCAAGGGGTCACGAGTTCCCCGCCGCGGGCCGGTGGAGGTGACCATCGGGGCGCCTCTGCGCTTCCCGCCGGGGATGGACTACGTCCAGGCGGCCCAGCAGTTGAAGCGCGAGATCCGCAGGCTTTCGGCCTTGTCCGGTTATTAGGGGGCTGGGGGCCATTACTGGCCCCCAGCTATCCGGCGGGCGGGACTTCGCTAACCGGCGGGACGTTATACACCATTTTGGGGACGTGTATTAGTCAGAAGGGAGGCGAACATGACGAAGGGTCAACATGCATGGCAACGCTCGATGGCGCGGATTCTAATGATCATTGCCATAGTCTTCTGGCTCTGGTTCGGGATTGGGATTGGCTCAGCGTACGTTGAGGGAGCTGGGCCACTCAACTGGTTGATGCACATTCTGGTGCCGGGAGGCATATTCATCCTGAGTACGCTTGTGGCCTGGCGTTGGCCAGGCATTGGGGGGACGCTACTGGTGTTAGAAGGCATCGCGGCCTTGGGCTTCATCGTGCGTGCTTTTCTCTGGGGAAGGTTCACTACCTCGACCCTGACCCTCATGTGCCTGACCCTGGGTCTCCCCCCACTGGTAGCCGGCATCCTGTTTTTACTCAGTTGGTACAAATCTCGATTACAGGAGGGGTAAGCAATGAGAAAGACTGGGGGCGGGTTTACGTGGCCAAATCCGGTGACGACATCGTCAGTGTTCTCGAGTCGCTGGTATTGGAGTAGCGCGCGCCGTCACCCAGCCTTGATGCACAGCGCCATCCGTCTTTAGGAGAACGACCATGCTGCAGGCCGTGACATTTGACTTCTGGGGAACCCTCTACCAGGACGCAGCCGTCCGGGATGAACGGTTGCACCTGCTAGAGGAGGTTCTGGCCCGCCATTCCCAGCCGCGCTCCTGGATGGCCCTCGAAGCGGCCTACCACCACGCCTGGTCTGTGTTGGACCGCCTATGGTTGGAGGAGCACCGCCCCGTCACCTTTGGGCGCTGGCTGCGCGAGATGTTGGCCTTTCTTAAAGCTGACCTACCCGAGGACGTGCTGGCTGGCCTGCGCCGGCCTATCGAGGAGATTTATCTGCACGGCGGTGCCCCCCGGCCTGTCCCCGGTGTGGCCGAGATCTTGCCCCGCCTGTCCCGGCGCTACCGCTTGGGGCTCATCTCCGATGTGGGGCTGACTCCAGGGCGGGTCCTGCGCGAAATCCTCCACCGCGATGGCCTGCTGCCCTACTTCCGGGCTCTAACCTTCTCCGATGAGACCGGAGCGACAAAGCCTCTCCCGGAACAGTTCCTGCGCACTCTGGCTGTCCTGAAAGTCCGGTCCGAGAAGGCTGCTCACGTCGGTGACCTGCCGGAGACCGACCTGGCCGGGGCCCGGGCCGTGGGAATGAAGGCGGTCCTGTTCCTGGGGGTAAGCCATCGCCAAGACGGCCGGCTGCTGGCCGATGCCGTCTTTGAGGAATACGCTGAGCTGGAGGATCTGCTGGAGAGGTTGGACGGAACGGTTGGGTAGGAGGCTCGCGAGGCTACTGCTGGGCATGGGCACCCCTTGACATCTCCTGCTGTTTAGTGATATACTACTAGCCGGAACATACCAGTCGAGGTGAAAGTCATGTTCGAACCCCGTCGAATCAGCTTTGAAGAATTGAGCGAGCAACTCCAAGAGTACGAACGCAAGTACGGCTACTCCACTATCGAATTCTATCGGCGTTATCAGGCCGGAACGCTGGGTGACGATGACGATCTGATGATGTGGGCTGGCCTGTACCACCTTTACCTGACCTCACATCCCGTCCGCGAGTTCATGCGTGAGGAGGCTTTGGCCGCGTGACCATTGACGACTATTTCGCCGCAATGGAACGCGGACTGAAACAAAATGTGAACGTTGGGACAGTTGAGGAACCCATTACATGTCTGGCATCGGACGAGCACAACGGTTTGATCCGATGCCGGATTTTCTTTTGGGACGATTCCTACTACTACAACCGTACTTCTGTTGAAATGTCATTCTGAGCGACCGAAGGGAGCGAAGAAGCTCGTCCCTGGCTGGCAATTCGCCGCTGTAAAACGAGATTGCTTCGTCGCTTCGCTCCTCGCAATGACAAGTGCGGTTGTAGTACTAGGCAGGTCGCAATAAGTCCCTTCGACTTTTGTCTTGCTCACAGCCCCCGTCATCGGGGGCGTCTGGATGAGGTAAACGCTTGGTAACGCGTGTTAATCGCCCCGAGGACGGGGCTCAGAGCAATGTAGAAAGTGAGTAGATGACTAAAAAGGGGTGTGGAGGACGTGACACCCCCACACCCCACATGATCGGGCAGGCAGCTAACCTATCTCCAGAATGACACGTTTGCCCTTTCTCACAGCCGCTACCCGGAGCAAGGTACGCATGGCATTGGCCACCCGCCCCCCTTTGCCAATGACACGCCCCATATCCTGTGGGGCGACTTGCAATTGACAGACGATCTGGCGTGAGCCCACGATTTCCTCGACATAGACCTGTGAAGGGTCATCAGCCAGTGCTTTTGCTATGTATTCAATCAACTCTTTCATGTGTATCCTCTTCCTCAACAGTCAATTCCTCGGGCACTTCTTCAGCTTCAGCCAGCTCCTCCTCAACGGGTCCCACTTCTTCGGCTTCGCCTGAGTACTCATCAGCGGCCTCCGCTTCTTCAGCTTCAGCCTCAGCCTCAGCTACCTCCTCCTCAGCAGGCTCCGCTTCTTCAGCCTCAGCCTCAGCCAGCTCCTCCTCAACGGGTCCCACTTCTTCGGCTTCAGCCGCCTCCTTTTCAAGGGCCGCCTTTTGCTCTGCCATCTTTTTCTCGGCAGCCGCTTTCTCCTCGGCCAACTCTGCCAACAGGGTCTCCATATCCGCACCGGCTTTCAGCCTGGCCAACTTGTCCATAATGCCCAGGTTCCGCAGCATCCTGGCCACGGGATCACTGGGCTGGGCTCCACGCTGAAGCCAGTGTAGGGCCCGCTCCGCTTTGATCTCAACAGTCGGCGGGTCCGTCCGAGGGTTGTAGAAACCAATGTTCTCGATGAAGCGGCCATCACGGGGAGACTCCGAATCGGCCACTACCACTCTATAACTGGGTTGTTTCTTTGCGCCAACACGACGCAGCCTGATACGTACCATCACTTTTCCTTTCTATTTGTAGTCCTCCCGTGGTGGGGAGAAGGTATCAATGACAAGAGTCCGCTCGATTGCTGTCGCTCCGTGCTCCACGTCACCTGGCAATAGAAGGCTATCCCCTGGACCCAGCACATGGGTCTGCCCTTCAACCTCCATAGACAACCGGCCTTCGATAATGCAGGTGATCTGCTCGTGAGGATGACTGTGGACCGGGACGGCTGCCCCCTCTTCCAAAGTAGTCTGAACCACCATCAACCGCTGGCCACAGCTCAGGGTACGTCGCCAGATACCGGGTACCATCTCCACCGGCTCGACTTTGACCGCCCTGACGGGCAAATTTGTCATTTCTTTCGCCTCCTTATAATCCTCACCCTCTTCGCCTACCTGAACATTGACAGCAAACCCCGCCCCCGTCCGCTGGTAAGTTGTTTCATCATGCGTTGCATCTGGCGAAACTGACCGAGCAGCATGTTGACGTCCTGGACGGTGGTACCCGAGCCTCTGGAGATGCGCCGCTTACGGCTGGCGTTGATGATCCTGGGATTGCGCCTTTCATCAACGGTCATAGAGTTGATGATGGCCTCGACCATCTTCATTTGTCTGTCGGTAAGCTCAGGTGTCAGCTCGGTCTTGAACTGCGAGAAGCCAGGAACCATCTCCAGCAATTGACTGAGAGGGCCCAGCTTCTTGACTTCATGCAGTTGTCCCAGGAAATCCGCCAGGTCAAACTCGCCCTGAATCAACTTTTTGCCCATGGCCATGGCTTGCTCCTGATCCAGGGTCGCCTCAGCCTTCTCGATCAGAGTGAGGACGTCGCCCATGCCCAGGATGCGCGAAGCCAGACGATCGGGGTGGAAAGACTCCAGAGCGTCGAGCTTTTCTCCCACGCCCAGGTACTTGATGGGCACGCCGGTCACAGCTCGGATGGAAATAGCCGCCCCGCCGCGAGCGTCGCCGTCAATCTTGGTCAGGATCAGGCCCGTGAGCCCCACCCGCCGATTGAACTCAGCGGCCACCCGCACGGCGTCCTGACCGGTCATGGCATCGGCCACCAGGAGCACTTCCTGGGGTGAGGTTTTTCTTTTGATCTTCTCCAACTCGGCCATCAGTTGGTCGTTTATGTGCAGCCGCCCAGCCGTGTCAAGGATCACTACACTATAGGCCGTTTCGTCGGCCCGCTTCAGAGCATTGGCACAGATAGTCGGTGGGGGCACCTTGGTCCCTTCACTGTGAACGGGGATGTCCAACTGCTGGCCCAGCACCTCCAACTGGGTGATGGCGGCCGGCCGCCGGGTGTCGGCCGCGACCAGGAGAGGCCGCTGGCCCGACTGGCGCAACGTCAGGGCCAGCTTGGCTGCTGTGGTCGTCTTGCCAGAACCTTGCAGGCCCACCAACATGACCACGTGGGGAGGAGAGCCGGAGAGATCAATCTTGGCTGACACGCCCAAGGTGGTGATCAACTCCTCGTTGACGATTTTGATCACCCGCTGGGCCGGCGTCAGGCTGCGCATCACCTCGACCCCAACGGCTCGCTCTCTGACCCTGGCCACGAAATCCTTGGTCACCTTGTAGTGAACGTCGGCCTCAAGAAGAGCCAGCCGCACCTCGCGCAGGGCAGCATCCACGTCACCCTCGGAGAGCTTGCCCCGGTTGGCCAGCTTTTTGAACACGCCCTGTAGTTTATCCGACAGGCTCTCAAACATCTGACGACCTCGTCCTCACTCGATGCTAACGTCTCATTTTAATTTACTTTGCCCATTTCGTCAAGTTCAACCAACCACTCCGCCCACTCCTCCAGCCCCTCCCCGGTTTTGCAAGAGACCTCGAAGAACCGCACGTCGCCATTGAGGCCCATCACCACCTGGCGAAAGGCAGGCAGGTCAAAGTCCAGGTAGGGCAGGAGATCGGTCTTGTTGACGACGAGGGCGTCTACCTGGGTGAACATGGCCGGGTATTTGTAGGGCTTGTCGTCGCCTTCGGGTATGCTGGCGATCATGACCTGGGCGTGTTCCCCCAGGCGGAACCCCGTGGGGCAGATCAGGTTGCCCACGTTCTCGACGAGAAGCAGGTCCATGTCATCCAAAGGCAGGTCTGTTAAAGCCTGCCGGATCATGGGCGCGTCCAGGTGACAGGTGCCACCGGTGTTGATCTGGACGACGGGCACGCCAGCCGCTGCTACCTTGTCGGCATCAACTCTGGAGGCAATGTCCCCTTCGATGACGCCCAGCCGCAGCTTGCTCTGAAGGGCTTCGATGGTGCGCAGGATCAGGCTGGTCTTGCCTGCCCCCGGTGAGGCCATCAGGTTGATGACAAAGATGCCCTTCTCATCAAAAGTGTGCCGGTTATCGGCCGCTATCTGGTCGTTGGCGCTCAATATCTCTTCAACAATGTTTACTTTCATGTCCCCTGCCTTCAATATATAAGCAACGGTGGAGATTGCTTCGTCACTTCGTTCCTCGCAATGACAGGCTGAGTAGCTTGACAATGTCATATTTCAGGAACGCGCAGTCGCTGCTTGCGCAAA
>SOHZ01000606.1 GCA_004377365.1 Anaerolineales bacterium | reverse complement strand
CGCTGCTTTTTACTGGTCACGTTCCAGCTTCTCCAGGCGCCTCTCCAGTTCCTGGACGCGGTCGTGCAGCGCCAAGGCTGTGGCCGAGCCTACATCAAGCTGCTTCATGGCCACCTCGTTCAAGGGCCTATTCATTGTGAACGGCTTGCCGTTAATCATTCCAATCGTAATCAGCTCGTCGCTCCACTCGGCCGACTCGGCTATGAATGAACCCTCGGTGAATTCAAAATCTTTCATTGGTCCACCGCGATTCCCTGTTCCAAAATCTCGATGCCGGAGCCCCTCTCGCGATCCATGTAAATCCTGAAGCGCGTTTCACAGGTAAGACATAGCGAATCCATGCACTTGTCATGGCCCACTAAAAGACCGCCGGTGATATAGACCTTTTGCAGCTTCTTGCAGGTAGGGCAACTCGCCTGCCCATTGGGGTCATATGTGCTCAGTATCATATACTCCTCCTCAGCCTAGCTTCCTGATTGGCCAGTGCCTGACTCAAGCGGGCGTGTTCCTGGCGGTAGTGATACCCACAGCAATCGCAATCTTCTTGCATCACAGGACGCTTCCCAATTGAAAATTCGAGCGCACGCGTGGCCGCTTCTCGATGGTCCTGTGTAACTTTAGCTTGCATGCCATCACCTTTTCAGCGTCAGCGTCCACCACGTCTCCCAGTCCACCACAGTGTTATCTGGAAGGCGGCAGCTTACCTTGAACTCCCGCAGGTAGCTCTCAGTCTTGGGGCCAGAAAGGCCGTCGGGAAAGCCATCCCGACCCACGAGCCCATCGGGTCCGAAGCGGTGGGCAAGCAGGAGCCCCTGCACACGAGCCGTGTAGATGCTGTAGTTCCCGCGCAGCTTATTGAGGTCTACCTGCAGCGGTGGGCGTGGCCAAAGGTGTGGCTCCGGTGGCGGAGGACCGGATGCTTGGGCGAACCGGCCAAGGGCTTCGAGGTCTCCTGCAAAGCGGTTGACATCGACAACACCAACCCCTGGTACGTCGGGGTGATGTTGGTAGGTGCCGCCCCCGGAATACTGCCACAGGGTCCACTCGTCCCAGGGCAGACTCTCCATCGGAACGTCGGCAGAGCCTGCCGTATAGTAGACGAGCCACAGTGAATATCCCACGAATGCATTGGTGTTGCCCAGTTCGTACTTCCACACGTTCTTGCCGGTGTAGATCATGGGTTTACGCTTGAGGCGGAATTCTACGACCTCGATCCAGTTCTCGATCCAGGGGATGTTCTCGTTGAAGTCGGACTCGCTGTACACCTCGAAGTCTAGCGCCGGGGGCATGAAGTTTTGAGTGATGTCACCACACGCGCGCTCGATCACATCGCAGAAGTCCTCGGCCTCTGCGCGGCCATCCGCGGCGCCGCCTACAGAATCAGGACGAGCAAAGTGGTATGCGCCCGGGTAGTAGGTCTGCCCCTCAACAGCGCGTATCTTCTGAATGTTCTCCTCAAAAAGGGGGTCCTCCCAGTCGCGGCCCTCTGTCGCCTTGACGATGCAGAACTTCATTCCTGAGTCAGCCACCTCCTGGTGATTGACGTCTCCCTGATGGCTGCTGATGTCGATTCCTTGGATGTATTCGGTCATGCTACTTCCCTTTTAATCCGAGGCAGGGCTTGCCTTCATGGTTGTGTTTGGGCCGCACGGACTCACGATTGCACACGGGGCATTCGTAGCCTGGATAGCTCCAACCACAGGCGTTGCACCAATCGCCTGTCGGTGAGCGGCCGGTCTTTTCAGACTTACAATCTGGACATGTTCCTGCTGGCATTTACTGCTTCCCATCTGCGGAGGCCTTCCGCATTTCCTCGGCCGCACGGTCAACCATTCCGCGTGTCACATTCGGATTGGAGATCTTGGCGTTCCCGTAAGCAAAACCACGGCGTTGTTCTTCCCGCTGTTCAGGCGTCATTACGACGGCTTTACTCCTCTCCAGCAGTTCTTCGAGTTCTTTATTCATGCTCTATCTTTCAGATTCTTCGCTACCCACGCCCGCATTCGGAGCCACCGTTCCTGCGGCGTCTCCACGCCGTAGCAGCCTTCGTCATTCGTGAACATGACCTCTGCGGCCATAGCGGGTGCGATGTCCAGGCGGTTGCCCACCAGGTCTCTGTCCACCATTTCAGCGCCCCATTCGTGATCTACATCGGGCTCCAGGTCTTCCATGTCCACGCCACGATGGAGCGATAGAACGCCCAAGGTGCATGGATCGCCAGCCCTCTGAAACGAATTGGCAGCCAGCTTTTTCTCGGGCATTTTATCTAACGCGGCGGCTATGTCTTGCAGGGCGGCCTGGCCACGCTTGCCTGACATCGCCCGAATCACTGCCCCGCGCCAGAGCCATAGATTTTCACAGTCGTCCGTGTATCCGCTTCTACTCATTCAACCACTCCCACGCCCTCTGGAAAAAGCCCTGGGGCTCTGGCTCGGGGGTTTCGGGGTCCTTGTAGATCTCCCAGATAGATCCGCCCTTGAAGCCCTCATGCGACATCCGGGGTCCGTTGAGCCGG
>SOHZ01000036.1 GCA_004377365.1 Anaerolineales bacterium | reverse complement strand
TGGGATGGGACCGGAAAGAACGCAATCGAACTGTTCAGCGAGATAAAGTTCCCGCATTCGTTGGGACTGCTTTACTCGGCCTTCACTGCTTTCCTGGGTTTCCGAGTCAACAATGGGGAATACAAGGTGATGGGCATGGCTCCCTATGGGCGACCGACCCGTGTGGACGATGTGTACAAGTTGATAGAGGTGGGAGAAGACGGCAGTTTTCGCCTCAACATGGACTACTTTTGCTTCCATCACTCCACCTCGCGCACCTTCAACGGCCGGTTTGAGGCTCTGTTTGGCGAACCGAGGGTGCACGATTCGATTTTCTATACCCCGACCACACATCCCAAGAAAGATCACCCGCACTGGAACGACCAGGTGGCACAGCGCAACCAGCACTATGCCGACATCGCGGCCAGCATCCAGCGGGTGACCGAGGAAACGCTGCTCAAGATGGCCCGGCACGTCCGCGAGCGGACGGGACTAAAGAAGCTGTGTATGGCCGGAGGTGTGGCGCTGAATAGCGTGGCCAACGGGCGCATCCTGCGGGAGACGCCTTTCGAGGAGGTGTGGATTCAGCCAGCGGCCGGTGATTCCGGCGGGGCGTTGGGCGCGGCGCTGTACGCCTATCACGTGCTGCTGGGCAAGCCGCGCAAGTTTGTGCAGGAGCACAATTACTGGGGCCAGGGATACACGCCCGATGAGGTTCAGGCTGCGTTGGACCGTGCCGGTGTGCAGTATCAACGGATTGATGACCAGGAGAAGCTGGCGAGATTGATGGTGGATGACCTGCTGGCAGGCAAAGTCGTCAGCCTGTTCCAGGGACGCTTCGAGTGGGGGCCGCGAGCGCTGGGGAACCGCTCCATCCTGGCCGACCCCCGCCGGGCGGAGATGAAGCAGATCGTCAACACCAAGATAAAGTTCCGGGAGCCGTTTCGCCCCTTTGCGCCGGTTGTTCTGGAAAAGCGAGCAGAGGAGTACTACGCGGGATTGACGGACACGCGACGCCATTATCCGATACGCTATATGCTGATGGTGTTCCCGGTGCACGAGGACAAGCAGGCGTTGATTCCGGCTGTGACTCACGAAGGGGGAACTGGGCGCTTGCAAACGATTCGTCACGAGTGGAACCCCCTCTATTATCGGGTGGTGGAGCGCTTTGCTGAGGAGACCGGGGTGCCGGTGCTGTTGAACACGTCCTTCAACCTGAGGGGAGAGCCTATCGTGAACAGCCCGGCTGACGCCTTGAACACTTTCAGCAACAGCGGGATTGACGTACTGGTGCTGGATCATTTGGTGGTGAGGAAATGAGGCGAGCCAGATGGTTAGACGTGTTGCCGAGAAGCTCATTCTGATCTTCTTTGGAATTGCTCTACCAGTCATGGCGCTGGTTGGAGTGGAGATAATACTGCGCATCTTTCCAGTGCTGTTGCCGGCTCCTATACGCGCGGCTCCCAAAGCATCGTTGCTGGACATTTTCAAAAGGGACCCTCTTCGGATCGCGGATTCAGAGCTAGTTTACAGATACAGATCCAAAGTGGTGACAACGGCGCTTAATGAAGACGGCGAAATTGTCGAATACCGGACAATTTCTTTAGGCTTTCCAGATGTGGGCTTCCGTGACGACGGGCTCGACGAGGAGAAGGAGTTCCGTGTCGTAGTGCTGGGCGATTCTTTTACGCAGGGAGGTGCTGTGAATCTAGACGACACCTGGGTTGAGCAGTTAGAACAACAAACTAAAGCAGACCTCATAAATTTGGGCGTGGGAGGGTATGGTACTGTTCAGGAGAGGATTCTCCTAGAAAGATACGGGATGAAGTTGGAGCCAGACCTGGTAATTCTGGCATTGTTTACCGGAAATGACTTTGGAGACAATGGCACTTATGAGGGGCGAGTGACCAAGAGAGTTGACGAACGTCTAAAGAGATTCTTTGGGCGGTATTTCTACTCCTACGAGATGCTTAAGTACATGGTAGGACGGTCGGGCGGTAATCCTCACTTGCCAAAGACGGAAAAGCTCAACGACGAAGAGTTGGCATATGAGAGTACAGAACTGAAGCTGGTTTTCCACATTCCTCACTTCTTTTCTTTGGAGAAGGGTGATCGGTTTGAGTGGATAAGCAAAGGGGCTGAGTTGGCAACCGAGAACATCCTGCGCATCCAAGAAATGTGCGATGAGAGAGAAATTGAATTCTTGGTTCTCATCTGTCCAAGCAAAGAGCAAGTGTACTGGGATATGGTGAAAACTCTGCTTGCCGAGCCTGAACGATATGATCCAGATTGGCCCAATAGCTTAATTGAGAGGTTGGGTACGGAGAGTGGCATTCACGTGCTGGATTTAACACCTGTTTTCCGTGCTCACTCAGGTGATCAAATCTACTTCACGGAGGACACTCACTGGAACGTCGAGGGAAACCGTCTCGCCGCTGAAGCGACCTACAACTACTTGGTAGAGAATGGCCTGCTCCCTGTCAACCATTAGGTTAGGTCATGGTAGGAATGTCGGCTGAAACCGGAGAAGATTAGAGGA
>SOHZ01000473.1 GCA_004377365.1 Anaerolineales bacterium | reverse complement strand
GATGAAGTCGCCCGGCTACGGAACAGCGCCGGATCAATCCGGCTAGCCCCGTTGGCGGGGCGCAGCTTCGTAGCGCGGCGACTTTATCGCCGCGCGGTCGGCCCCCCAGGATCGCCGGGTGATGAAGTCGCCCGGCTACGGAACAGCGCCGGATCAATCCGGCTAGCCCCGTTGGCGGGGCGCAGCTTCGTAGCGCGGCGACTTTATCGCCGCGCGGTCGGCCACCCAGGATCGCCGGGCGATGAAGTCGCCCGGCTACGGAACAGCGCCGGATTGATCCGGCTAGCCCCGTTGGCGGGGCGCAGCTTCGTAGCGCGGCGACTTTCGCCGCGCGGTCGGCCACCCAGGATCGCCGGGCGATGAAGTCGCCCGGCTACGGAACAGCGCCGGATTGATCCGGCTAGCCCCGTTGGCGGGGCGCAGCTTCGTAGCGCGGCGACTTTCGCCGCGCGGTCGGCCACCCAGGATCGCCGGGCGATGAAGTCGCTCGGCTACGGAACAGCGCCGGATCAATCCGGCTAGCCCCGTTGACGGGGCGCAGCTTCGTAGCGCGGCGACTTTATCGCCGCGCGGTCGGCCACCCAGGATCGCCGGGTGATGAAGTCGCCCGGCTACGGAACAGCGCCGGATCAATCCGGCTAGCCCCGTTGGCGGGGCGCAGCTTCGTAGCGCGGCGACTTTATCGCCGCGCGGTCGGCTACTTTCGCCGCGCGAGCGAGGGGCTTCACGTCATCGCTTCAGTGCGCTTCTTAGCCCTATTGACGGGGCACCGCGCGATCGGCGGAAGCACAAAGGAGACAAGTTGATGCCTTACTGGCAACTGTTCTATCATCTGGTCTGGTCAACCAAGAATCGTCAACCTCTACTCACCTCCCTGATCGAGAAGCATATCTACGGCTCCCTGACCAGCAAGGCTATTGGGCTCAAAGGTGTCGTCTACGTCATTGGTGGCACCACAGATCACGTTCACATGGTCGTGGCTATCCCTCCTGCTATTTCAGTGTCCAAGTTTGTCGGGCAAATCAAAGGCGTTTCCTCGACCAAGCTCAACAAGTCTGGCATCAGCGATGTGCGTTTCGAGTGGCAAGATGAATATGGTGCTTTTTCTTTCGACGCCAAGCGTCTGCCCAACTATATTGCCTATGTCAAGCGGCAAAAGGAGCATCACGCGGAAGGGACGGTCATTCCCATTTTGGAGCGTATGACATCGGAGAATGTGGGGCCACGTTTGGTGCGAGAGGACGCATCGCTTTACGTGATAGAGGCGGACGACTGGTGGGAAGAGTTGATGACGATCACATGACCACTCACCGAACCGTCACCCATCCGGGCAAAGTGCTGTTTCCCCTGGCTCTGGGCACCGCCCTCTCCCTCATGGGCAATGCGACCTTGTATGTCGTCTTGCCGACGCACACTGCCGAAGCGGGCATCGCCCTGGGCGTGGTGGGCATCCTCTTCAGCGCCAATCGGGCCATACGATTGTTTCTCAACGGCCCGGTGGGCCTGGCCTATGACCGCTGGCCGCGAAGGCGGTTGTTCCTGCCTGCGCTTTTCATCGGTGTAGTGCCCACAATCCTGTATGCCACAACGCGCGGCTTCTGGCCCTTGCTGGCGGCGCGGCTGCTGTGGGGAACGGCCTGGTCGGCCATCTGGATCGGCGGGACGACCATCATCCTGGACGTAACGACCGTTCAGGATCGCGGGCGCTGGGTGGGCCTGTACCAGATCGGGTTCTTTCTGGGCCTGGCGTTGGGGACGTTTGCTGGCGGCCTGCTGACCGACCGGCTGGGCTATCACGCCACCATGTGGGTCGCGGCCACGGTGGCTGCCCAGGGCAGCCTGCCCGTGCTGTTTCTGCTGCCGGAGACACGCGCCGCCCGGTCTCACCGGCAATCACCTGCTGTGAAAGAAACCCCGCTCCCATGGCACACCAACCGCGCGTTGCGGACCGTGCTGCTGTTGCAGGCCATCAACGAGTTCATCACCAATGGTGTCGTCGCTGGAACGATAGCGCTGCTGGTGCAGGGTCTGCTGCCCTCCACGAACCTGGCCCTGGGTGTGGCGACGGCGACCGGCGCGCTGGGGGCCATGCGCTTGCTTCTCGCCATGGCTACCGCCCCGCTGGCGGGAACGGTATCCGACAGGCTGGGCAAACGCTGGCCGGTGACCCTGGGCGGGCTCGTCGCTGGCATCGTCAGCATGGTGCTGGTGGCATTCAGTAGGCCAATGGTCGCATTCGCCGGCATCGTGTTGGGTGCGCTGTCCGGTGCCAGCGTGCGGGCGCTGCTGCCCGCCCTGACCGGCGACCTGGTCAGCCCGGCGCAGCGGGGGCGCGCCATCGGCGTGCTGAACATCAGCGGCGATCTCGGCAATGCGGCCGGTCCCGTCGTGGCCTACGCATTATTGGGGTGGATCGGGTTATCGGGGGTTTACCTGATCTGCGCCGGGTTGTATGCGCTGGGCTCGATCGTGACCTTGGGGTTTGTGCAGGCGAGGGCAACTCTTGGCGAGTGAATACGATGCGTCCAGGTCAGGTTGTACTAGATCCAATATTTTTCAAATGAGACCGGAGTCGAGCCTTTAGGCGGGCGTTTTCCGGCTGAAGCCTCGACTCCAGCGCCCTTATTTGAAAGGCGTTTGGTACTAGACCATCTTTGGCCTTTCCCAGGCCCGCACGATTCGCCACTGTAGGGTGGAGGTCTCGAGGCATAGCTCGAAGGTTTCCCCGGTGGGGGTCATGACCAGGCAATGGTACAGGCGGTGGGGGCCATCGGTTTCTGTCCACCGACGTCCCACGTCGCTGATGGGATAAGTCCTGCCCTGCCAGGTGAAAGCGGTCGGTGTCACTGTGCCCTCTTCATCGAAGCGAGCCTCCACGGATACCGGCTCGTTAATGGTTTTCATCATGAGCTTTCTGCTAGGTGATTTATTCACAGATACCCTTCCGCGGGTTAGAGAATCATTCGAATCAGCAGGTCAAATCTGACATTAAAGCACATTTCTACTCGAAGTATCCCCGAACCTGCGGGAGGGTGAGTAGTACGAGAATCTCACATTCTGTCATTGCGAGCGACCGAAGGGAGCGAAGCAATCTCAACCTGGCTTGACTGAGATTGCTTCGTCGCTCCGCTCCTCGCAATGACACTTGTCCTGATCGAAGTGTGACATTGCCGAGGTAGTTACCCCGCTAATCTCTCCTCAAACTCGATCTGTCCTCCCAGCAGCTTGTGGACCTCGCAGCGCCGGGCAGAGTTGAAGAGAATCTTGATCTCCCGGTCGGTCAGACCGTGGCCCAGGTCAATGATGGTGGAGAACTTGCACCGTTGTCCTCCCTCGGTGACGTCGGTCACGGCGTCTACCTGGGCTTCCAGTTTGTCTATCTGAATCCCCTTGTTGGCAGCGACCGCTGCCATGGTCAACACCATTCAGGAGGCCAACGAGGCCAGAACCAGCTCGATGGGACAGAATTTGGCCCCTTCTCTCCAGAGACTGACCCTTTGATCAACGGTAAAGGTCAGATCCCTGATCTTTACCTCCGCTCTGTCTTCTCCCAGATACTTTGTTACCGCTCTGTATTCCATGTCACCCCTAAAACTGGAAGAGTCTGGCTAAAGTGGCCTGGGGAGTGGAGCCTTCAGGCGGAAAAAGCTGGCTAAAGCCTCGACTTCAAGTTATTTTGGCCACACCCAAATCAGAAAAGGCAGCAGAGACGGCTTGGAGCCTATCCGAAAACTCTAGCTGCTCTCGCTGGACACAGTCCAGCGGCGGACTGTGGTCCGCCTTGAGCAGGTTTTCGGATAGATACCTAGTCACCCGCTATGACCCTGGCAAAGTCCGCCGGCGTGACACCGGGGGACTCGATGCCCTCGGCCTGGTAAAAGCCAGCAATGGTGGATTTGGCCTCGTCGAGCTTGACCCCGGCCAGGGCCTCCTCCAGCGCAGCCAATTTTTCCGCCGGGTAAAAGAAAAAGTCGCCGGAGAGCGAAGTGGAGACGATGCGCTCGTCCTTTATCTCGCTGACTCCCCGGATGAGCCCGCCGGGGGCCTTGTGTACCTTGTGCACCACGTTCACCCCGCTGGCGATCTTTGTGCTATAGACGACGTCGTGCCCACTCACCCGCTTGCCGCGCTTGTACAGCCACTCGTCGCTCGTGAAGCGCGGAATCAGCCGCTCAACCTCGGCGTATACCTCCGCCGGCATCTGGCCTGCCTCCAGTGGCCCCGTCACCTGTTCGAAATGCCGCGTCAGCTTGGCAGTGAGCACTTCCCACGATGGGACTGCACCGATTTCGCGCCGGATGGTGGTCAGGTTCTCCTGCATACTTTTGAACACCTTGTCACGGAACTTTTCGTCCGGCACGCGCAGCACTTTCGCCATCGTGGCATAGTCAAAATCCACGATGAGGTTGCCCACCAGTACCACGTGATCGCCCATCTGCGCCGCGCCCGTGCCAGAGATTTTGCGGCCATCGGCGGTGATCACGTCGTTCACCGGCCGGTACTGGGCCGGGATGCCCAACGTGGTGTATGTATCAGCCACCGGTTCGAGGAAACGTCGGTAGAGTTCGGCCTTGTCGCCCGCCGCCAGCGGGTTATCTTTGTGCAGGATGATCTGATAGAAGATTTGATCGCCGTCCAGGTAGACCCCACCACCGCCTACCTCGCGGCGGAAAACCGGAATGTCCTGCGCCCGGCAGAAATCCAGGTCAATGTCCTGCTCCACGTCCTGGTGATAGCCGATACACACATACGGTGTGGCCGGGGCGATATAGTTAATGCCTTCCAATCCCAAGCATGGCATGGCATGGTAGATGAGTTGCGAGTGAATCCAGGGAACGTGGCCGAGGTCGTAGAGTTTCATGCAAGTTCTCCTGCCAGGTTTTTTGATTGAGGCTAATGATAGCACAACGCTGGCTTCCTGGCAAGTGGAAGCGGTCATGTTGCGTTGTCATTCGTTTGGTGTTATAATCGTGTAGTAGAAACTTGAGTTGTGCCGAGTTGTGAGGAGACTGTTTACATAAGATGTGGAATAGAATCAACGTCCTGGTGTCAACTGGGCTGATGGTAGCTATAATGTTTTCACTCCTGCCTGTGCCCGTTGCCGCTCAAACTGAAGATGATTTCGTCCAGGGGATCATCGCCCGTATGTCGGTCGAAGAGCGGGTCGGTCAATTGTTCGTGGTCACTTTCGCCGGTAGTGACGTCAGCCCCGGTTCAGACATCGCTCAACTCATCATGCAGTATCGGGTGGGGGGGGTAGTTCTCCTGTCTAGCAACGGCAACTTTTCCAATCAAGGTGACACCCCTCTACAGGTAGCGCAACTGACCAACGGCTTGCAGCAATTTACTTTCACAGCCTCACAACAAACAACGGGCACCATCCCTCCCGGCACTCAGCCCTTGACCGGCACAGCTCCTATTACCGGGACTCTGCCAATGGGACCTGGTCCTTACATCCCTCTCCTCATCGCCCTCGATCACGAGGGAGATGGCTACCCCTACACCCGCCTGACCAACGGTTTCACGGCCTTGCCCAACAACATGGCCCTGGGTGCGACCTGGGACGGGGCCAATGCCCAGGCCATCGGACAGATTTTGGGCAGGGAACTTTCGATGGTCGGCGTCAACGTGCTTTTTGGGCCCTCGTTGGACGTGCTCAGCAACCCTCGGCCTACTCTTAAGGGCGACCTGGGCACCCGGATCTTCGGCGGTGACCCCTATTGGGTGGGGAAGATGGGCCAGGCTTACATTCAAGGTGTGCACGAGGGCTCTGAGGGACGGGTAGCTACTGTGGCCAAGCACTTTCCTGGCCATGGAGGTAGTGACCGGAGGGCCGATGAAGAAGTGTCCACCGTGCCAAAGTCCCTTCAGGAGTTGCGCAAAATCGAGCTGGCTCCTTTCTTCACTGTCACTGCCTTGGGTGAGGCTGAGCCTGCAGCTATCACTGAGGCCCTGATGTCGTCTCACATCCGCTATCGTGGTTTCCAGGGCAACATTCGCCAGCTTACACCTCCTATCAGCTTTGCTGCCGAGTTGCAAGACATCCTGAGCCTGCCTGAATTCGAGCCCTGGCGTCAGGCTGGTGGCGTCATGGTCACCGATGCTTTGGGGGTGCCGGCTGTTCGCAAGTACTACGACCCCCAGTTGCAAAGCTTCCCCCACAAACGCGTTGCCCAGGAGGCCCTCCTGGCTGGCAATGACTTGCTGGTGCTCTCTCAGTTCGCCCTCACCGACGTCTGGGCTGACCAGTTTGAAAATATCAAATCCACCATCGAGTTCTTCCGCGATAAGTACGTGAGCGATTCCAAATTCCAGGCTCAGGTAGATCAATCCCTGGCGCGCATCCTGCACCTCAAGCATGAGCTTTATCCCGAATTCTCGCTGGAAGAGGTTGGGGTTGACGTGGGACAGTTGGCCGGAAACGTTGGACAGGGGTACGATCAGGTGTCTCAGATAGCCGAGGATGCTGTCACCCTGATCTATCCAGGTCCAGAGGAATTGGCCGATAGATTGCCCAGCCCCCCTCTCCTTGGCGAAAAGATCCTGATTTTCACCGATGATCGCCAGGCTCAAGATTGCTACGACTGTCCGCCTTTCTACTTCATCAAGCCGGATGCTTTGGAGGAGACGATCCGCCGACTTTATGGGCCAGAGGCCAGCGGGCAGATAGAACCTGCTCAAATAAGGAGCCTGACCTTCAGTCAATTGAAAGGTTACCTGAGCCCCGAAGGCCCGGAAGCTTCCACTGAGTATATCGCTCCTCTCATCGAGGAGGCTGACTGGATCATCTTTGCCATGCTGGACGTCAACCTCGATGACTATCCCGATTCCGATGCCGTCAAGCTTTTCCTGAAGCAGCTCTCGGATAGCTTGCGCAATAAGAAAATCGTGATCCTGGCCTATAATGCACCCTATTATCTGGATACCACTGAGATCAGCAAACTGACAGCCTATTACGGTATCTACAGCAAGGTGCCGGCTTTCATTGATGCCTCAATGCGCGCTCTCTTCCGCGAGTTCACTTTGCAAGGAGCTTCCCCGGTCACTGTGCAGGGCATTAATTATGATCTGATCTTGCGGATGGAGCCTGACTCCGATCAGGTCATTGAGATCATACCTGTTAACGCACTGATGGAAGGCACTTCTACGAAAGAGACGCCTGGCTCCATTGGCGTGAAGGTGGGCGATACTCTGGAGTTGCAAGCGGGTATCATCAAGGACAAGAACGGTAATCCGGTGCCCGATGGAACCCCGGTGGTCTTTCGTTTCTTCTATCCAGCCGAGACCCTGGAATTACCGCGCCTGGAGACTACCACCGTAGATGGAATAGCCAAGGCTGCGATCAAATTGGAGCGGACGGGCCAACTGGAAATCACTGTCACCAGCGGTCCGGCTCTCAAGTCCATCACGCTGATAGTGGCTATTGAAGGGGACGAGCCGGCAACTATCGCTACCCTGGTGCCCACCGCCACCGCTACTCCCACGGTCACGCCTACGCCTACCCCTACTCCTACTCCCGTCCCTCCTACACCCACACCCAGTCCCACGCCTCAGCCGACCGTCGAGGTAATACCACCAGAGGCAAGCCCCAACTCACGGCGGGTGGGGGTGGGGGCTTTTCTTCTGTCCCTGATGGCCATGTTAATGGTTGGAGGTACAGGCTATGCTCTACGCCGCAATGAGGATCGCTCTCAGAGCCAGGGGCTCAGGTCTTTCCTGTGGGTTCTGATTTGTGGCACAGTGGGCTATATCGCCTATGGCCTGGGCTGGCCTGGGGCTGGATTCTTTCTCAGGCTTTCCAGGCATTGGGGCGCGCCTTTGATGTCTTTGGTTTTCAGCCTCTTTCCTGTTGGGATTATTTGGGTAGGAACCGTGAGAAGGAACTGGACCAGGAAGCCGACGCAATAAATAAAGGCTCTACGCGGATTGGTGGGGTAAAAGGCCAGACCTCCGAGGTTTCTGTGGACTAAGACCGGCCAGAAAGGCAACTGTATGGCTTGTTTTCATGGTAAAACGCTGATGTGCGGCAAAATCTCGGAGGTCTTACCCCTCGAATCTACGTTGCCCCAAGAAGTTCTTAGGCTATCCATCGCTGACCTATGATGGGGGTTAGAGGTGGTTGGAGGATTTATGAGTCGAGGTGCTAGCGGGGACTGGGCGAGGGGGAGGCTATCTCTTCGACCTGAACGGTGGCTGGAGTGGCGGCAGGTAGGGTTGCCGACAATGGAGGTGAAAACAGAGTAACTACCAGAGCGACGACTAGCAAGGTCAGAGCAACGGTGATTAGTGTCCTGTTTTCTCTGAGAGCGGTGGCCCACATTCCTTCGTTGGCGGCAGACAGGCTCAGGAGACCGGGAGCGGTAGGTGATTGAGAAAGCAGCTCGGCTCTGAACTCGGACACGCTGCCCGGTCGCTGGTTGGGGTGCATTTCCAAGGCTTTCGACAACGCTCTCTCAGTTTGAGGGGAGAGGTTAGGATTGAGATCACGGGGCGGAAGCAAGGAGTCCGGTTCCAGGAAACGCTGTTTGGCATCGGAAGGGGGCTGTCCAGTGAGGAGATGGTAGAGGGTGGCTCCCAGAGAGTAGATATCGGAGCGGACGTCGGTATGTCCCGTATCCCCTCCGTATTGCTCCAGGGGTGTATACTGTACCGTGCCACGACCCTGTAAGATGGTTATGGTTCTGGCATCATCGGGGACCAGGAGCTTGACCAAGCCAAAGTCTACCAGCTTGATGGCACCGGCGGGGGTTAGCTTGATATTGGATGGTTTAATGTCCCGATGCAGGACGGGCGGGTCCTGGCTGTGAAGGTATTCCAGAGCCTGACAAAGTTGATCGGCCCAGGTCAGAACTTCTTTCTCGTCGAGGAATCTGCTCTGACAGCGGGCCTCATCCATGATCTCTTTCAGTTCCTGGCCAGGCACAAAATCCATGACCAGGTAGTCGCAGTCACCCTCGGGAAAGTAGTCAGAGACCTTGGGCAGGTTGGGGTGGTCCAGTCTGGCCAGGGTGCTGGCCTCGCGCGAGAACTGTTCCCGTGCCTGGGCAAGCATCGAGGAGTTGGCTCTGGGCTCAGGGTGTACCTCTTTAACGGCGCAGTATCTCCCTTCCAGGCGCAGGTCTTCGGCCTTGTAGATGGCTCCCATGCCACCCTGCCCTACCAATTCTATGATCTTGTATCTGTCCCGTAGGACGGTTCCTGGCATCAACGTCTGGTCCAAGCGGAGAACTCCTTGCTTGTCTTCTCTTATAGCTTAACCTATTGTCGGTTTCTTGTCAAGTGGCACTTGTGGAAGGGTGCGTGTAGATTCCATCAAAATAGGAGAAAGGAGAGAATTCTCCCCTGAATCAGACCAATCGGCTGTCTCAGGGAGGTGGTAGTCAATGGTTGGTAAAGAAACTGCAGTGCTGATCTTACGCGAGGGGCAGGGAATGGGTACCAGGTGGATGATTGACCGCGATAATATGGTCATCGGGCGGGAGGAGAATTGCGATATCGTCCTGCTCTCACGACAGGTCTCCCGTAACCACGCTCGCATCCGCCGTTCAGATGGGCGGCACATCCTGGAGGATCTGGGCAGTAAGAATGGAACCTTTGTCAACGGACACAAACTGACAGAGCCCTACACCTTGCAGGATGGGGATGAGATCCAAGTTGCGCTCTCTTTCAAACTATTTTTTGTTGACGCTGGCGCGACGGTTCCCCTGTTCTTTGGTGAGAAATGGACGGGCTTGCTTCTGGATAAAGATGCCAAGAGTGTATGGATCAAGGGGCGGGAGCTTGACCCTCCCCTTTCGCTGGCCCAGTATCGGCTGCTTGAACTCCTTTACGATAACGAGGGTAAGGTGTGTAGCCGGGATGAAGTAGTCTGGGCAGTGTGGCCCGACGCTGTTGAGGAAGGAATCTCGGAGCAAGCCATTGACGCCTTGGCCAGACGTTTGCGGGAGAGGTTAAGCGAGCTTGACTCTGATCATCAGTACATCGTCACCGTCCGCGGGCATGGCTTCAGGTTCGATAAGTTGCGTTAAGGCGCTAGGCCAATCGCTTGGCGGGAGGCGTTCAAGAAATTGGCCAATTCCTACCTGGGAGGAATAGCCCCCCCGCCGCTATCCAGGGTTTCGGAGATCATTCGTTCAGCTTCGCTTACTTGCACCCCTTTTACCAGGGCTAGCTCGCACGCCAGGAATTGCTGAGCTTTCTCAAAGAGCTCGGTGTCGAAAGAGGTTAGATGGTCCTCGCGTTTGAGAGCGGACAGATCACGGATCACCTCAGCTACCTTGATCGTCTCTCCTGTTTTCAGCTTCTCTTGGATACACTCTTGTCGCCTCTTATGATCGTCAGGCAGTGGTTCAGCGGCTGCACACAATGTGGGCCACACCTGGGAAAGGGCTGCCTGCTGGCTGATGGAACGCAGGCCTATTTCCTTGGCTTTGCTCACCGGAATCATGAGCGTTCTGTGATCAACGGCCAGGTCAATGACATAATAGCGATGGTATTGATCCAGAAGATCCTGTTTCTTGATACCCTTCACCAACCCTGCTCCATAGGTCGGATGAACAACCTTGTCGCCAACGTCAAACATTTCACTTCCTCCTTCACAGTCTGGATCAGCCGGACTTTCGCCTGTACCGCCCCTCGACACGTTTGGGATAAGCAACAGTGGTAGGAGTGGTTGTCTCTGGGATTTTACCTTGTCTGAACAGTGTACGAGTACAAAGAGTCCCGTTTTCGTCTTCGTGGCATGAGCCCCTCTAGCGCCTCTTTACGTGATGCTCTTGTCCCCTCAGCACTTCCGGTTCTCTCAGCCTACATAGGACAATCACCAAGCTGAACAGCCCAGTTACTTCTGCCGCAGCCGCTTGCCCAGCAAACGCTCGATCTGCTTGACGTTGGATGGACGTACTTCTAGGTCCTTGGCGAACTGGCGCTTGACGCGCTTGCTCTTCTTGCGCCGCAGGTGGCTCCTCATCTGCTTGCGACGGCGCGGTTTGCCGCGCCCTGTGATCTTGAACCGTTTGGCTGTAGCCTTGTGGGTCTTTAATTTAGACATTTCTTCGCTCTTCTCATGTCTGTGGCCAGGATGTCTTGTTTATCTTCGCCTGCTGTGCTGACGTTGTCGTCTTCTAGCCTTCCGGATACCCTTTCGCTTTGCTATCCGGCGCTGTTCGCTTTTGGAGATAAACCATCGCTTTTTGCGTACGTCGCTCAGGAGACGACTCTTGGTCACGTTCTTGCGGAAACGCTTGAGCAAGCTCTCCTGTGATTCTCCCGGTCTAAGCTTTACAGTCACTTTTCCGATTCTCCCCTTTCTCTAAGGAATTTGTTCTGTCAAAGTTATCCTTCTTCAACAAAGCTAACCCAGAAGCCCGCACTGACGGGGGCAGGCTTTTCCACAAACTGTCCGCCTGGCATGTCCTCCTCAACATGATCACCCTCAGAGGTAGCATCCTCATCTAATTCACCGATCTGGGCAGCCGCTATCTCCTCTTCGGGTTCGGCGGATGGGGTGTGTTCCACAACAAAATATAGTTGTGGGAGAAATATAAAGCCCGGTCATCTGATCTCCATCGGCACGAGGGTGACAACCGAGCTGCTCGGGCGCCGGGACACAGGCTCCTCTTGGGTCCTGCTCCCAACGCTGTGCAAGACTGTCGAGATATGACAGCACTATAGACCCCATGACTTTGGGGCTTGCTGGGGCTTGAAACTGGCCCTAAAGCCTGGCACTACCTACGTAGTGCCACCAACGCCAGTGAACGCCTGGGGGGCACTCGCCGCCTTTGGGAAAACGCTGGCTGAGCTTTTCTCCTTTATCTCGGATGGTCCTCTAAAAGAGAGGTGATATATCTGATCGTGGATTTGAGCTGGGTGTGTCCCAGGGCGCTGGTTACCTGGCTCAAATCACCCGTTTTTTTCCACACAGTTTGTGCGTAGGTACAGCATCCATTTGCCTTTTGCCAAATCTGCTCTGTACCTACGCTATTTATTATACCTCTTTTCGCCCGACTTGTCAATAAAGCTGCCGTAGAGAATGATTACACACTCTACCACGTTTCACCCGATGGCCCCTTCCAGGCGAAGCAGCCGCTCCTTCATCGCCAGTCCGCCGCCGTAGCCTCTCAGCGAGCCGTCCTGGCCGATGACCCGGTGACAGGGGATGATGACAGGGATGGGATTGGCTCCATTGGCCGCGCCCACAGCCCGGTAGGCTCTGGGGTGGCCGATACTCTCGGCGATGTCTCGATAAGAGCGGGTAGTCCCATAAGGGATTGTTCTTACCTCTCTCCAGACCTTCATCTGGAATTCAGTGCCCCGCAGGTCCAGGGGGCTGTCAAACTCCCTTAACTCGCCAGCCAGATAGCTTTCCAGCTCGGTCAGTACTCCCTCGTTTCTGCCTCTATCCTCGATTACATTCTGCGGGCCGAAGCGGGCCCTCAGCCACCCGAAGAAGTCTCCCTCGCTCTCCTCTGGGAGGGCGATTTTGCAGGCGCCCTTCTCAGTAGAGGCGATGCGAAACAGTCCCAGACTGGAATCAAAGATGCCATAATATGCTTTGTTCATGTTTTTCTTGCTCCCTCTCACACCTTCTCCAATATCCCCCTCAACAGCGGCGTCACCTGTTCCAGTCCCAAGCCCTCCAACTCGGGTGGGATCTCACCCTCCAGCAGGGATTTCCCTAAAGGCGAGTCCTTGAGCTCACGCAGGTCCTCGAGGTAGGGGCTTTCCAAGGGCACGTCTCGGGCGACGCGACCGTCGTGCAAGGTGATGACGCGCTTGGTGCTGCGGGCCACCGCCGGGTCGTGGGTGACGACGATGATGGTCGAGCCTTGCCTTTCGTTCAACTCTCGTAACAAGGTCATCACGTCCTGGCCACTTTGGCTGTCCAGGTTGCCGGTGGGCTCGTCGGCCAGAACGATGGCCGGGTCGTTGACCAGAGCGCGGGCGATGGCCACCCTCTGCCGCTCTCCGCCGGAGAGTTGGCTGGGCAGGTGATCCATACGGTCGCCCATTCCTACCAACTCCAGAAGCTCAGCCGCCCTCTGGCGACGCTTCTTTTCGCTGAGGGGTTGCTCGTAAAGGGGGATCTCCACGTTCTCCACGGCGTTCAGGGTTGGGATCAGGTTGTGCAACTGGAAGACGAACCCCACCTCCTCGTTGCGGAAGCGGTCCAGGTCCTTGACCGTGGTCAGGTCTTGCCCTCTGATCAATATTTGTCCCTCGGTGGGACGGTCGAGGGCTCCGATGAGGTGCAGCAGAGTGGATTTGCCGCTGCCCGAAGGCCCCATCACCGATAGCAACTCGCCTTGCCGCACGATCAGGTTGACCCCGTCCAGGGCCCGCACCGCGCCGCCGTCGCCAAACACTTTAGTTAGATTGCGCGTTTCCACCACGATGTTGTTGTTCATTGTTTACCCATCTCCTCGCTCTGGTAAGAGCCTCCCGACGTATATTCCGACCAAGCGCCAATAGGCGCGGTCGGGTGCGTGCGCGGTTTTCCTCAGCACCTGGCAGGCCAGCGGAGTGATCGCAAGTTGAGCATCGGCCGTGTGGCTCGCTTGCGTGGCGGGTCAGTTGGCATGCTCTGTGATTGAGTCTCGAATGCATTTCCGCTCTTACTTCCTGCCGACGAACAGCCCATATCCCATCTGCTTAAAGCTTGCGCCCGCTGGCGCACCAAACTGCTCCTTGAGGGACTGCCTGGCAGCGGATGGCCAGATCCGCTACGGACTTTTGTATCTGTGGGTCTCATTTCACCGTGATGTCCACGTAGGCAGTCATCCCCCAGCGCAGGCCGGGGTCCTGCTCGTCCAGTTCGATGACTGCGGTGTAATTGGTGCCGCCCTGCTCGATACTGGCCATGGGGGCGATGCGGCTCACCCTACCGGAGAGGGCCTTCTCTGGCAGGCCATCGAAGGTGAGGGTTACCTCTTGACCCACGGCGATGGCCCAGATGTCGGCCTCGTTCAGGTCGGTGGTCTCAATCCGCAGGTGCGAGAGGTCGCCCAGGAACATCACCGGCTGACCAGGAGTCATCATTTCCCCTTCCCTGACTGTCACCTTGGCCACCGTGCCGGTGAAGGGAGCCACCAGTTCGGCGTCCTGAAGGGCTGCCTGGGCCTGAGCCACGGCCGTCTGAGCCTGCTCTACCTGAGCCTGGGCCACGGCGATGGCCTCAACACTCGGTCCGGCCAGCAACTGGTCCAACTGCGCCTTGGTCTGCCCGGCCTGGGCCTGGGCCACGTCAACCTGGGCGCGGGCCGCCTCCACCGCCGCCCGGGCGATGTCCAACTCCTCGGCCGTCGCTCCTCTCACCAGGCCCTCGTAGTTGGCTTTGGCGCTCTCATAGTCGTCGCTGGCTTGCTGGAGAGCTACTGCCTGCTGGGTGGCCCCGATGCCGCTCTGCCAAGAAATCTTGTCGTACTCGCTTTGGGCCAACTGCAAGGCCACGGCTGCTTTGTCCATGGCTGCCTGGGCTGCCGTTAGCTCCTCCGGTTTGGCTCCCGCTTCCAGTCTGGCCAATTCGGCCTGGGCGGAAGCCAGATTGGCCTTGGCAGTGGAGACCCCTGCCTGAGCTGCGGCCAGGGCTTCCTGAGCCGCAGCGATCTCCTCCGGCCTGGCCCCAGCCTTGACCTGAGCCAGGTTGGCCTGGCTGACGGCCAAGGCCGCCTGCGCTTGCTCGACCTGGCGCTCCAGATCATCCGTCTCTAAGCGAGCCAGGACGTAGCCAACCTCGACGCGGTCTCCCTCCTGCACAGCCAACTCATCCAGACAGCCACTCATCTTGAAGCTCAGTTGAGCCCAGCGGGCGGGAATCACCTCACCTGTGGCCGAGACCACCCTGTCAAATTCCTCGGCTTCGAGAACCGGCGTGGGCGTGGGAGCTGTGTTGGGTGCTACGTAGCTGGTGTAGCCCCAGTAGCTAAGGCCGAGAACAACGAGAACTGCGATGGCGATAGTACTCTTTTTCATAGTTGGTTCCTTTCCGATCGTCTTTTGGGTTAAGCTCAATACGGTTCAGTTAAGCGCCGTCGGTTGAGTAGCAAAGCGTATCGAAACCACGGCGCGGCCCATGCAATGCGAAATCCGCTGAAGAAGCCGCTCGTTTGGCCTCGATACGGTCTTTCGCGGAGTTTATCCTGAGCCTGTCGAAGGGCTTCAGACCTACTCGGCGGCGCTCGCTTCCTTATCCTAAACCGTATTGGGGTTAAACTTACCTATTTAAAGTTGATGGGAACGAATGTAACGTGCGGCGGCGGTGTGCCCAATACCTGCTGCTTCTATTTCCTCCCAACGAATACACCGTACCCCAGGTGCTTAAAAAGGTTCTTGGGGAGATACCGCCTTTCTGCCATATACTTCCTGAAGGCCGGCTTTTTGATGTACAGGAACAGCGTTCGATAAAACATTCTCCACATATCCTGGAAACGATACCGCTGAACTTGAGTGGACTCCCGTCGCGCATCGAATTTGTAGGTTTGCACGACGATGTTGCATAGTCCGGCGTCTTCCAACAATCCTAGCCAGTCATCAGCGGTTGGAACCTGCGCCTTAATCTCCCAGGTGCGTTTTGCGAATTCGACCAACTCTGTTGGCGGTGTCTTGATCCAGATTTCCTCATTAAGCCCTACGTATCCGCCCGGCTTGGTCACTCGCACGAATTCGCTCGCCACTTGCCGTTTATCTTCTATGAACGTGGCCACAGACTCGCAAATGACGACGTCGAAAAGCGCACCGTCGAAGGGGAGATCTCGCACATCGGCTACCCTGAATTCAACGCTGTCCTCCACATGCTCTCTTTTTGCCCTTTCATGGGACCTGGCAATCATTCCTTCAGAAATGTCCACGCCGACCACTCTGCAGCCATACCTTTTTGCAAGGTAGCAAGCCGTTGCGCCAACGCCGCAACCCGCATCCAGGACGTATGTATCCTTGTTGATGTGGCACAACTCAATGAGCGCTTTTGTGGTCTCGAACCCTCCCATGTGTTTTGTAGTGCCTATATAGGCTTGCAATTCAAAGTAGGAGAGTTCTGGTTCTAAAGTCTCGAGTGACAATTGCCTTTTTTCCCCCATAGCCCTTACCTCGATCTAAGCCGTGGCTGGTCTCTGACCGAGCTGTAATGGACAAACTCTTCTACCAAACACCAGGCAGCAGGCGATAGCGCACCCGTGCGGTATAGTCCTGGTAGCCGTCGAGTTCCTCCAGCAGAGTCCTGTCCTCAAGCGCCGTGCGGACGACCATGAGGCCCATCACAAGCCCCGCCGGGACGAGCGCCCACAGCGAGCCGAGCGCGAGCGACGTCGCGAGCCAGGATGCGATATACCCGACGTAACCCGGATGGCGCACGTACTGGTAGGGGCCACCGGTGGCGACGGTATGGCCCCGCTCTTCCTGGATGCGAACGGTGCCTGAGAAAAACTTGTTCGACGCCATCGCCCAGGTAAACAGACCCTGCGCTAGCGCATAGAAAACCAGCGCGATGACCTGGATCGCCACAGCCAGTTGCGGCGACCACTCGAAGCGCTTATCCAGCCCGGCCACGATCACCGTGCCCAGCGTGGGGATGCCGATGAAGGCGCCGAGCACTTTGTCCCAGCCTTTGGTGTCCTCCTTGATCTGGCCGCGCTCTGCGATCAACTCTGGGGGTAGAACCGACGCGTTGATGACCAAAATACCCACACTCACGCCGAGATAGGCCCACGCCCACACCCAATCCGGGCGGCCCGAGGCGATGAACAAGATCGCAGCCAGGACCAGGAATTGGACGACGACTTGTAGCATCCGTTTCCGAACCCTGCTTGTCAGGTCGGATTTCCCATTTGGTTGATTAACCGATGCATTGGCGTTCATTTTTACCTCCGAGTGTCTCAATCGTTGGGATTAACTCGAGGGCTGATAACTACTCATCTTTGCTCTGGCTGGATTTGTAATCCAGCCGCCGGGCCGTCAGATTGCAAATCTGTCTGGAGCTGTAGTTATTCTTCTAGGACCCCAAGCCCGCAGATGCTGTCAATCGTAACCTGCGGGAGGGTCGCTGAGTAGCTAAGACTGTTGCCTAAGAGCACGTTATTCTACCGTATCCTCATTCATAGCGTAACGCTTCCACCGGGCTCAGCCGCGAGGCCCACCAGGCGGGGTAGAGGCCAGCTACGGCCCCCAGAACGAGGGCCATGACCAGAGCCCGGATCAACAAGGGCGGGCCGAAATGGCCTTGAAACAGGCTGCCAAAGCCCTGCGCCAGGCTCCCTATCTGTCCCAATAGTACCCCCCCCATGATTCCCACCACCCCGCTCACCAGGCTGAGCAGCAGCGATTCCCTCAGAATGAGTCCCAACACCCGCCGCTTGCGCCAGCCCAGGGCCCTCAGAGAGCCGATCTCTCGCGTGCGCTCAAAGACCGACATGAACACCGTGTTCATCATCCCGATGCCACCCACCAGGATAGCCAGGACGGAAATGGCAGTCTCCATGGTCTGCATGGTCTTGAAATCGGGCAAAGCTTCGGCCAGCTCCGAGGTCTTGGACACAGAGATCTCGGGAAAGTTCGCTTCCAGGTGGGCGATGATCCGGTCGGCCTCCTTAGGATCCTCCAGCTTGATGGCATACCAGCCCACCTGGCGCGGTTTCCTGAAGAGCTTTTGCGCCTCGCGCAGCGCGATGACCCCGCTTATATCCAGAAAACCGGTCCCCGTCTCGTAGATGCCGACGATACGAAAGTTGCTGTCCAGGATCTTGACTGTCTGGCCGACTTTTTTATCCATCGTCTCGGCCGCCGTCTTGCCCAGTATGATCTGGCGATTGGCCGAGAGACCTTCCCCCTCCACGATGCGGAACTGGCGGATGGCATATTCGCCGGGATGGTAGCCCCAGATGATGAGATAGGTCATCTGCGGATCGGTGAGGAAGCCAAAGACGGTGCCGGAGACGTACTTTACACCTGGTACGGTGACCAGCTTTTTGCCCACCCGCTCATCAATGCTGGAGTACTCCATATCAGAGATGTCGGCTTCCACAGCCATGAGGTCCGCTTGCCCACCGCCTCCCATCATCGTTTCAAACTGGGCTACAAAGCCCTCAGTGAACCCCTGCAACCCCACGATCACTGCCACACTGATGCCGATGCCAACGATGGTCAGCAGGGTACGCGTCCGGCGGCGGAAGAGGTTGCGGGCGGTCATGGGCAACTTCACAACGCCAAAGGGGAGCGCCCATCCTTTGCTTCCCTTCCCACCAGAGCTGGTCAAGCCGCCCTCGTAGCGCAGCGCCTCCAGAGGAGTCAATTGCGAGGCTCGCCAGGCTGGATAGAATCCGCCCAGGGCCCCCAGGATCAAGGCTATTACCAGGGCCTGAATGAACAGCCCAGGTGAGAAACGGCCCTGTAAAAGCCCCCCAGTGGCTGGTGAACTGCCCAGGGCTCTGACGGCCGCCACGCCCAGGGCAGTCCCTGTCAGGCCACCGATCAGGCTCAGGGCCAGGGATTCGCCTATAATCAGGCCCAGCACCCGCCCTTTGCGCCAACCCAGGGAGCGCAGCACCCCAATCTCCCGCGTGCGCTCAAAGACCGACATCAGCACTGTGTTCATCATCCCCACTGCGCCGATGAGGATGGCGATGAAGGCGATGCCCCAGGCAAAGCCGCGCACTATCTGGATGGTCTCCTGGGTGTTGGCGACTTGGTCTGACTGGGAGGTTATCACGTCGGGGATGCGCCGTTCGATCTTGCGCCGCAGCTCCTCGACATCGGCTCCTGGTTTGAGCCTGAGCGTGTAGAGGGCGACCTGGTGGGGTTTGCTGAACAGGACCTGGGCGTCGCTCAGGGAGATCACGCCGCCCCCTTCTTCCAGACCGTCGCCCGTTTCGTAGATGCCCACGATGCGAAAAGCGCTGCCAAAGAGCTTCAGGGAATCGCCGACACCTTTCTTGAAATTCTCAGCAGCTATCTTGCCGATGATAACCTGTTTGCTGTCCGACAACCCCTCGCCTTCCACGATTTTGAAATGCTCGATGGCAAAGCTCTGGGGATCGTAGCCAAAGAGCATGAAGTAGCGGGCACCCTCGGCAGTGACGATGCTCTGAAGCATACCGGTCACGTCCACCACTTCGGGCAGGGTTTCGAGCTGTTGGCCCACCGTCTCGTCAACGGCCGCGGCGGAGATATCAGCCGCATCGGCCTGAGTGACGATCAGGTCGCCCTGGCTGCCGGTGAGCATGGCTGTGTAGCCTTCTTCAAGGCCATCAGCGATCGCGCCCAGAGCGACCATGGCGGCAATGCCGATGCCGATGCCGACAATGGTCAACAGACTACGGGTTTTGCGTCTAAGCAGATTCTTGAGAATCATCAGACCGTCCTGTTCTCAGTAGCTGGACAATGTCACATTTCGAGGAGAATGTCATTGCGAGGGAGCCGAAGCCGCGAGCGAAGCGTGGCGGGCGGCGACCGAAGCAATCTCTTTTCTCAGCATAATGAGATTGCTTCGCCGCCTTCGGCGACTCGCAATGACAGATGGGACATTGTCGAAGTAGTCGGTAGATAACTACCTGATTTCTCACCACACACCCGGCAGCAGGCGATAGCGCGTCCGCTGAACGTACTCGGTATAGCCCTCGAGTTCCTTTTGCAGCGTCCGGTCCTCAAGCGCAGTGCGCACGACGAAGAGTAGCGCCGCCAGCACACCAGCAATGAGCGCCCACAGCGAGCCGAGCATGATCGGCGTTGCCAGCTCAAAAGCGATCACTCCGACGTAACCGGGATGGCGCACGAACTGGTAAGGTCCGCCGGTGACCACGGTATGGCCCCGGTCGTCCTGGATGCGGACAATCTGTGAGAAGAACGCGTTCACTGCCATGGCCCATGTCCCCAGTGCGTATCCCAACACCGCGATAACCAACGTAACGATCTGGAGCCAGAGCGGAATTCCCACGGTCCAACCGTAGCGCACATCCAACCCGGCCACGATGTGTTTGCACAGCGTGAGGATGCCAATGATGCTCATCAGTACTGCGTCCCAATCTTTGATACCCTTCTTGCGCTGGGCACGTTCTGCGAGCAGTTCCGGGCTCCTGGGGATCAGGATCAGCGCATTGGCGCTAACCCAGACCGCATAGATGCCCACTAACGCCCATCCCCACACCCAGTTCCAGCGGCCGGCAGGGATGAAGAGGGTTGCTGCCACGAACAACACGCCTATCACTTCTCTCCTCAGCCACCTCATAACCCCGCGCCTTACCTCAGGTGTCATTTCTTGGTTAACAGGTGCGTTGTCGTTCATGATAGTCCCTCCTGGAAATCGTTCAGACTTTTACCTGGTCTTCTTTGCCTACAACACCTCGAACCACATCAGTGCCCCCATCACCACGAAGGCGACGGCCGACACCTTGGTCAGAAGTGGCTCAGGGACGACACGGCACAATGCCTCGCCACCGACCACACCTAGCAGAGTCACCAGGGCCAGAGCTACCGTTGCACCGATAAACACCGGCCATGGCTTGCCATGCTTGCCGGTCATACTGATCACTGCCAACTGTGTCTTGTCCCCCAGCTCGGCTACGAATAATAGAGCAAAGGTGCTGAGGAACACTTTCCAATCCATGATGAAACCTCCTGATATAATATTGGTATAGACGCCCAAGAGTCTATCTGAGCTTCGCCGAGGGATAAAACGAATCTCAGCAAGGCTTGCGCTCTTGGCGGTGGGTTCTGTTAGCCGCTAATGTGGCTCTCTAAAGCACGGGCGAACAGTTCCCGATCTTCCTCCTGGATGATGTCCAGTGCCCGATCCCCCAAAAGGGCCAGGATTTGAGGGAGATACAGGTCTGTCCGCAGGTGGTGTTCGGCGATAAAGACGAGCAGGGGACTGCTGGTCCATGAAGCCCGGGCCTGGGTGGCCGTCAACCATTCGCCGATCAGCACCTCTTCTCCGTCAATGACCAGGATCAACCCCAGCCCTCCCACCTGGCTGAGGGCCTCCTCAGACGTGGGAGCGACGACCACCTGACCACCCGGTATATCGAGGTCGCTCGTAGTATAGATCACCACCCGCGCTCCTCGCCCGATTGCCTTCTCTAGCGCGGGCTGCAAGGCCGGGAATGTGGCCGGCAAAAGGGCCACATAGATGCGGACCTTTGCCTGGCGGATCATCTCCTCTGCCTTGGCCATGATGTTCTCGTGGCCCTCGATGTTCCAGACGTATTCCAGGTCGGGAGCTGAGGTCAGGGCAGCCAGGCTGTCTTTAAGTGAGAAGATGAGCTCTTCTTGCTCGCGGTGGATCTGGTCGAGAAACTCTGCCGCCGGAACTGGTGCGTACTGGGTGGAACCGCCTCTACGCAGGGTCATCGCCGCGCCACGAGCAGTGAGCTTGCCCAGAACCTCGTAAATCATGGAACGGGGAACGCCGGACTGTTTGGAGAGCTGATAGCCCGTGACAGGGCTTTCCCTGAGTAGGGCTACGTAGGCCTTGGCCTCGTACTCCGAGAAGCCGATTTTCACCAGTTTGTCAATGGGATCGTCATTCATTTTCCTTCGCCCCTCCTGGGCGTTAGTATGATAACGTAGACGTTAGTTCTATAACTACGACACAGTATACACCAGTTTACCCGGTTTGTCAAGTGCCAGAACCTTAAAAGTTTACGGGGGCATTACAGCGGACGGTGTGAATTCAACGGACGGGGAAATTCGGCTTTGCCGTTTGACTTGTTGTGTAGTATAATGTAACATGCCATCAGCGCAAGAGGTGAATAGAGAGGAAGGCAAAGATGAAATTCAAAGTGGTTTTGGAACCCAGTGATGAAGGCGGATACACTGTCTACGTTCCTTCACTTCCCGGTTGCATCAGTGAAGGCGACACACTCGAAGGGGCGCTGGAAAACATCCGAGAAGCGATAGAACTCTACCTTGAGCCCGTAGAGGATGACTGGATTGTCGAAGAAGGCGCGCTGGTGCAAGAGTTAGTGTTGTGAGCAAGGTTCCGAGCCTGCCTTACACCAAAATCAGCAGGCTCGTATAGATGTCGAGCGATTTTTGGAATTGTTGTAGATCAGTTGCACTGACGGTGTATAAGATTTGGCTATCGTTGCCTACATCACAGCCGATAGCCAATGTGGGAGGTGCAAGCATGAGAAATTGAGGGCCGATCTTCTCCGTAGGTCAAGAGGGGATTGGCTTTTGTTGTCTTTTCATAAAGCGGCTCGCATCTGACAGTCTGGACGGCGTCACACAATTTCTATGCCTTGCTCGACGAGCTCACGCATCCTGGCCTGGTGTTCGGCGATTTCTGCAGGTGAGGCACGATCGGGGGGTTTGGGTAAACGCACGATGGCTAACTCGGCGTCGGGGAACAGGGAGTGGAAGGCAGAGTTGTCAAAGTTGATGGTGAGGTTTCCCTCCCCTTTGACGTCCGGTTAGGGAGTGGGGGCGGAGTCAGCGATGGCTCCGCCCCCCATAGCTTAGGCGCGGAGTCTTCTATGAAACCCCTGCTTCTCTCTCGATTGCGGTTACAAAGTCCTCACCAAACTCGACTCGCAACCTTGATAATAGCTCATCTATTGCCGCTTGAATTTCCTCATCTAAGGTGGTACGGTCTTCATGAAATCTTCGAAGAATATAGAAACAGATGAAGGAGATTCCTCCTACCCCCAACTGATCCAAAGCATAACCGAGGTTTATCCAGGATATTTCGTCTTGTGGATCGATTAGAATTGCACGAGTGAGAACACATACACATTCTCTGTACTCACCTAGGAAGTGATAGCAATCAGCGATCCCGTGCAGGATGGGAATGGAATTGTCTACATCTCGAAGAGCCAACCGGTAGAACTTGATAGCATTACTATAATCCCCAGTTTTCTCCTTAAGAATACCAAGCTTGTGAACGATATGATGCTCTTGGCTCTTTTCAGAAGCCGCTTCCAAATACTTGACGGCCTTCTCAGGTTTTCCTTCGTCATCTAGCAACATAGCATAGTGGTACAATGACTGAACAAGAGCGCTTGGGGAGAGAGCGGTCTGCTCAAGAACTGTTCTAGGGTCGTGTTGGTACTCATCAGAGTGGTAAATCAAGAGGAGTTCGTTTCTCACCGCAGTACTTTCAGGATTATCAAGAACCCAGGCCTCATAAAAAGCTATAGCTTCGGAGACATATTTGGCATCTTCTCGCCATAATTGCCTTAGTAGATACGCTTTCAACAGAAGTCCATCTTGATGGGTTGGCTGCAATGTCAGAACTTGGTTCACCCAGCGGTAAGCCTCTTCGAAATCGCCCAACTTCCATAAAGTATACGCTAGTGAATACAGTTGAGGGTAAGCCCTCATTTCGCGGTCTGGCTCAACTTCAAACGCCCTCTCCAAAAGCTCTCGAGCCCTCTGATAATTGTGATTGCGTAACTCTGCCGCTCCCCATGAAGCATAAGCCTCAAACAAGTTCGGGTTTAGTTCTAAAGCTTTCTTGTAGGAAGCGATTTCATCTTGTTCATTTCCTAGATAGAAATACGATGTTCCCTTGTTCTTCCAAATCTGCGCTGCAAGCTCTGGACTCGGCCCTGCCGCAAGTGCTTTCTCAAAATGCTCTACTGCTTTCTGATGCTCCTCAAGCCCTGTGAAACAGTTTCCGATGTTATAATCTATCCCTGCTGGTTCTGGGGTTTGATCGCGTAGAGACTCAAACAGACTGATAGCTTCATAAAGCATACTCTTTGGTCCCCTTTTTGCGATCGCATATTCAGCAAGGATACACCCCCTGGCAATCGCAATCTGTGGGGCACCTTTGTTCAGTTCCCAAGCCTTATTGACTGCTACTAACGCTTTCTCCATGTCTTCTCCAGCATAGCAAGCTTCGGCTTGTTTGAGCCAGGCTTGCCAGGAGTCTGGCGATGCCTCACCTTTCTGTGCAGTCGTACTTCGCTCGGGAAGGTGTTCCACTATCAAAGATTCTAACCGTGCAAAGTTGAGTGTTTGCTGCTTTAGGATCTCGGCAATGCCGTCTTGTACTTCACCGATAGGTTGTGTCGAGATACTCGATTCTTCGAGTAGGCTTGGGTGGTCGGCTAGAAAGGTATAGCGGCGATGATAACCTCGGTCTTTCAGATGATCCCAAATGTCATCCGCCGTCAACTCGCTATGAACTTTGTCAAGCACTAGTTGGGCCAATATGTCTGCTGCGTTTGCAGGATTGCCCTCTATGAGGATTTCCAAGTCACGCTCGACACTCTTTCGGAGAAAATCCTCATCAACCGTTTTCACATAGACGCGCTTAAGAGCTTCATAAACTTCTACCTCGGTACAACCTGGCCAACGTTGACAAAGGTCTTGGAAATTACCGAGTTGTTCTTTAGCCTTCAAGAACTCCTCGCTGAATTCATCCCAGGATACAGCACGTCTAGCTCTGTCACTTAACTCATCCAATTGAAACGCGGAGTGTGTAGAGGTGAAATAGCAAAGGGAGGATGGATCTTGGAGCTTTGTCCAGAAATGAGACAAGATACCCGTTCTATCCAACTCTGCTAGACTCCAATGTCCGCTTCTAGTATTCTGCCTCTTGACTTGATGGTACTCGTAGCTGTCTCCCTTACGAAGCCAAAACTCAATTCCCTCACCTGCGGTACCAGGTGGCTCAAGACGTATAGAATCGGCACAGCCTGCCAAGACCTCTGTTATGCAGTGCACAGTCCAACGACCTTCATAACGATTGCCAAACTTGTCTGTAGCTCCACCGGGCAGAGGCATGTTACTTCCAACTTTCTATGCTATTTCTATCGCTCATCAAAGTACAGCGTGGAACGTATATTCACGCTCTTTAAAGTGCCGCGCCTAACTGTACGTTTGTGGACAGCCATGTTCACAAATGTACCTACACAGACTTAATCCCGCCTGTGTTTCGTCAAGCACAGACAGATCATCAGCGAGCTACGAACCCAACCCAACGCTCGCTTGCTCACGTGCGTATAGCGTTGAGTCGTTCTTATGCTCGCGTCTGAAGAGCCGCGTGAGGGGAAAGGCTCCCACGCGCGATTCGGTAGTGAGGGCAGAGTCAGCGATGGCTCCGCCCACCATAACTTAGACGGTTTTTTGCCATGAGTACACACTGGCTGTGTAAGGCGTTTCTTTTTCTCCAGATGATCTCGAAATGCTCGAAGTCGTAAGGCTACGCCGCACCCAATTTCCAATGCTAGCTGTCTGTCTTGACTTTCAAACCCTGTTCGAAGCCCATCGAATGCGAGTCCGTCCAGTATCCACGCATGACTTCAGAGGTCACGAATTCATATAGAACACACGCAAAGGATGCGACGGTTAGTTCCCGATCTTCGTTCTTGATCAAATCATGCTCGATGGCAGTGAAAGCCATCGTGTTACCGAGAAGGAGACCAAACCCCGTGTGTACCCGTTTTTTCTTTCCGGTTGTCCACGTGCCTAGTAGCACCTCATCCTGCTGCTCTATTCGGAGGTCTCCGTAGTAGGTTGACTTGGGTGAGCGGGGATTGTGTCCAGTAATTGCGTAGGTCCCACAAACTTCAGACAAGGTCAACGTTGGTGTTGAATAGGGAGCGGTTTTCCCCTGCTCGGTATATTCCTTTACTGAAGTGTTCCAAGCCTCGATCATTTGCCTGATTTGTTTGGTTCTTGTTTGGACTTCCTTCTCCTCCTGTTCAAGTGCCTCTTGCATTTCTTTCTCAAGTGTTCTCATGGAGTCTACATGTATTTTCTTCAGCTTCTCCAGGTTCTCATAAAGCCCAGCAACGTTTTCCATAGAAGTCATCTCTAACTCCTTGCGAAGCAACGCAAGTTCACTGTCCTTTGTCTCCCGGAGCAGGGCAAGCTGCGCATCCTTATTCGCGATTACTGCACGTAATACTCCAGTTGTAGCTCCTGCGAGCGCTATTAGTAGGGCAGCGTTGATCAGACTTCCAAACTCCTTAAAAAATTGCAATATCTCGTTCATCTGTAACCTCCCGTTAGTCTCAAGGGTTTCAGCCGTCTAACGGAAAAGCTCACCCGCCTGCGGGTTTGCAGTGATACTTTCTATACGCGTTATCTTCCAATAGCGAAACTACTTTCGAATTCGAGCCGCGATTAGCAGGTCGGGTGCAGCGGGTGTTGGGCGGCTGCTGTTGCCCACCTTCCTTAATTTGGACCCATTCCACTTTGGCGAGTACCCAGATTCACAACGATTCACTACATTGCTGAGCAAATTCGCGGATCTCACTTGAGCGCGCTCTTCACGAACTGATCCAGTAGGTAGTACACCACCCCTCCAGCCGTACCCGTCGCGAACAGACCTGCTGAGAAGTCCGACTTCAGATACAGAGGCGAGTACTTCTTTAGTTTCTCCTTCATCTCAACGCGTTTGGTGCCCTCGTACCGTTCCAGCAACCGTTCGTGGAAAGCTGATTGCCCGATGACGTAGGGCAATTGGTTGAATATGAGTGATAGCCCTATCAGGCTCCCTATAAGCCATTTCGTATCGACTTCGATTCCCCATTGGCTGACAGCAACGGCCGAAAACCCAGCAAAGACCATAACGTTGTGCATACCATCATACAGGTACACTTTGCGCAAGTCAGCTACCATAACCGCCAGATCAAGGT
>SOHZ01000119.1 GCA_004377365.1 Anaerolineales bacterium | reverse complement strand
TGCCCTGAGCAATGTCCTGAGCTTGTCGAAGGGCAAAGTCGAAGGGGACAGAGTTTCAGAGTGCCAGAGGGCAGAGCATCAGAGACCAGAGGCGGGAGAGAAAGGAGCCGCCGCCACCCCCACCCGCACACCGCGGTACCTGCCGCGGTAGTCCGGGTAGTAGTCGACGCGAAACGCACAGCGGGCGCTGCCCTGATCGTTGCTGAAGGAGCCGCCCTGCAACACGCGGGTATCGGACGAAGCCATATCCTCGCGTCCATCATCCGCCCGGTAGGGATAGTCCTTGTGCAAACTGCTGGTCCACTCCCACACGTTGCCCCCCATGTCCGCGCAGCCATAGAAGCTGTCCCCCTGCGGCGAATACTTCCCCACCGGCGTCGCGTCCCTAATGCCCGACTCGCTCGTATTGCATTTGTTCCTATCGAACTCGTCGCCCCATGGAAACTTGCGCTTTCTCCCCTTGTCTCCTCGTTCCCCTGTCTCCTTGTCTACTTCCTCCCAACTCGCTGCCTTTTCCCACTCAGCCTCGGTCAGCAAGCGCATCCCGGCCCAGGCGGCATAGTCCCGGGCGTCGTACCAGGAGATGCTCACCACCGGGTGGTCCGCCTTGCCAGCCGGAATATCAAAGGCGCGCCCGATGTCGTCCATGTAGCGTTTGTACTCGGCGTTGGTGACCGGGTATTGGCCGATGTAGAAGGCGTCCAGGTAGACTTTGTGGGCTGGTTTCTCGTCCCTATCGCCCTGATCATCGCCCATCACGAACTCGCCCGCCGGGACGTAGCACTCGTATTTCAGGTGCTCGCGCCACGCGCCGTCGGGCCGCAGCCGCTCCAGCGCATGGATGGCAGCCACGCGCACCTGGGGGTAGTCGTCGGCCAGCATCCCGATGATTGGCTCGACAAACCGCTCTCCCAACCGGCCCAGGGCAACCACTGCTGCGGCGCGGGTGCGAAAGTTCTTGTCCTGCAATCCGGCCAACGCGATTTCATCCACATTCACGCCACCCTCCCGCGCGCGTCCAAACCAGTAGGCCACTTCGTGCCCGGCGTCCAGGGCGGAGCGGAAGAGAAGCTCCAGTTCGTCGGCGTTCAGCCGCCGCAGGTCTTGGCGCTGTTCGTGGATCAACTGGAGCGCGCCTGGCTCAATCAGCTTGCCCAGGCTGTGCCAACTGTCCATCTCGCGGCGCAGCAGTTCGCGGGCCAGCTTGGCTTGCATCTCTTCTTCACCGATCCAAGTGGCGATTTCGGCCGCCATAAGGTCGTGAGCCAACTCGTAGAGCGCATCATCCCCCACCTTGAAACTGCGCACCAGTCGCAGGTCTACCAGCGCTGCCCGCGTGGCCCGCAGGCAGGTTATATCCTGTTCGTCCTCGGGGTCAAAATCGGGATCGGCCTCGGCTATCCCAGCCACCATTTCAGTGTCGTCCAGCGCCGCTTTGGTCGCCTGGCTGGTGACCATCACCTTGAGTAGCGTCATTGCCGTCTCCCGGTCGCCCTCCCGTTTGGGCACCTCATCCAGCGCCCCGGTGACATAGTCGGCCAGGATTTCCCCCGCACCGTCCAGCGCCCGGTACAGGTCCAATGTCAGGGTCAGGGGTGGGGGCTGCCAGGTCTTGCCCTTCTCGCCGGGTGGGGGCGGCTGGTGGCCCGCGTCGGCCAACGCCTGCCGGTAGAGGCGATCCATCACGATCTGCAACGAGGGCGGTGGGATGGTGCCGTCGGCCTCGGCCAGCGACCACACACTGCGCGCCTCCGCGTCTGGCGCGTCGGGCATCTCGGCGCGGCCAAGCAGCACCTCGGCCAGTTGCGGCTCGACGGTGCAACGGGCGCGGCGGGCCGGCTCAACGATGGCCAGGTAGGCGGTGTCGGCTTCCAGGCTGGTGAGACGGTAAGAGTTGCGCAGGATGGTGGGGACGGGAGCGGGTTCGCCTTCGGCCAGCCCTTTGACAGGCCCTTCGACAGACTCAGGACGTTGCCCTTCAACAAGCTCAGGACGTCGCTCAGGACGCAGGGGGCGACGGGCTTCGTCCAGCTCGGCCAGGTAGTCCTCACGCAGGGAGAGGATAAAGCGCACCTCGGGGCTGGTCAGGCCCAGGCAGGCGCCCAGCTCCCGCCAGAATCGTTTGCGCGTCCGCTTGCTGGTACGGATAAAGAGTTCCTCGAACTGGTCCAGGACCACCACCAAGCGGCCCTCGTCGCCCAACGCCGCCCGGAAAAAGTCGAGCAACGTGGGGCCACCGAGGTTTTCCAGGGTCAGGGCGCGACAGACGCCCTCGCGGATGGCCTGGAGCGGGTCGCCCAGGGCGCGAACGTAGGCGCAGGCATAGCCCTCCTCCACCAGGAGTGGCACCACGCCAGCGCGCAGCAAGCTGGTCTTGCCCACGCCCGACTGTCCAAAGAGGGTCAGCAGCGGGTAGGAGAGGGTCATCCGGTAGACCAGCGGTGCTTCTACCTCGCGCCCGCAAAAGATGTCCCGGTCCTCCGGGTCAAAGTAGTTGAGGAACTTGTAGGGTAGCTTGCCGACGACCTGGCCCGGCCGGTAGCCCGGCTGGAGCGGGCGCTGTTGGCGGACCAAGCGTCCCAGGGCGCGCAGGAAGGGCAGAGGTGCGGCGGGGATGATCTCGACGTTGTCCTCTTGCCACCAGGCCACCTCCTCAGGCTTGGGATGGGGCCAGACGATATAATTGCGTCGCTTGTGCTCGCCCAGCGACTCGGTTGCGGCTGTGTAGAGCCGGGCCAACCCCTCATCGCCCGGATCCCAACCGACGAAGATGATGGGCCGCAGGCGAACGTAGGGGCGCACGTCTTCCAGCCGCTGGGCCAGGTTGCCTTCGACCCGCATCATGTCACGGCGGGTCAGGACCAGCGAGTCCGGCTGTTTGATGTCGCCGTACAACTTGACAATGATCACGTCTTGGCCGTGACCAGCATAGGCCACGTCCAGGCCCTGCACCACACCGGCTACAGTTTTGCCGGCCGCCTGGTAGGCCCGTTCCATTAAATTGTCGTACCAGGCTGTGACCACGGCATCAAAGCCCAAGTCTACGATCGCACGATGGACGTCAGTGGGTTGTAGGGGCGGTTTCGGTTCAACCTGGTTCCGCAAGAAGGTGATCAGGCCATGCCGATTCCGGGGCTGCTGACTGAGGAAATCCTGAGCGGCATCGGCCAGTGATTGGCCAGGGGGTAGGCCATACTGGCCGCTCAGAGCGGCGGCCAGTTGCACCCGTGTCGGCGAACCGGTTT
This sequence comes from Anaerolineales bacterium, assembly GCA_004377365.1. Lineage (GTDB taxonomy): Bacteria > Chloroflexota > Anaerolineae > E26-bin7 > E26-bin7 > E26-bin7. The sequence goes on along the minus strand of SOHZ01000119.1, from coordinate 4,684 downwards.
CCCCCAATGAATGGTCAGCACCGAGAAAGAGCACGCAACTGCCTCGTGCCACGTTCTCGACCAATTCGCCTGGGCCCTTGGTTGAAGACATAGTTGTACCTCTCAACGTTTGTGTTTCTTGCGCGGCGTTACGGTGAAAGAGGTGGGTTCACGAGGAGCACCGGTCTGGGCCAGGCGTCTCTTGCGTTCTCTCTGGTAGGCACGAATCTCCTTAGCTAAGGGATGGCCGGGCTTGATTCTGATGTGCGTGATCGAGCAGATGATCGGCGTCTTTTCCATGCCCGGTGGCGTCACGTCACACGAGATGTCGGCCTCGTCGCCCATGTAGAACACACGCTTGATCGGCAATTCCTGGTCGCGAGCGATTTTGACCCCCTGCGCCTTCATGGCGCGGATGAAGCCGCCCGTCGGGCGAGCGGGGATGGGAAGGTTCGCTTCCATTTTGCGGACTAGTTCCATGGCCTTGGCATAGTCGTCAATCATCGTCCTTCTCAGTGCTTCAGTGATTCCACTCCCCGCTGCACGTCCTCATACGCCACAAACTGTGGCAACAACGGGCGCAGGTCGCGCTCCCAGTCGGTGCGCACGCGATTCAGGGCCTCTTCCAACGCCTCGGCGCTGAAGGTCATCTCGTACAGCGCCAGCTTGCGCTCGATGAGCGCCCGGTCAGGCGACACGCCCTGGCTCAACAGCAACCAGACGTCGTACAAGTCGCGGGGCTTGCCACGCACCAGCAGGGCGCGCACCTTCTCCGCCATCAAGTGCTCCAGCGTCAGCACCGTCACTACAAAGGGCCGCACGTCGTCGTATTCCGAGGCCACCAGTTCGCGCCGCGTCTCCACCGGCTCCAGTCGGCGACTGACGTCCACGCGCACCTTGCTTTTGCTGCGGTCGCGACCATCGTACAGTGGTCCCTGGTAGCTCACGTCAAAACTGTAAGAGACGTCAGATTCCCACTCGTTCCGCACCTCGGCTTGGATGCCGAAATCCTTCAGGCCGGCGACGACGTCGTACCACAAGTGACGCAAGATGCCCACGTCATCTGGCCCGTTAAAGTCCACGTCTTCGGAGTAGCGGTTGCCCCGGTACACCAACCGTAAAGCCGTGCCTCCCTTGAAGATCAATGCCTGCGAGCGGGTGTAGAGCAGCGAGAGGAGCAAATGTTGCAGGTAGTCCCGCTCTTGCACCTGCATTCCGACGTGATTCCGCTGGGCCAGCCGTTGAATCTGCACGCGGGTCAACATCAGCCCACCCCCTGCGGGAACAGTTCCGCTGGCGGCACGTTGACAACCACCCGCCAGCGGGCGTTGGTATGACCGTTTCGCGACCGGGCTGGGTCCAGTTTGACCGGGCTGGCGGAGCAGACCAGACCTTCGACAGGCTCAGGTATCCGTTCGGGTGGCGTCCAGAAACCAGGTTTTTGGGCGCTTGAAGGCACAGTCGGTTTGCTTCTCAAGTGCGTTTCGGGAGCAAGGGTGCCTGGTGTGATGGAAAAACCTGGTTTCTCTGCCTCTAGCTGAACGATTAGGGGCTCAGGACGCTGCCCTTCGACAGGATGCCCAAGCGACTCTAACAGGTAGCCCAGCCGAGAACCCAGGCTTTTGTTCCTCATCCGGTTGGCGTATTCGATCAGGGTGGGCACGTCTACCACCTCTAATGCCGCCCGCAACGCTTTGGCGACTTCAGCGATACCTCCGGCGTAGCGGGGCTGGTCCAGGCTGTCCACGATGGCCTTGGCCTCGTCAGCGATGAGCACAGGCAACTCACCCACCCTCTCGCGCCGGTAGCCAAAGAACTTGTGAGGCTGCACGGTGACGAAGCGAAAGTGGAACCCATGAAAGCTCACCGGGCGTTTCTTCTTCGTCGTGGCGGCGAATGCTGTCAGTGGCACCTGCTCAGTGAAGCCGTAGAAGTGCAGTGCCGACCAGTAGGAAACGTAGGCTGGCGTGACCAGGTGGCTAGCGATGAAAAGGGGATTGGACAGCACCCGCTCTGGCTCCAGGCCCAGAAGCAGGTATTTGCCTTTCTCCACTTCTGCGATCAGGCCAGCCTCTTTGAACCGGGCAATCAGGCGGTAGACGCGGGCCAAGTCCAGGATAAAGAGGTCGGACAACATGCGCGGGGTGAAGTAGAACAAGTCACGCTGGCGGAGCTGGCGAACGATGGAAATCGGGGCGAGATTTGACGCCATATTCCAGAAATCCTTTCTCGATTTATCCGCCCTTATGATAGCACAGAATGTAGACAAACGCAAGCAGGATCGCTGATGATCTGTCTCCTTCTCCAAACTCGCTAGACCAGATGCGCTCCCCATCCGCACAAGTAGTCTTCGATAAACGCCTTGACTGCTTTGACATCCGCCCGACTGGGCGACCCGGCCTTCCACGCATTCACCACTGCCCAGGCAAAGCCGCTCGGCGCGTCGGGTGCCCAGTTTTTGAATTCGGATGTGGACTCGTGTTTGAACCGGTACAGCCCCAGCAGCAATCCCATACACATCCTGTTCGCTTCGGCGTTCATACCAAGTTTTTGGTACTTTTTGAGCTCTTCCAGGTACGGGTCAATGACCTCTTCGACCATCCCGTAGGCGGCTTCCGAGGGGTCCACGTAGCCATCTCTCTTTGGCCCAGCCCGGTCCCAGACTTCCTCAACCTCCAGAGCGTCCAGCTCGTCGTACAGGACAGCGGCAACCTCTTCCGGGTCCACCTCGCTCAGGTGGGCGGTTGCAATCTCGGCGATGCGGGCGGCAAGCTGTTCGTCGCTACTCGCCAGTGTCCTCAAGATGGACAGGGCATCAGTGGGTGAAAGGTGGTCAATAATCTCGTGTGGGTCTTTCATGATTTGTTACTACCCAGTCAAGAAAGGGAGTTGTTGCCGGGTCTAGAGCAGCGATCAGGTCATGAGTGTGCCTAGCTTGACGGAGATGGGCTTGCTGGTCAGGCATTGGTCGTTTCACTCAACTGGGTAACGGCATCAAAGCCTTCGAAGCTCATCACTTTTGAAAGAGGCTTCCCTTCCCGGTCTACCAAATTGAACTTGAAGCCCAGGTTGGGGAATTGCTCCATAAAGTCCCATTCAAGGTCGTACAGGCGGAAGCGCTCTTCTTCAGTGCTCTGGTTGGCGACCAGCCAGCACTCAAAGCCCCACGGTCGAGCCCACACGTAGACCGCCTCCAGGGAAGGGATAGAGGCAACCAAACGCGCGACCCGTTGTGCAACAGTTTGAGCATCCGGGACTGGTGACACGATTTCAGGTGGTGTCGAAAGGCGCACCTCCTGGGACGCAACGAACTCGTCCCGACGGATGGCCTGCCGAGCCCGCTCTCGCAGCTCCACGAAATGGGGGTGGTGGGCCAGCACGTAGTCTTCCAACTCCTCTTCATCAACAGGCAAAAGGACGGCCGTCGGCCGTCCCTGATAGGTAATGATGTATTCGGCTCCCTCTTCCCGCACGGCCCGCAAGATCTCGCTGGTTCGGTTTTTCAATTCGCGCACGCCTACCCTGGGCATGATTCTCTCCTTGCGTAATAAATGTGTGTGACAAATGTGGCCACATTTGTGGCTATAGTATACTACGCTTCCCGTCTGGTGTCAACCCCCCGTATTACACGACCTTGATCCGCACCAGGTCGGCATCTGTTCCCTCAAGACCTGACAGGTTTAGTAGCCAAAACCTGTCAGGTCTGGGGGCGCAGGCTGTCCAGCAAGGCTGTCAGCTCAGCGACCTGAGGATCATCAGGGCTGATGCGCCTGGCTTCCGCCAAGGCTTGGGCAGCCAGGTCGTATCGTTTAATGTTAATGTACGCCACGGCCAGCTCCAGGTGACCATCTATCCAGTCGGGCAGCCAACTGGTCGCCCGCCGCAGGTGAATGACAGCCGTGGCCCACATGTTGCGCCTGGCGTAGCGGCGTCCGCTCGCCAGGAAATCCAAGCCTTTCTTAGCACTGCGGTCAACACGCAGGAGGATCCGCTTCTCGTCGAGGAAAAAGTCGTCCTCCAGTTGGAGGAGCAGCAAGAACATCAGCAGCGCCAGGATCACGCCACCCCCGCTGCAGATGAGACCGACCCCCTGGCCCAAGAGCATACCCGCACCGCCTAAGACCAATGCCAGCAAGGCGCTGATCAGAAACAGGTAGAAAATTGGCTTCCAGCGCAGATACAGTCCGATGAGGATCGTCAGCGAGAACAGTAGGTAAAAAGCGAAAGCGAGGATGTATAGGCGCGGCATCACTTCGAAGGCGGCGTTGGCAACCTTGGGCGGGACGCTGCCAGGCAAACCCAGGTAGGCAGGCACCAGTGTGAGGGGGTTGTCAATCTCAACCTCATGCGCGGCGTAGACGAGCATCAGCAAGGGCACAGTTGCGGGCCAGATGATGCCAGCCATCTGCACCGTCAGCGCAGCCCACAGCCAGGTGGATCGTTCTTCCCGCCGCCGGGTTTTGATCCACAATTTGGCGCCGCAGGCCTGGCACTTGCGGTCGTCGGGCTGAGTTTGGGCTGCGCAGTAGGGGCACAGGTATGGGTTGTCGAATTCGTCCTGGAGTGGGGCGGGAGGCGGTTCCGGCTCTGGCTCTGGCGGCGGGCGGCGACGGGCAAAGTCCTCGTGCAGGATGGCACCAGCCAGCGTGGCCGGTCTCCCAGCGTGAGCCGCCGCTGGAGACTCTGGCGAAGGAATGGATGGGGG
>SOHZ01000061.1 GCA_004377365.1 Anaerolineales bacterium | reverse complement strand
GGTTTTATCTCCCTCTCCAGGGTCAGGATCACGTAAATCAGCAGAACGGTCATCACTCCCAGGAAGAATATCACCATCAGTGTCTCGAAAGCCAAAATGATGACGGCAATATCACGAAGGAAGGTGGTCGCCTGGGGCCTCGAGTAGAGGAAGAATCCTGCTACCACTAAAAGAGCCACTATGGCCACGAAGGCGATGAAGACCATGACGATCATCTTTTTGGCCCTTGGGTCCATTGGAGTCCTGGCTTCCGGGCTTTCTATCTCGCTTTTAGGCTGTTCGTTCACCATGTCTCTCCTTTACCACGGGGCCTGCGCAAAAGGTCAAAGAGTACCAATTACCACTGTTGCACCACTCCTGCACTGCAACAGTGGTGATTGTGGTACAGACGGTACAGGGGAATTATATCACATTTTCAGCCACTTAGCAATAAGCAAAACGAGCCAGCACATCAAACTGGCCTCGACGACGTGGACCTGGCCGATCATAAAGATTCCCAGGCCCAAGGTATTGCCCACCAATTGGCCCAGCCCAAAACCGACCAGCCCTGCCGCCAGGTAGATCAGGAGGTCTTTGGCAGTCTTGCCTTTCCACACGTGGAACAAAGCTCCATAGGCACTGGCTATAATAATGGACAGAACCAAAGCTGGGGAAGAAAGTGACAACTTGTGCCCTCCTGATTTTTCCGCTTAAGCCGCACCCTTCGATACGCTTCGCTACTCAGGATGCTAATCCTGAGCCTGACGAAGGGTGCTATCTCGATTCCGGTTGCCTGTCCTGAGCTTGTCGAAGGGAATGGCAGGTCTATTTCCGTCGAGCTACCTAGGCGATGATGCCCCCACCGAGGACGACCTCGCCCTGGTAGAAGACCACCCCCTGCCCTGGCGTGATGTCTCGCTGAGGCTTGACAAACGTCAGAGCGACTGTGTTTTCATCAACAGGGGTGAGGGTGGCTTTCGCCTCCACTGCCTTGTAGCGGATCTTGGCGGTGACCTCCATGGGACTTGACGGTGCTTCTCCTGAGACGAAGCTGACCTGGTGAGCCACCAACTCCCGTCGTCCCAGTTCCGCCTTGGTGCCGGCAACGATAGTGTTGCGCGCGGCGTCTATCTCCAGAACGTAGAGAGCCTCCGGGGCGGCGATGCCCATTCCCCCCCGCTGGCCAATGGTGTAGAAAGGCAGCCCCTTGTGCTGGCCGATTACTCGTCCAGCCGTGTCTACGATGGGGCCCGGCTTGATGGCTTCCGGTGCGTGGGTGCGCAAGAAGCGATGGTAATCGTTGTCGTGGACGAAGCAGAGATCCTGGCTTTCGACCTTCTCCGCTACCGGCAACCCCCGCTGGAGAGCTATAGTCCGCACCTCGTCCTTGGTATAGTTGCCTAGAGGGAAGAGAAGGTGAGCCAATTCCTCCTGGCCCAGCATGTACAAGGCATACGATTGGTCTTTCCGCCTGTCAACGCCCTTCAGCAGTTGACAGTGGCCGTTGGCCCACCTGATGCGAGCATAGTGGCCAGTGGCCAGGTACTGGGCGTCCAGTGCCAGAGCACGCCGGAGCAAAAGACCAAACTTGATGTGACGGTTGCAGGCCAGACAGGGGTTGGGAGTGCGGCCGCTGGCGTACTCGCCGATGAAGTAATCAACGACACGGTGCTTAAAATCCTTTTCATAGTTAACCAGATAGAAAGGTATGTCCAGGACCTGGCAGACGTGGCGCGCGTCCTCCACTGCCTCCAGGGAGCAGCAGCGGTTGGTGGCGCCCTCTTCGTCCCCTTCTGCCCAGAGGCGCATCATAACGCCGATGACCTCGTAGCCTTCCTCGACCAGCAGGGCAGCCGCCGTAGAGCTGTCTACCCCACCGCTCATGGCTACCACGACTCTGGTAGGGGATGGGGGATGGGGGATGGGGGGTGCACTACTTATCCTCTGCCCCTTATCTCTTATCCTCATCGTGCGTGTTGCGATAGTCCTCAATAGCATTGTGCAGGGTGCTAGCAGCCAAATTAGAACAGTGCATTTTCTTCTCTGGCAGGCCGCCCAGGGCTTTGGCCACATCTTCATCGGTCAGGGCCTCAGCTTCGGCCAAGGTCTGGCCCTTGATCATCTCGCTGGCCATGGAGCCCGAAGCGATGGCTGCCCCACAGCCAAAGGTACGGAACTTGATATCTGCGATGTGATTGTTATCAACCTTGATGTAGATTTCCATCAGGTCGCCGCAGACGGGGCTGCCCATCTTGCCTGTTCCGTCAGCGTCCTCAATGACTCCCACGTTACGGGGATTCTGAAAATGTTCGATGACCAGTTCTGAATACTCCATTCTCCTTACCTTATCTCGTCTATTTTGGTGGGAACCCTTGCGAAGGTTTGGCAGTAGCTTTCAGGTTCAAAACGTCTTCGCCCACTGAGAATCGTCCTGATGCCAGTGCTAATCGCAACCTCGCAAGGGTGCCTGAACATCTACCGGAATAGCACCTTATCCAACTCTTTCAGTCTCTCTATCCCCTTCATCTCGTAGGCGAAAAGGG
>SOHZ01000591.1 GCA_004377365.1 Anaerolineales bacterium | reverse complement strand
GCCGGCCAACCTGGCGTTGACCTCGGCCCTCGGCTTGAGCCACGTATCCCCCAGGCGCTCCAATTCCCCCCCAACAGCCTGCCGCTTGTGCTCCACCGCCTCGTACCTCTCCCGTGGCAGAAGTCCCACCTCGTAGCCGATGGGCGATAGGCGCAGGTCGGCGTTGTCCTGGCGCAAGAGAAGACGATACTCAGCCCGCGAGGTCATGATGCGGTAAGGTTCATCAATCTCCTTGGTAATCAGGTCGTCAATGAGCACGCCGATGTAGGCCTTGTCCCGGCTGAGGATAATGGGTTCTCTCTCCTGCACCTTACGGGCAGCGTTGATGCCGGCCATGATTCCCTGAGCCGCCGCCTCCTCGTAACCCGAGGTGCTATTGATCTGACCGGCGTGGAACAGCCCCTCCACCAGCTTGGTTTCCAGCGAAGGGGTGAGCTGGCTGGAAGGCACATAGTCGTATTCGATGGCGTAGCCAGCCCGCATGATCTCCGCTTGACGGGTGGCGGGGATGCTGTGCAACATGGCCAGTTGCACGTCTTCAGGCAGGCCGGTGAAGAAACCCTGCACATAGACTTCCCCTGTGGCCCAACCTTCTGGCTCCAAGAACAGTTGGTGCGATTCCTTGTGGGCGAAACGCACCACTTTCTCCTCGAAGGAGGGGCAGTGGCGAGGTCCCACGGTATCTATGATCCCGGGAGCGATAGGTGAGCGATGCAGGTTCTGGCGCACGACGCGGTGGGTCTCAGCGTTGGTATGGACCAGGTAGCAGGGCAACTGCGGCCGCCAGTCCCTTTGCTCAGGGATGGGATACACAGGGTTGGGGGAGGGGCGCAGGAATTGAGGGATTGAGGGTTGAGAATTGAGAATTGAGAATTGAAAGTAAAGCGGCCTATCGCTCCCCAGTTGCGGAACCGTTTGCGAGAAGTCAATGGTATGCGCGTCAATGCGCGGCGGGGTGTTGGTCTGCAAGCGGCCCAGAGTGAAGCCCAGTTCGCGCAGAGAGGTAGATAGACCCGTGGCAGGGAATTCACCTGCTCGCCCGGCGGACCAGGTATGTTCACCGCTGAGTATGCGTCCGGCCAGGAAGGTACCGGTGGTCAGGATCGCCGTCCGCCCGTGGTAGACCCGCCCGGTGTTGGTGCCCACCCCCTGCACCCGATCCCTCTCGACCAGAACCTTCTCCACCATGGCCTGCTTGAGGTGGAGGTTGGGCGTGCTTTCCAGGGTGTGTTTCATGGAGAGGGAATAGAGACGCTTGTCGGCTTGAGCGCGCAGGGCCTGGACGGCTGGTCCCTTCGACGAATTGAGCAGACGAATCTGGATGAAAGTGCGATCAATGTTACGGGCCATCTGGCCACCCAAGGCGTCAATCTCCCGCACCAGGTGGCCTTTGGCTGGCCCACCGATGGAGGGGTTGCAGGGCATCTGGGCTATCAGGTCCAGGTTCATAGTCAGCAGGAGCGTCCTTGCTCCCATGCGCGCTGCGGCCAGGGCCGCCTCGCAGCCAGCGTGCCCGGCCCCGACGACAATGACGTCGTACACGGTCCACCTCTACAGTCTCGAATCTAGGGAAAAGAGCGAGGCCGGGGATCAAATCCGGCCTCGAGCTGTTGGAGAAGCCTGGGGGTCTACCAGTGCCCCCGACTGGACTCGAACCAGCACGCCCTCGCGGGCACAGGTCCTCAACCTGCTGCGTATACCTATTCCGCCACAGGGGCACTTTTTATTATTATAACTACTATCGGCTCTCTTGTCAACTTTATTCTTCATTCAGGAGGTGCCGCCAACCTGACGCGGACACCCAGCCCGGTAATCTCCCATTCCCCGTCTCCATCAGGACTCTGGTAAGAACCGTGGCCCCACAGCTGAGCCATCCCACGGCCCTCGGCCGTCAGCTCGATGCCCACTCCGGCCAAGATCACCCCGATCCTTGACCCCTCCACGTGGGCCGTGCCATGGAAGCCCGCGTACTGGATCCAGCCGTCGGGAAACTCCTCTTTCTGTCCCAAGCCTGTGACCTCGATTACAGCGTCGCCGGCTGCGTCCTTGATCCACAGCGTGCCGTTGCCGCTCAGGTCCACAGTGCCCCTGCCCCGCAAGATGGCCATGCCATCGCCCTGGGCGGTCAGGCTTCCTTCGCCCCGCAGCTCCTCGGCGCTGATCACAGGGACCACCGCCAGCATCGCTACCACAACCACCACGATCAGGGTCAACACTTTCCTCAACATTGTCTTTACCTCCTGGGATTTGGACCCTCTCGGGGTCACTTTCTGAATCCATTATCACCGCAAAGTGTTAACCCCTCGTTATCAATTTGCAAAAAGAGTGTAAAATCGTAGTTCAACCAGGGAGATCAGAAGGCGCTCCTGCTTCATCGGTAGGAGATTCATTCTGTGTCTCTCGCCGGCGCCGCCAGATGGAGAGGGGAATCGTTTCCAGGAAGAGCAAGGTCATCAGACAACTTCCCCCCCACAGTCCCAGCCACGGTCCGGCTTTCTCCAGGAAGATCAGCCACTTGTTGCGTGGCTGCAGGCTGGCCCGCCATTGGGTCTCCAACCCCTCGAGGCTGACCCCCAGGGCTCGCTCCACACCTCCTTGGCAAGAGGCTCCATCGGCGTAGGCAGTGATGAGATGGGCCAGGCCCTGGCGGGCATAGTGATCGCGAATAAAGCCGACCACGCTGGCGCTCTGAGCGTAAGACAGTCTGGCCTTGCTGGTGTCAAGAGGGAAGGGGCCACAGAGGGTTTCCAGAGGCAACAGGTTATCCTGACTCAAGGCGGTCTCCAGGACGATCGCGGCCTCCGGATCGGGCAACTCCTCGCTGAGGGTGGCCAGCCCCTCGTTCAGCCAGGAGGGCACATAGCCCAGAGCCCCTCCGGTGACCTGGTAGACGAGCAAATGGGTGATCTCGTGAGGGATGACCCTTTTCATAGTAGAGAGGCTTCTATCGTCGGGCGGAATGGCTGCCACGAAAGTGCCGAGTTCGGGATAGGCTTGCCCACCGACCCATTCCCGGCCCGTTGGAGGTAGTGCTCCCTCAAGGTCTGACAGGTTGGCATAGAGGAAAGCCCTCATAGGCTGGGGCGCTCCTGCCCCAAGGTCCGCGCTGATGCGGGGCACCGCTCCAATGGCGACGTCGAGGGCTGCCTGACCGAAAGCCTCTGTGCCCTGATACCAGGAGATAGTGATTCCCTCTCCCGTGAGGGACTGCCAGGGGAAACGGTTGTCATCGTAGGAGAAGGTCTGCACCTCAGTGGTCAGCCGATGGTCCGCCGCGTCGCTGAGGGTCCACCAGTATTCGATCCGGCTGAAAGGCTTGATATAACGGCCCTGGAGGCTATAGGTGTGATCTACCGTCACGGAAGGGCCGGCTATAAACTGAGGACGTTCCACGGTGGTAGTGGCATCACCTGTGGCTCGAAAGGAGAGAATGACCTGGGTGATGCCACTGGCGCTGCTGGCTTCCAGGCGAAAGCTGAGTTGCCGGCCGAACTCGTAATGGGAGTTGCTTTCGATGACAACGATCTCACCCTCGGCCTTGAGCGATTGGCCGCTGACCAGAATCAAGCTGAGACAAAGTAGCAGCGCTAAAGCGATGCGCCCTTTCATGTCCTGCTGTTCCTCCCTGGTTGTTACATTATCAGAGCCAGCGACAGAGTCAAGGTGATGACGCTGGCCAGAGTCGAGACGAAAACCACGCCTGCCACAAACTGGGGTTCGGCTTCAAACTCGGTGGCCAGGATGGTGGTCGTGACAGCGGTAGGCATGCTGGCTTCAGTGACACAAGCTTGTCTCGTCACTCCCATCAGGCCCAACCAAGCGGCCAGGATGAAAGCCACGGCAGGGGCCACAACCAGCCGCACGAAGGTCGCCAGACCGATGAGCTTTAGTTCACCTGCCAGCGAAGTCTTGGCCAACTGTATGCCTACCAACAAAAGCATAAGGGGAACGGAGGCTCTCCCTAGCAGATCCACCACTTTAGCCACTGGTTCCGGCACGGTCATGGCTGCCAAATTGACGACGAAGCCAGCCGACACCCCATAGACGACGGGCACTTTGAAGACGTTGCGCAAGGCATCAAGTCTGCTCGCCTGGCCCCGCGAGGCCAGGTAGACACCGACGCTGTGGGTCAGGAGAGCGCTGACCGTGAAAAAGAGGGCGGCGCGCTCCAGGCCAGCCTGGCCAAAGGCGAAGAGATTGACCGGCAGGCCATAGTTGCCGGCGTTGACGAAGACAGTGGTCAACAAAAAGGCACTTTCCATAGCCCGGCTGAAACGCAAAGCCCTGGCCACAGCCCAGGAGAACAGACCAATAGTCAAGGTCGTAAGCAGGGTAAAGGAGACAATCTTCCAGATGCCAACCCCGCCGACAGATGACTTGGCCGTAGAGGAGAAAACCAGGCAGGGAGTAAGGGCATAGAAAGTGACTCGCGAGATGGGTCGCACATCCAGGCTCAGCCGGCGTTCGAGGAGATAGCCCAGGGCAATGATGAGGAAGACGGGCAGGATCACCTTCCAGAGGATAGGCAGGAGTATCACCACTCTAGAGATCCCCGCTACCCTTCATCGGTCCAGTCATCGGACTCGAGGAGGAGGTCTAGATGCCCACCCAGGAAATCCAGTTCATCCAGGGCTTCTTCGGCTGCCTGGCGTAGGGCTTCGTCCTCGCTCTCACAGCAGGCCTCCAATACACGTCGGGCCTCCTTGCCCCCGATATGGCCCAGGGCCCAGATAGCCATCTCTTGCACTTCAGAGGCCGGATCGGCCTCGATCAGGTAAATCAGAGCGGAAAGGGCAGCCGAAGCCTCCAGTTCACCGCAAGCTCTGGCTGCCTCGTAGCGCATCTCTGGGTTAGGGTGATCAAGTTCGGCTATGACCATTTCACGCCAGATGGGATCGGCATTGCGCCCTATGGCGAAAACGGCGCTGATGCGCATCTGCTCCTCGTCGTCGCAGTAGGCCATCTCAATGATGTCCCGCACCTGAGCCTGGCCAGAATAAGCGATGGATTCCACGGCCCGCCGACGCACTTCCAGCGTCTCGTGCGGGTCATAAATCGCTCCCAGTAAGCCATTTTCCACCATCATGGCGGGCGCAGCCTGTATTTTCTCCAACTCTCCCAATAGCACGAAACGGCCTAGCGATGTAGCCGCTGCTGAACGCACCGATTCTGATGGATCGTCTCCGAGCAAGCGTACCAACAATCCGGCCAGAGCCAGATCCTCATCCTCCCACAGCCCTTCGATAGCCTGAGAGCGCACTACTTCATCCTCATCGCTGAGGCAGAGTCGAAAGATGGGGTTAAAGTTCACCTCGAAGCTGGCCTCGGCTATGTCTACCAGGGATTGGATGATCCACCGCCGACGCCCGGTATCAATGAGAGGCCAGACCTCCTGGAAAAGCTGTACTTCAGCCCTGGTCAAATCTGAGAAACCGTAGAGGCTGGATATGGGGAGGAGCGTTTGACCGTCCCTCATCTCTTCAAGCAATTCTTCAAACTCTGACACTTTCCACCACCTGACACTACCAGCCCCAATGAACACGGGGCGGTATCCGCTTTCTATCCCAATTTTAACACAGACTCTGATTTTTGCCTAGTCAAGTTCACACCTATGGACTTTTCTCTTGGAGTAGCGAAACTCGTTTCGCGCTCGACTGGCGCAGAACTTGTTCTGCTACTCCGCCAACGGTACAGGTTCATACTATAGGATGAGCCAGCCCAACAGCGCCGCTATCATCCCTCCCACCGCTGAGCTGATGAAATTCACCGCGTCGTTGCCCAGCCACCGCCAGCCGCGCCTCAGGCGGGTCTCCCGTCCACAGCGGTGGACCTGGCTCTCGGTCTCTTTCTGGCAGCCCTCACAATAGTAGATGCCCTGGACCGTCGCCCCCAGCAGGCTGTCGAAAAAGCAGCCCGCCAGACCGCCCAGGCCAGCAAAAAGCAGAAGCCAGAGGTCTGTCCAGGCCCACTGGCCCGTTTGCCAGAGACCATTCACCAACTGCAGGACAAAAGCAACGAGGCCGATGCATAGTCCTCCCGCCAGGGCAGCCAGGGTTCCCAAAGAAGTCACTCCACCCGAGGTGCCCACAGGCACCCGTTGACCGTTGGTGACAAGCCGGGGCATGGTGGGGCTTAGTACACCTACCTCTGTGCCCCAGGTGTCGGCGTTGACAGTGGCCATGGCGCCCACAAAGGCGGCGAAGAGAAGAGGGTCAGGGCGCAAGAAGTAGAGGACAGCCAGAACCGCGCCCCAACCGCCGTTGGCCAGAGCCTGGCCCAGATCCCGTTGGTGACCCTTGGCGAACTTTTCTGCCAGGCCCTCTTTCTCAGCTTCTTTGTAGCGGGAGAGAAAGCTGGAGGAGACAAAGAAAGCAATCAGCAGCAATCCCCAAATCCACCCTCCCAGGCCAAAGATGAGTGTGCCCAGAATGATGGCTCCTGCCAGGCCGCTGCGCGACAGCGAGCGCTTCTTATACCCGCCCCAGGCGATGAGAGCGCTGAGGCCAAAGCCGAAGGCCAGTGGCCAAAAATTCAAGATGACCTCTCCTAATCCAGCTCGAAAGCTCTGGGGGATTGTACCACAAAAAAGGGCCTCCGGCAAGAGAGGCCACTTACGTCCAAAAACAAGGCCCTGCTTCCGGAGAGAAGCAGGGCCTTTTGATTGGCGACGCCTACCGGACGAAACTCGACGTCCACTTAGGCAAATCGGGCTTGGGCTCTAGCGCCTGCCAGGCCTCGTCGGTCAGGCGGTCGCTCATGGGCTGTTTGAACTCGTAGTAGGAGAAAACTCCGCCCTGGGCCACCACCTGCTGGCCCTCCACCGGGGCGACGACGTAGGTGGTGAAGGCGTCGCCCACGCCCTCTTCCAGCACCTGGCCAGAGTTGCCCTCGGTGTGCACGTCGGCCACGATAGCCATCCGTTCGTCGGCTTCGGAAGTGATCTGGCCCGACACCTCGACTGAGAAAGTAGTGATGCCCTCCAGAACATCGCCGATGTTGCGGATCTGAGCGTACTCTTCGTCAGTCAACGCCTGGCCAGACAATTCCTTCTCGGCCATCGTCTTGAGGGACAGCAGAAGCGACTCCATCCGGTTGAGCTTGTCCACGTATTCCGGGTTCAACAGACCACGATCCTCAAGCCCCACACGCATCTGCTTGCACAGGGCGGCCAGGCGGGCGTAGACCTCGGGCTGGGGTTCCACATACCCCTTGGCTGGCTTTGGTTCGGGCATGAGACTGGTGGCCATGATGGTAGAACTCTGCTTGGCGTAGAGGATGGTGTCGTGACGTAACTCGGCCCAGGAGCCCAGGAAAGCGTTCAAGTCCTTGTCCACCCAGGCTTCGTTCTGCATGAAAACGGGATAGCCCTCGCCTTTTACCTCCAACAGCGGCCGCAGCGAATAGAGCCAACTCCAATACAGGTTCTCTACCCACTGTTCGGCAGGCAGCGCAGCGAATTCGCCGCGCAGCTTGGCCAACTGCTCCGGGTAGCCATCGTACTCGGCATCGCCCCCGGCTTCGATGATCCCTTCAGCCCGCTGGGAACCCAGCACCGAGGCCACGTCCAATCCGCGCGGGAAGCCACGGATGGGTCCGGCCATCGAGTCCACTTTGGTAAAAGGCTGACCTGTGCCCTGATAGAGCTTTACCTGGTCGTAGACCAACTGCTGGAAAATGTAAGAGTCGGGGATGAAGCGCTGGCCCATGAAGCGGAAGCCCTTGGTCACCTCTTCTGGCTCCTCCCGATCGGTGACGAAAGAGGACACAATCTTGGGCGGGCGCAGGGTCATGGCTGTCTCAATAAAGGTGTCCAGCCTGGCCTCGTCTTCCAGGTCGTCCAGGTTCAGGCTCTCGCCGTAGACCTCTTTGATCACCTGGCCATAGTCGTAGACGTTCAGGTCATCGGTCTTGCCCACGAAAAAGACCGTCGGCTCGTAGATGCGATCCCAGACGGCCAGCGCTGGCTGGT
>SOHZ01000307.1 GCA_004377365.1 Anaerolineales bacterium | reverse complement strand
AGTTTATCCTGAGCCTGTCGAAGGGCTCCTCGCAATGACAGGTGCGGTTGTAGTACTAGTTGATACAGGCTCAGTGGATCACATTCTTGCTCACGGCGGATTTGTAATCCGCCGCCTGGCCGCTGGATTGCAAATCCAGCGAGAGCGATCTGTGGTCTACCGACTCTAATTATACACCCAAACAAAGGGTGTGGCCCGCAAGATCAACCCTGCACCTGTCCTGACATCAGTCGGTGGCACAGTTCCACACCAGTCGCGGCATCGGTGGTCCAATGGTCGGCACCCACGTACTCGCACACCTTCTCGCTGAGCTGGCCGCCGCCGACGATGATGGGCCCTTGGTACCCCCGGGCCCGCAGCAGGGCGACCGTCTCGCGCATGGCGTCATAGGAGCTGGTCAGCAAGCCAGAGAGACCCACGAGGTGGGGCTGCATCTGAGCGGCTTGCTCGGCAAAGACAGTGGGCGACACGTTCACGCCAAGGTCGTGTACGACAAAATTGTGACAGCTCAAGAGCATGTTGACGATATTCTTGCCCAGGTCGTGGATGTCGCCTTCGACCGTGCCCAGCAGGATGCGTCCCGAGGCCTGGCCTGAAACCTGGCGCTCTACTACGGGCTGGAGCAGTTCCATCACCTGGCGAAAGATCTCGCCGGCCATGATGAGCCCGGCCAGAAAGTATTCTTTTCGCTCGTAGCGCACGCCCACCTGGCGCATCCCTTCCTGACAGTCTTCGATGATCAGTAACGGGTCGTCGCCGGCGTCCAATCGCTGACGGACGAGGGCCAGGGCGGTCTCTTCTTGGAGATCGGTGATGGCGGCGATCAGTATCGCACTTGTGTCTGTGTTGCTCATGTGTTGCCCGTCTCCTAATCGGGAAAGCCTATGGTGGCGGTGAAGCGAAGGCGGTCGCCAGAGCAAATGAACCAACCCCAGCTAACAGGCTGGTCATCAAAGTCATAGAAAATATGCTCCAAGCGAAGGGCAGGGACTCCAACCTCCGAGTGGAGCAAGGCGGCTTCCTCCTCGATCAGCACGGTAGCGTCAATGGTGAGGTCGCCTCGCTTCAGATCTGACCCGCCGCCCCCACTAAAGAGGCCACGCAGGGCGGTGACCTCCATCTCGGCCTCGATGAGGGGGCGGGTGGGGTCGTAGATCACGTGTTCGCGGTGCAATAGCATGGGTTTCTCGCCTTGGAAGATCAGCCGCCGGATAAAGACGGTCCGATCCCCGACTTTGATGGCTAGCTTGCGGGCCGTCCGCTCTGTGGCCGAGGTGATGTGCGCCTTCAAAAGTTTGACCGTGGACTGGCCTTCGCGGAAGAGCTGCTGCAGTCTGTCCAGATCAAAGGTGGCGGTGCCCAGTTCTAGGGGCTTGACAAAGGTGCCCCGCCCCTGTTCAGCGATCACCACGCCCTGGTCGGTGAGGATGTTGACGACGCGGCGCACGGTCATGGGGCTGACGTCGTAACGCTCGCAAAGCTGGGCTTCGGAGGGGAGGCGGTCGCCAGGGCGGAACACCCCGGCTGCGATCTGCCCCCGTAGGATGCGCACCAACTGGGCGTAGGCTGGTTCGTATGAGTTGCGGTCAATGGTAGCGATTGGTTCGTCGGCCAAGGGTTCACCTCGTGCAAGTTCTCTATATAAGTGTATAACACCTCAGCCAAAATGTCAAATGGGCACAAGATCTCTCCCTGATTTGACAACTTCTCTATATAAGTGTATAATATGCACGCCATGGATCACCGGCTGGCGTTTGAGGGACCAGGCCAAATACAGGCTACACGCACCAAGGTCATCGCCTGCGCGACAGTGATCGAGGAGATGCTACCGCTCCTGCCGCCGGGCGTGGATTACCGCGTGCTGGACTTTGGCCTGCACGTCAACCCTGAAGCCTTGAAGCGCGCCCTCCAGGAAGCCATTGACGCCTGGGCGACTTTAGCCGAGACGATCCTCCTGGGCTATGGCCTCTGTTCCCAGGCTGTCGTCGGGCTGCGGGCTAACGACTGTACGCTGGTGGTGCCCAAAGTTGATGACTGCATCGCTATCTTTTTGGGCTCGGAGGAGGCCTACAAGGCACAGTTCCGCACCGAGCCGGGCACCTACTACCTGACCAAGGGCTGGATCGAGGCTGGCGATAGCCCCTTTGACGAGTACGACGGCCTGGTGGAGTGCTACGGCGAGGAAAAGGCCCAATGGCTCATGGGCCAGATTCTCAAGAACTATACCCGCCTGGCGCTCATCAACACCGGCCAGTACGAATTGGAGCGCTACCGCGACTACAGCCGGCGTACGGCGGAGCGCTTTGGGCTGCGCTACGAAGAGATCCCCGGTTCCAACACCCTGATCAAAAAGATGCTGCACGGCCCCCGGGACGACGAGTTCGTCGTCGCCCGCCCCGGCGAAACCATCTCGTACCTGGATTTCAAGAGAACAAAAAGCAAAATATGAGAATTATCGGTGAGAAGATCAACGGCACGCGCCAGCGTGTGGCCCAAGCCATTGAGGAGCGCAACGCAGATCTTATCCGAGACCTGGCCACCCAGCAGGCCGAAGCCGGCGCAGCCTGGCTGGACGTCAACGCCGGCACGCATCGGAGCAGGGAGCCTGACGACCTGATCTGGCTGGTCGAAACCATCCAGCCCGTGGTAGAGGTACCGCTCTGCCTGGATAGTGCCAACCCGCAAGCCCTGGCGGCCGCCATCCAGGTCGTCGAGCGGACGCCGATGATCAACTCGATTAGCGGAGAGCCGAGGCGGCTGGAGGGCATCCTGCCACTGGTGGCCGAGCACGGCTGTCCGGTCATCGCCCTGGCCATGGACGACAAAGGGATCCCCGAGACCTGCGAGCGGCGCATGGAGGTCGTCCGCAAGGTGATGGAGGCAGCCTGCGCCAGTGGTGTGCCGGATGGGAACGTGTACCTCGATCCCCTGGCCATGACCCTGGCCGCCAACACCGACAGTGCCCTGACCACCCTGGACACCATGCGCGCCATCCGCCGGGAATTCCCCGACGCGCACCTGACCATGGGGTTGAGCAACATCTCCTTTGGGCTGCCGGCCCGGTCGTACATCAACAGGGTCTTCTTGACCTTGGCGCTGGCCGCCGGGCTAGATTGCGCTATCCTCGACCCTCTTGATCGCGAAATGAAGGCCGCGCTGGTTGCTGCTGAACTGGTACTGGGACACGATCGCCATTGCCTCAACTACACCCGCGCTTACCGTGCCGGGCTGTTCAATGGACCGCGCGCAAAGGCCAGTCACAAGTAAACACAGGTTCCTTGGATACTATAGGAATTTTCTTTTTGCTCTCCCCGGATGACAATCCGGGGGATGGGCTGGATTGTCATCCAGCCCGAGCATAAATGGATAACTTGACTGACGGGCCCTATTGGTTGGGGGCAAGAGCCCCAAATTACATCTTTGAAAGGAGGACACTATGTCAAAAAAACTGGTCAAGGCCATCGCTGACATGAGGGAGGAAGAAGCCCTCAAGTTAGTCAAAGAGATGGTAGAAGGTGGTTCGGAGCCCATGGCGATCCTGGATTCAGCCAGGCAGGCCATGGCCATCGTCGGCCAACGCTACCAGGAGGGCACCTACTTTTTGCCCGAACTGATGCTGGCTGGTGAGATGCTGACCCAGATCACGGATATGATCAAGCCCGAGTTGGCCAAGTTGCCGGAGATCGAACGTCGCGGCAAGGTGCTCATCGGCACCGTCGAGGGGGACATCCACGATATCGGCAAGAACATTGTCACCTTTATGCTCGACGTCAACGGCTTCGATGTCCTTGATCTGGGTGTGGACGTCTCCGCGCTCAAGTTCGTGGAGGCCATCCAGGACTTTGAGCCGCAGGTGGTCGGCCTGAGCGGGTTCCTGACCCTGGCCTTTGACGCCATGAAAGAGACCATCGAGGCCATCAAGACAGCCGGCCTGCGGGACGGGGTCAAGATCATGATTGGCGGCGGTCAGGTCAACGACGAGATAAGGAAGTATGCTGGCGCTGATGCCTATGGTGAACATGCCATGGCCGGAGTATCCCTCGCCAAAAAATGGGTCGGCACCAAGTAAGAATCCTCAGCAGAGAAGATGGAGGTAACAAAAATGGAAAACCAGTTATCACCAGATGAAAAGCAGGAGGCACTGTTTCAAAGGTGGCTTTCGCCGAAAGACCCTCAGGGGAATGACCTTCAGTTCCAAAGCCCGGAAGCCGAGAAGTTGTACAAGGAAAGAATAACCAGGATAAAGGATGCCATCCAGCTGAAGAAGAAGCCTGATCGGGTACCGGTGGCTGTAATACCAAGCTTCTACCCCGCTTTTTACAACGGAATGACCCCCCAGGAGATGATGTACGACTACGACAAACTGCACGCGGCCTTCAGGAAATTTACCCTTGACTTTGAAGCGGATGTGCATATCGGCGCCACGGCCCCCGGACCCGGGAAGTTCTTTGAGATCCTTGACTACAAGTTGTACTCCTGGCCGGGTCATGGGGTCTCGCCCGAACACAGCTACCAGTGCAATGAAGGCGAATACATGAAGGCGGATGAATATGATGCCCTGATTCAGGACCCGTCGGGTTTCTTCAGCAATGTCTATCTGCCACGCGTATTCGGAGCGTTAGAGCCCTTCCAGATGCTCCCATTTCTCCCAGGCATACTCGAAATATATGGGGTTGCCTTTAATTTCATACCTTATGGTATACCCCCCGTTCAAGCCGCCTATAAGGCCCTTTTTGAGGCCGGGGGTGAAGCCCTGCAATGGGCAGGAGTCCTGGGAGCCCTCAATGCAGAACTGGCTGGCCTAGGCTTTCCGCAGTTATGGGGCGGGTTCACGAAAGCGCCGTTTGACATGATCGGCGACACCCTCAGAGGCACCAAAGGGATCATGCTGGATATCTATCGGCAACCCGATAAGCTCCTCGATGCCATGGAAGCCATAACGCCACTCATGATCAAGATGGGGGTTGGAGCAGCACAGATGACCGGACAGCCGATCATCTTCCTACCGCTACATAAGGGTGCTGATGGCTTCCTCTCTGATGAGCAGTTTGAGAAGTTCTACTGGCCGACCTTGCGGAAGGTCATGCTGGGCCTGATCGAGGAGGGATGCGTTCCAAACCCCGCGGCCGAGGGCGGTTACAACTCGCGTCTCAAAGTCGTCAAAGACCTACCAAAGGGCAAGACCCTCTGGATGATCGACCAGTCGGATATGGCGACAGCCAAGAAGACCTTGGGTGAAAATGCCTGCCTCCTTGGCAACGTGCCCTCCGCCATGTTGCACTTGGGCACACCTGAGGAGGTGAGAGATTACGCCAAGAAGCTCATAGATACTGCCGGTAAAGGCGGTGGTTTTATCATGGCTAATGGATCGTTCTTTGACCATGCAAAGCCGGAAAATGTCAAGGCGATGGTTGACTTTACCAAGGAGTACGGCGTATACAAATAAACACCGAAAAGGGCTGAGGTTGTAGTACCGGAGGAGAGGCTGTGCACCGGGGCGCGGACGGCTTTATGTCCGACGAGCAATTCGAGAGGTTCTGCTGGCCCACCCTGAAAGCGGTTCTCCTGGGCCTGATCGAGGCGGGGTAAGCGTTCAGAAGTGTCATTGCGAGGAGCCCTTCGACAGGCTCAGGATAAACTCCGCGACGAAGCAATCTCCACCGTTGAAGGCAATTTTACCCTGGAGATTGCTTCGCTGCCCGCCATGCTGTGCTCGCGGCTTCGGCTCGCAATGACAGATCCCAAGTTGCCCTAAATTCATTTTGAACGTCCACCTGAACGGTTACGAGGCGGGCATAGTGCCTACCTGTTTGTGTAGGGCGGATACAACCAGCGCCTGGACATCATTACCGACCCGGACATTCCTGCCGGCAACACGGTTTGGATATTTGACCAGACCGATATGAAGGAGGTCAAGAAGAAGGGGAAATAGACCTGGCAGGCTTCCGGTAGAAGCCTGCCAGGTCCGGTGGCTGGTTGTTGATGTCGGTGTTCTCGGTGGCCGCTAATTGTCTCCCTGATTTGACAACTTCCCTATATAAGTGTATCATATGTGCAAAGCGCACCATGAATCACCGGATGGTGTTTGAGAGACCAGGCCAGATACAGGCTACACGCACCAAGGTCATCGCCTGCACGACGGTGATCGAGGAGATGCTACCGCTCCTGCCGCCGGGCGTGGATTATACCGCGTGCTGGACTAAAATCTGCTTTTAACTCTCGAATTGGTATCCCAGTTCAGTAATTCCTGTTGTTTTCGCTTCGGCCTTGTCTCCTGCCTGGTTTTGGGTGACAGGCGATGAAAGGCCGCACCTCAAGGAGAAAAATTGTTTCCGATTATGCCAAAGGAGGGAAAACATGAGGCTATAAAGGTTTGACCCGCTTTCTAGAACTCGAAAACGAAAAGGAGGGGAAAAATGAGTGCTAAAGGTTTGAGCCGCTTTCCAGAACCCAAAAACAAAAAGGAGGAAAAAATGGATACCAAGAGTTTGACCCGCCGTGAATTCCTTCACGGCGCAGCACTAACCGGCGTTGGACTGGTTGCAGCGGCATGCGGCCCATCGCCCACACCGGTCGCAGCGCCCACCGAAGCGCCTACCGCAGCCCCAACCCCAACCCCAGCCCCACCAGCCAAAGACAAAATCGTTGTTGGTATGTCAAGACCTCTCTCAGGCCCATTAGCCGTGATTGGAGACTCGGCATTCAGACCAGTCTATGAGACATGGGTTGATGCGGTTAATGCCGATGGTGGGGTATATGTGGAGGAATACGGCAAGAAATTGCCCATAGAGTTAGTAGTATATGACGATAAGAGCGATGTGGGCACGATGACGAGGCTGACGGAAAAATTGATCCTGGAGGACAAGGTTGACTTCCTATGGCCCGCCTGTGGCACCGCTTTTGTTTTTGCCCAGGCTCCAATAGCCAACAAGTACGAGTATGTGCTGCTGACAGCCGAGGGCGGTGCCACGAGTATCAAGGACATGCTTCCCAGTCTACCCTACGTGTTCGTCAGCTTGAGTTTTTCCGACTGGTACCAGCTGCCGGTTCTGGCCGACCTTCTTGCCGATCAGGGCGCGAAGACGGCGTACATAATTTACATTGCTGACCTCCACGGCATAGAGTATTCCGGTGTGGCGGGTATTGAATTCCCGAAGAAGGGAATTGATATCCTTGGTGTCAAGAGCATTCCGCCTGACATTAAGGACCTATCGCCCGTAATCAAGGAAGCTAAGGCGTCTGGGGCCGATGTCTTTTGCTGTTTTGCCTATCCCGATCAAATCATGCCTGCTACCGGGACGTCAATGGAGCTTGGCTTTAACCCCAAGGCCTGGGTAGGCGGCCCCGGAGTCAATTTCGGGTTTTACCATGCAGCGTTTGGGCCAGCGGCGGAGGGAATAATAGGTTTTACCACCTTTAGCCGGAAATCCTCTCCCGCACTCGACGAATTGGCTGACAAACTCTACGAAGGCAAGCCTGAAGAAGTCCAGGATTGGTGGGGGCATCCGCTCTACTGGGCTGCGCTGGATGTCTGGAAGGCAGCTATCGAGAAGGCTGGAACCCTTGACCAGAAAGAGATAAGGGACTTGATTGCTACGGAAAAGTTCGATACGGTTCTGGGACCGACCTGGTTTGAGAACGGACTTCTGGCAAAGGAATGTCATACCGGAGAGATTGGTCAGTGGATAGACGGAGTGTATGAAGTCATCGGACCTCAAGACAAGGCTACCGCAGAGATGACATATCCCAAGCCGGAGTGGCCAACTCCATAAGAGTAGACATTGAGTCCATCAACAACAAGACGAGTAGTTAAGCAGGCTGTCTAAAGGGTGCAATAAGAACAACTTTTAAGGGGTTTATTACCCTGAGGAGTTGTCGGGTACTTTTTAGGCAGCCTGCACCTGTGATTACCAAGGCTAGGAGGCTATCGTCATGATTGTAACCATCCTGGATATAGTGATTGCCGGTTTGCTGCTGGGTGGCCTCTATGCTCTGATTGCTATGGGGC
>SOHZ01000568.1 GCA_004377365.1 Anaerolineales bacterium | reverse complement strand
GTAGCGAACAACAAATGGCTGTTATTCAAATTGATGCAGGAGCATGGAATCCCGACCATACCGACAGTCCTATGTACCCTCGATAGCGACTTTGAGCAGCAAATACGCCATTTAGAGTTTCCTGTGCTGATCAAGCCTGTTATGGCCTGGGGCGGGGAGGGTATCCAGCGCTTTGACAACGTATCTCAACTGTACGAGTTTCTGGAGCAATGTGACAGTGAAAAGATCAAGAACAGGTACATTGTCCAGAGTTTCCTGACGGGCTATGTGGGAGGCCTAAACATCTTGTGCCAGCAAGGGCAGATGCTAGCTTATACGATACAGCAGGGGTTTATACCGAATCCTCAAGAATACGCCGCGGCCGCGGCCGTCCAATTCGTCGAACGCGAGGGTGTGTTGGACGTCGCGACGAAGCTCATTTCGGCCCTCAAGTACAACGGTGTGGCCAATATAGACATGTTCTATGACGCTGAGGACAACCAAGTCAAAATCCTGGAAGTGAACGCTCGTTTTTGGGGAAGCTTGCGTGGTTCATACGTAGCTGGCGTGAGCTTTCCTTACCTGGCTTGTCTGGCAGCATTAGATATTCCTTTTCCTGCTCCAGACTATGAACTCACTCGGTACATTCATTCCAAAACAGCGCTAAAGGAGGGAATACTAAGCGTCCTAGGTAGGAGCCAATATGAAAAATTCCCCCTTGAAGAAACAGGCCTGAGGTATATGCTGGCCGATCCTGTAGCCGAGACCCTCAGAGCATTACGACAGCAACTGTCGGGCGATAGATGGCAGCGCTCCCAAGGAGGTGCACGATGAACGCGTTCCCGCGCTTACAAGCGATACGGCTTTATCAGAAGGTCACTGGCCGTCGCTTTTTGGAGCATCTGGATGAATTGAACCGGACTCAGTGGCTCAGCAGAGATGAGCTTTTGAACCTGCAGTGCAACAAACTGCATCGGTTGTTAGAGTACGCGTACGAGCACGTACCCTACTATCACCGCTTGTTCGACCGCGTTGGATTCCGACCAGCCGATGTTCTGACCGACCTGACCACCATGCGCAAAATCCCAATTCTGACCAAGGCAATTATTCGCGAGAACTTTGATGACCTGCTCACCGCCGACCTCCAACGTCGCAAGCAGATGAGTCCTCTCACGACTGGAGGCTCTACAGGGCACCCACTGATCTTTATGCAAGATAGCAATTTCCGTGACTATGTAACAGCCGACATTCACCGTCACCTGGGATGGGCTGGCTGGCAACTGGGACAAGTCCACGCCTACATTTGGGGGGCAAACTTTGAAGCAAAGACCTCCCAATCCATCCGGGTCAAATTGATGAACTGGGCGCTCAATCGCTTTGTAACCAACGCTTACGTTCTTTCAGAGCAAAGTATGAGCGCGTTTGCCACCCAGGTTAGACACCGCCGCCCTCGGATCCTCTTCGGCTACCCTTCCAGTCTGTATCGTTTCGCCGAATTTGTACGTGAGCACGGTTTTGACGACATTAAATTTGACGCGATCTTTGCCTCGGCTGAAGTGCTCTATCCTGCCCAGCGACAGTTCATCGGAGAAGTCTTTGGCGGCAGAATGTTCAACCGTTACGGCACCCGAGAGCTAGGGGGCATTAGTTGCGAATGTGAGGCGCACACGGGCTTGCACGCCAGCATCGAAGACGTCTACATCGAGATCCTGAAAGACGGCCAGCCTGCCAAGGCCAAAGTCGGCGACATCATTGTGACCAATCTCAACAACTACGGTATGCCCTTCATCCGCTACAGTGTTGAGGATATGGGAGCCTGGCGTGTGGAGGCCCACTGTCCTTGTGGGCGGGAACTGCCGATGATGGATCTGGCTTTGGCGCGGCGGGTTGACATGTTCAAGACGAGGGACGGTCGGTCGGTTTGGGGCGGATTCGCCAGCCCAATGTTTGGCATGAAAGGCGTCAAGCGATTCCAATTGGTGCAGAAATCTCTGGATCACGTTGTGGCCCGCATTGTGAAGGATGCGGATCTGGACGAGGCCAGGCTGTCCGAGATAGAACGCACCGTCAAGATGGCTTTGGGTGACAACGTCAATGTAGAGTTCGAGTTCCCTGATGAGATAGCTGTATATGGCTCTGGTAAATATCGCTATGCCATTTGCGAGATAGACGAGCCGCATGCGCGACTTTAAGGCCAAGTTCGGGGAGGAGCGACTGCTATGCGAGCTTTTTGAGGTTCAGACCCTTGAGAAGACTTGGAACATCTAATAAATTGAAGGAGAGTTGACGATGAACAAAGCTCTTAAATTCATTCGTGACTTGTGGATCAAAGCTCAACTAGAGGCTCCCCCCTCTGTGCAGCGTGCTATAATACCTCTCTTGCACGAAGCAAAGGAGATCGCTCGCCTTTTGGCCAGGCCCTATTTGCCTATATACCAACTGCAGGGACAAGGACAGGGCGGCCCGCTGACGGTAACTTATGTTGGTTTGGAGTTTACCAAACCGTTTTTGAAAAGCCTCATCTTCGTAGAGGATCCAGTAGAGCAGCAAGTCGG
>SOHZ01000039.1 GCA_004377365.1 Anaerolineales bacterium | reverse complement strand
TTGATTGCCAGGAATACTTGCCAGTTCATCCTATTTCAGGGAAATCGGTGTGTCATAAGGATACGTCCCAGATCGCGGCTCACCACGCCGGACTTCACAAAATGCTGGTTGAACAGCGAGATCACCCCAGAATGCTTTCGTGAGTCCAATCGTTTCGTAGCCAGCAGGGCACGCACGGCATGAAACATGGCATAATAAGCCCTGGAGGCTGCATCCCGCCAAGCTCTATCATCGAGAAGCTTCACGGCTACATCCAGTTTTTCCTCCGCCAGCTCCAGGCGGTATTTGGCCAGGTCTCGGGCCGTCATCTCCACAGTGCCACCCCCTCCCTGGCAACACTCTGCATGAATGGCGTACGGGGATGGTTCAACCGTTCGTATTCTGTTTCGGAGAAGACCTTGAGGGAGATATAAACGTTGTGGCTAAGGCAGACATCTAGAAGCAGATCATAGAGTGCGTCTATTAGCTTTGGCTCATCTTGTCGCAACACGACCAACACGTCCACATCTGACTCTGGCGTAGCATCCCCCCGTGCTTTGGAACCAAAGAGTTGCACATCCACAACCTCACTCCCAAGGGAACCTCGCACAGCGTTAAGGAAATCCTCCAACGCCGCCTGCTCCGCTGGGGAGAGAGAAGAGAGGAGAAGCAACTCTCCCTCCAGGCTTTTTGTGGAGATGTCACGATTGCTCATGTTGCACCTTCTTTAGCTCCCATGATAACATAATCGAGCCACGGTGTCAATACGGGTGATTTGGGGCTCAGTAGCTCACGATTTAAGACTCAAAGCGGACCACAGTCCGCGTTTAGGCCGCTGGACTGTGGTCCAGCGGGAGCAATTTGTAATCTACTGAGACTCATAGCAGACTGACCGGGTCTATATCAACCCGCCAGCCCAGAGGGAAGACCATGTCGGCCAGGAGGGCGCGAGGGTCAGCGGCGCGCACCACGATTTGCCAGCGGTACTTGCCCCGCAGCCGCCAGCGGAAGCAGGGAGCCGGGCCAATGAGATCCATCTCAGACAGGCCCAAACGGGCGATTTTGTGGCACAACAGGCGATAGAGCTTGTTCGCCTCCTCTTCGCAACGGATTGCGTTGGAGTGAGTATACACCAACTGAGCCAGACGGCGGAAGGGAGGATAGCCCTGCTCGCGCCGGAAAGCCAACTCTTGCCGGTAAAAGCCCTCGTAATCGTGACGGCTGGCTGCCTGGATGCAATCATGTTCGGGGGTGTAGGTCTGGATGATGACCTTGCCGCCCAACACACTGCGCCCGGCTCGCCCGGCTACCTGGGTCAATATCTGAAAGGTGCGCTCGCCAGCCCTGAAATCAGGTAGGTACAAGGCTGTGTCGGCGTTGATCACTCCCACCAGGGTCACCAAAGGCAAGTCCAGCCCCTTGGCGACCATCTGAGTGCCGATCATGACGTCGGCCTCGTGGTTGATGAATCTCTCCAGAAAGATGTCGTGGGCGTCCTTGCCGCCGGTGGCGTCCCGGTCCCAGCGCAGGAGGCGGGCCTGGGGAAAAAGCTCTCTGGTGACGGCTTCCACCTTCTGGGTGCCAATGCCGAAGAATTTGATGCGTTTGCTCCAGCAATCGGGGCAGACCGATGGCACGGCACTGCGCCGGTTGCAGTGATGGCAGACCAGTTCGTCCTTGGCCCCATGATAGGTCAGGGGCACATCGCAGCGGGGGCACTTGAGGACGTGGCCACAGTCACGGCACATGATGAAAGTGGCTGTGCCCCGCCGATTGAGAAAGAGGATGATCTGCTCACCAGCGTCCAGGGCCTCGGTCATGGCCTGCTGCAAGGCCCGGCTGAAGATGCTGCGGTTGCCAGCCCGCAGTTCCTGCCGCAGGTCAACAATCTGGACAGGAGGTAGCTCCAGGTAGTACGCCCCCTTGTATTCCGGCCCAAGCTCCTTGTAACCTCTCCGGATTGCAAATCCGGAGGGAGCAGGGGCAGGGGACACCGCCTCACCATCCTGCCTCCCACGTTCTTCACTCTTCATTCTACATTTTGCATCCTGTGTCCTGTGTCCCATGATACGCTTGGGCAGTTCCAGCAGTTTGTACTCCCCTCGCTGGGCCTTGTAATAAGAGACCACATCGGGGGTGGCGCTGCCCAGGATGACAACGGCCCCCGTCAGTTCGGCCAATTTGAGAGCCACGTCACGGGCGTGGTAGTGGGGGGGCCTCTGCTGCTGTTTGTAGGACCACTCGTGCTCTTCGTCCATGACGATGAGGCCCAGGTGGGGCGTGGGGGCAAAGACCGCCGAGCGGGGACCGATGACCACGTCCACCTCACCGGCTCGGATCCGCCGCCAGGTATCGTAGCGCTCACCCAGGGAGAGCTTGCTGTGCTGGACGGCGATGTGCCCCGGGAAGCGCGCGGCGAAGCGGCGGATGGTCTGGGGGGTGAGGGCGATCTCGGGCACCAGGACAATGCCCCCCCGTCCCATGGCCAAGGTCGTCTGCAAAGCCCGCAGATAGATCTCTGTCTTGCCGCTGCCGGTCACGCCGTGGAGCAGATAGACCACGGGCGACGAAGTACTATCTGCAGGTATGGAAACCTGCCCTACCTTTTCTTTCATTCCCCGCGCGATTTCTTCCCACACCGCCTCCTGATCCGGCGTGAGCTTGGGTGGCACGTCGGTCACGAACTCCCGCCCTTCCAGGGGATCACGTCGTACCTCTTCCTCCTCCAGGCTAATCAGGCCATGTTTCTCCAGAGCCCGCAGGGTTTGCAAGTTGCATCCTGTCTGGGCGTAGACCCAACCGATCCAGACGGGCTCCTCCTCGCCTTTCAGGAACTCTAGCACCGCCACCTGTTTCTGAGCGCCGCGCAGTTCGATGATGGCGTCGGTTACTTCTCCCAGAGGGATAGCCAGGATGACGGCTGGCTCCTCGCCGAGGCGTTCCACGCAGCCTTTGGCTTCCAACTGGTCCAGCACGGCACTGGAACAGCCAATCTGGCGGCGCAGTTCCTTCACCTCAATGGACTCCCCCCGCTCGCGTAGATAGGCCAGGACGGCGGCCTGTTTGGGAGCCCGGCGCAGGTCGCTAGCAATGGTCTCGTTGACGGCGCGGGGCGAGAGGAGTGGGGACACCAACTGGCGGCGTCGGGTGATCTCCACCAGTCCCTTTTCGGCCAAAGCCCGGATGGGGCTCTCCGTGCAGCGGGCTGCGGCACGGACTTCACTCAGAGTGGGCAGAGGGTCTTCGCTCTCGGCCAAGGCCAGGAGCACGTCGGCCTGTTTGGATGGACGGCCCAGACGGGGGAGGGCCTGTCCTGAGCGACGCCGAAGGGCCTGCTCTATCTGGGCCTCATCAGCGGTGAGGCGCACGAAACGGGCCTGCTTGGGTCGGACCCGGGGCTTTGAGATCTCGGAGCGAGTGGTGACCAGACCACGGCGGACCAACTGGTCAATGACCGGACGCACGTTCTCTACTTTTAGCTGACGTCCGATCTGACTGAGCTTTTGAGGGCCACGGCGGCGCAGGAATTCGAGGACGACCCGTTGCTGGCGGGTCAGATTGCGTCCGGGGGGAGCGTCAGCCTGCAGTTCCACCATTGTTTCGGTTCGCTGCTCAATGCCTGGGGGCAGCATCAGGCGGACGCAATCAATGAGGGGGGCCAGGTAGTAGTTGCTGATCCAACGGGCCAGTTGGATTTGAACTGGAGAGAGGAAGGGCTGGGGGTCAATGATCTCGTAGAGGTCTTTGGTCTCCTTTACAGGCGATGTATCGGACAGGGCCAGGATGAGCCCTTGCAGGCGGCGTGGGCCAAAGGGCACCCAGACCAACTGGCCCACCGTGACCTGATTCTGCAGATCAGGGGGGATAGCATAGTGAAAGGTAGGGCTCAGGTCTGAAGCCAGGTCTTCTGTTACGGTCACCCGCCGGTGGAGGGGGGTGTTGACCACCACTTCAGCGTATGTCATCTCTCACCCATCCGTTGAATTCTTCTGTCCGTTGTACTGTCCATCCCATCGGCGCAAGATATCCACCACTCCATCGCCGTCCTCGTAGAGTGATACATAGTCCACAGCCGCTTTGACCTCGTCTGTAGCGTTGGCCGGGGCGGCAGAGTGGCCGACCAGGCGCAGGAACTTGAGGTCGCTGGTGGAATCGCCGATGCCGCCTATCTGGGCCAGGGGGATGCCCGTCTCGTCTGAGAGCCACTTTACCCCGCTGCCCTTGTCCACTCCTTGGGGCAAGATATCCACACAACTGACCGAGGCCTGGGCAGTGTAGTGGACCTGGTGAGCGGTCAGGACCTCGATGGCGACACGGTAAAGCTCGCGCACAGTGGTGTGATTTGTAGGGTAAAGGGTGAGAGAGACTTCTTTGCCCGGCTGAAAGTAGCCCCGGCCCGTTTCGACAATCTCCCGGCGCAAGGCGGCTTTGACCCCGCTCAGGGCCTCGCGCATCTCTGGTGTAATAAGAGGGTTTTCGGCAAAACGGTACTCCTGAGGAAAATAGAGCCCACCGCCGTTTTCATAGATCGCTGGCAAGTGGGCGTCAATGGCCTGCATCAGCACCTCCACATAGGGCTCTTGCCGCCCCGTGCAGAGGGTAATCGCTGGCATCTGTGGGTTATGTCGAGCTTCTCGATTCAGTTGAGCGACATAGCTCAAAGCCTCAAAATTCCACGGCTGGGCCTCGCCCGGGGTGAGGCAGCCGTCAACGTCAATAACAACTAACCGTACTGGACTGTCCAATCGGCCATTGTCCGACACCATTCCATAGCCATCCTTCGACAATTATGGCTTCAACAACCGCTCAAACCCGGCTTGCTCGAAGTACAAAGATCGCTTCTCTCACGACGTGTCTACTCCATAGGCGTAGTAGTCATGCCGCTCTGCCAGGTCCGCAATGCCTGTCTTTATCCCCCACTCGTCAACTCTCAAGAAGGGGTCCGCCTCCCAGTCGGGTTCTTGCTCGAAGGCTTCAGCACCGATGACTACAACCGGCGTGTCATCGGGCCACGGAATCTCTTCTTGTAAAATCACTATGTTGCCTCTCACTATCCCTTTGTAGCCTGCAGATGCCATCGTGACTCCCTCCTTCGCCAGCTACCTTCTCACCGTCGCTCAGTCTCCCATCACAGCCTGGCATCGCTCCATCGGCAGATACGCTTTCAGTTTTTCACCTCTTTTGAAGCGTTGCTTGCCGTCGGTCTGCACCCGCATCTCCAGCCTCTCACCCAAGGTGATGCGGTAGTCAATTTTGTCGCCCAGGTAGGTCAGCTTGTCCACCACACCGTCAAAGACGTTCTCGTCCCCCTCGTGGCTGACCGGGAAGAGCTGGACGTCATTGGGCCGGATAAAGACCATGAGGCTCTGCCCCTTCTCCACACCCGATAGGCCGGGCACGACCAGTTCCAGGCCATCAACGGTCATGATAATGCGTTCATCTTTGACAGAAACGACAGTGCCCTCGACAAAGTCCGAGAGCCCGATAAAGTCAGCCACGAACCGGGACTCGGGGTACTCGTAGATGTCTTCGGGGGTGCCCACCTGCACCAAGCGTCCGACGTTCATGATGGCTACCCGGTCGGAAAGGGCCAGGGCTTCCTCCTGATCGTGGGTGACGTAGAGAGCGGTAATCTTCAGCCGGTTGACCAGCTCTCTGATCTCGAAGCGCATCTCCTCGCGCAGCTTGGCATCCAGGTTGGAAAGGGGCTCGTCGAGGAGCAGGACCTTGGGGCGGTAGACCAGAGCGCGGGCCAGGCCCACGCGCTGTTGCTGTCCACCGGAGAGTTGGCGCGGGTAGTGTTTCTCGTAACTCTCCATGTGGATCAGCGTGAGGGCATCCATCACCATCTCCCGTCGCTCTCCCCTGGGCAGATTGCGGATCATCAGGGGGAATTCCACGTTCTCGAAGACAGTCATGTGGGGAAAGAGGGCAAAGTTCTGAAAGACCATGCCCAACTCCCGCTTGTGGGTGGGCACATCGGTCACGTCCTCCCCGTCAATAAAGACCCGTCCCTCGTCGGGGGTATTGTGGCCGGTGATGCAGCGCAGGGCGGTGGTTTTGCCACAGCCCGAAGGCCCCAGCAGGGTCATCAGTTCCCCGCGCAGGATGCCCAGGTTGACGTGGTCGTTGGCCACGATATCGCCGTAACATTTGGTCACGTTGCGAAGCTCGATCATGCAATCCGGCATGGTCCATTCTCCAGAGTCAATAGATTCTGTACGAGGTCTATTATAACGTGAGCGATTCGGGCTGTCAAATCCGAGATTGGGATTGCAACTTGTGAACTCGGCAATCAACGTTCGCATTCTATCCTGGTCAGCATGATCTTGTCTGCCCGCACACTTCCGTCTTCAGCCAAGACGGACAGGCGTTCTCCTGTCTCAGCCAGGTACATCCCGACCTCAATCTGATACTGGCCAGGAGGCGTATCTGACGATACACCCAGATCATACTGATCCCGCACGATCTCCCCTTCCTCCCAGGTGGTGGTCGGGTAGAACCCATCCACCGGCGGGTTGTCTTTCTGGCCCCAGATGTGATCCGGCGGGTCTACCAGATGGATGAAAACAGTATAGTCCTTATCCATTGCTTTCAGGGCCTGCCAGAAGAGGGTCAGATGTACCTCTTTGCCCGGCAGGACAGCCCCCGTCATATTGTAGCCCAGAAGCCGGACCTTGTCATCCAGATTGGCTGACAGCGGATGCTCGATGTCCAGAGCCTCCACAGGAGGTGACTCTCGCCGGGGCAGCTCAACGGGCCCAATGATCAGGTCACCCCCTCCATCGGGCGGCAGCCACCGACCAGAGGCGGGATCGTATACACTGACCGCAACCTGATAGAAGCCCGGCGGTGTGCCCGGCCAGACCTCGATCCCGCGCACGTCTTTCATCACCAATCCCCTGGGCCACTGGTTGGTGGGATAGCCATCCCAATACGGGCGCCCTTCTTGCTTCCCCCAAACATGGTAAACCCCGTTGACCAGATCGAGGAAGATCCGGTAATCAGCTTCCATCTCTCGCAGGCTCTCCCAATAGAGGCTCACCCCCAATTTCCCATTCAGAGGTACCTGGCTGGCGTCCACATCGTATCCCAAAAGGGCCAGGTCGTCCCCAAACCAGGCCCGCTGGACGTGTTGGGCTGGCACCACATCGTCAGGAATGTACTCTGGCGTCCGATAGAGCCAGGCGTAGTCAATGCCCTTCACGCGCACCACGTGCTCAGGCTCCAGGGAGCGGATGTAGTTGACCAGAGCCTGGTCGGGGTTTTCCCGTTGCACCTGATTCAGGTAAAAGACCACATAGTCGGCTGTGTGCCAGGGCATGAGATCGGTGTCGCCTTTTGGATCCAGACGATCCGCCGAGCCGAGGAAGAAGGGGATAAGCTCCCGGTGATACCAGGAAGAGACCTCCAGTTGAGCCGCTCCTGGTTTCTGATTGAGATAACGAGCCGCCTGGTCCAATCCCTCACCCCAGCCTACAGTATAGACGTGAGGAGCCAACTGCCCCCCGCCTACCAGCGGGTTGTAGTAGGTCAAATAGTAAGGATAATGAGGCAGGGTAAACCCGGCTTGCAGCACGGCAGCCACCACCAGACCAAAAACCCACGCCCACCCTTGCGAAGGCGATGTCCTGAGCTTGTCGAAGGGTTGCGAATAGCCTTGGTCACAGGACGATTCTCGACGAGCGAAGACACTTCCGGCCTGAAAGCTACTGCCCAACCTTCGCAAGGGTTCGAACAGTTGACAAAGGCCCAGCGCGGCCAGGATTTCCACTATGGGATAGATGGGCAAGATGTAGCGGTCGAACTTTTTATCGCCAAGGGTCATAAAGAGGACGAAGGAAAACAGGTAGGCCCACAACGACAGTAAGCTTAACTTTCGAGACCTGGCTTCCCTCTCCTCACCCCTTCCCAGCAGCAGGTCAATAAAACGTATTGATGGAAAAGCCGCACTTGGATTTGTCACTCTGAGCGATAGCGAAGAGCCTGCCCTGAGCTTGTCGAAGGGGTCTCGTTCTCCACATGGCAGATCGCTTGC
>SOHZ01000560.1 GCA_004377365.1 Anaerolineales bacterium | reverse complement strand
GCCTGCCAGAGCCACAAATATCTCTAGCCTGTATCACAGACTAGGGAACCATCCCCAAATTCTCTTTCTCGAAATTCATATCTAACGCGCTCTAAGCCGCCTCGTCCGACATTCAGGCACTGTCCTTTTCCTCCTGGGGAGACACGCCTGCATCAGCGTTTCCAGTGGAAAAGGAAAAGCCAGGACAAATCGTCCTGGCTTCTTGTTTCACTATGCGACTGAGTTACACAGCGTGGAACTCGCCTTCGACCACGTCTTCGTCTTCGCCGTGGCCCTGGCGCGGCTCGCCACCGTTGCCGCCAGGCTGCCCATATTGGGGCTGGGCCTGGCCATACATCTGCTGCGACATGGCGTAGCTGGCCTGCTTCAGTTCCTCCATGGCCTGCCGGATGCGGTTCACGTCTTCGCCGTCCTTGACCCGCCGGACTTCGGCGATCTTGGCCTCAATGGCCTGGCGGTCTGAGGCCGGGACCTTGTCTCCCATCTCGCGCAGGGTCTTTTCCATCTGGTAGGCCAGGCTGTCGGCCTGGTTGCGGGCCTCCACCAACTCCTTGCGCCGCTGGTCTTCCGCAGAGTGGCGCCGGCCTTCTTCTACCATCCGCTCCACGTCCTCTTTGGAAAGGTTGGTGGAAGCGGTGATGGTGATCGTTTGCTCTTTGCCCGTGGCCTTGTCCTGGGCCGAGACGTTCAGGATGCCGTTGGCATCAATGTCGAAAGTGACCTCGACCTGAGGGATGCCTCGCGGCGCGGGCGGGATGCCCTCCAGGTTGAACTGGCCCAGCAGCATGTTGTCAGCAGCCATGGGGCGCTCGCCCTGAAGCACACGGATGGTCACGGCCGTCTGGCCGTCCGCAGCCGTGGAAAAGATCTCGCCCTTGCGTACCGGGATGGTGGTGTTGCGTTCGATGAGAGGCGTCATGACGCCGCCCAGGGTCTCCACTCCCAAGGTCAGGGGCGTGACGTCCAGCAACAGTATGTCCTTGACCTCGCCGCCGAGCACGCCAGCCTGCAAAGCGGCGCCCACAGCCACCACCTCGTCAGGGTTGACGCCTTTGTGAGGCTCTTTGCCGTCGGTCAGTTTCTTCACCATCTCTTGGATCATAGGCATGCGGGTTGCACCGCCCACCAGCACCACCTCGTCAATGTCGCTGGCGCCGAGTTTGGCATCCTCCAGAGCTCGATTGAAAGGTCCAACACAGCGCTGCACCAGGTCCTCGGTCAACTGCTCCAGTTTGGCCCGCGTCAGCTTCATCTGCAGGTGCTTGGGGCCCGAAGCGTCAGCAGTGACGAAAGGCAGGTTGATCTCGGTCTCCATCACCGTGGAGAGTTCGATTTTGGCTTTCTCGGCCGCTTCCTTCAGGCGCTGCATGGCCTGACGGTCGTTCCGCAAATCAATGCCCTGGTTTTTCTTGAACTCGTCAGCGATCCATTCGACGATGCGCTGGTCCCAGTCGTCGCCGCCCAGGAAGGTGTCGCCGTTGGTGGACTTGACCTCCACCACCCCTTCGCCGACTTCCAGGATGCTCACGTCAAAGGTGCCGCCGCCCAGATCAAAGACCAGGATGGTCTCAGCCTCTTTTTTGTCCAGGCCGTAGGCCAGCGAGGCCGCCGTGGGCTCGTTGATGATGCGCAGCACTTCCAGGCCGGCGATCTTGCCTGCGTCCTTGGTGGCCTGACGCTGGGAGTCGTTGAAGTAGGCGGGCACAGTGATGACGGCCTGGGTGACCGGTTCGCCCAGATAGGCTTCGGCGTCCTTCTTCAGCTTTTGCAGGACCATGGCCGAAATCTCCTGGGGGGTGTATTCCTTGCCCGTTTGAGGGATGCTGACCCGGGCATCGCCGCTGGGTCCTTCCACGATCTGGTAGGGCAGCACCTCCTGGGCCTTTTTCACCTCGGGCTCGTTGTAGCGCCGTCCCATCAACCGCTTGATGGAGAAGACAGTGTTATCGGAATTGACCACTGCCTGGCGCTTGGCCGTCTGGCCCACCGGACGCTCACCCGTCTTGGTGAAGGCTACTACCGAGGGACACAAGCGCCCCCCCTCAGCGGTGGTGATCACCGTTGGATCGCCACCTTCCATCACAGCGACGACGGAATTGGTCGTTCCCAGGTCAATACCTATGATTTTAGACATCTGACAATTCCTCCTCTAACCCTTTTTCTTTATTTGCTCGCTTTTCCCATTGGAAGAAGGCTCGTGGGCAGGAAATGACACCTGTACCGCAACAGTGGTAAAAGGCACAATGGCGGTGTGATCATCGGTCTTGGGCAGCCGGGAGTAATCGCATTCGCAGGGGCCGCCCCGGCTGCATCCCAAACAGCAATAGGCTACACCGTCAACGACGGTCGGTCGCCAGTATATTTCGATGCTGCAGTTGGCACAGATGGGTTTCCTGCTCATACCGCTTTTCCTTCAGGTTATTGCGTTCTCATTCTACCTTGCTACTGTTAGAAGAACGCTAGAGGAGTGTTAGAGTTTTGTTAGAGTTTCAGTAGATCACGATTTAAGGCTCAAAGCGGACCACAGTCCGCGTTTAGGCCGC
>SOHZ01000230.1 GCA_004377365.1 Anaerolineales bacterium | reverse complement strand
CATCTTCCGACAAGATGTCATCAAGCGCATCCTAGTAGACGCTCTGTACTACATCAGCCTGATGAACAAAGTTAACCTTTATGCCTTTGTTATCATGCCCAACCACATCCACGTTATCATCCAGTGTCCACAGGACTTTCCGCCCAAAGACTGGGCACGGGCGTTCAAAGCAGGTACGTCTCGCTTGATCGTGCGCCAATATCAGGTTAAAAGCAACTTGGCGGCTCTCGATGCTCTCCGTGCGATGGTTTTGCGACCGGAGAAACAGGAGCACAAAGTATGGGAGGACGACTACCTTGCCAAAGGTATCTCCACTCCCGCTTTTCTAGAGCAAAAATTGATCTATATACATAATAATCCTGTGCAGCCCCACTGGCAATTGGTAGAGGCACCAGAGGATTATTTCTGGTCGAGCGCCAGGTACTATCTGCAGGGTGAGCCAGCATTGATTCCACTGAAAGATGCGCGCGAGTTGCTAGTTTGAAAGGGACGGCTTGTGCTCAGAGCGGACTATGGCCCGCGTCAGGGGGAGCGGCGGATTGTGATCCGCCGTGAGCGAGAGATTGTGATCCGCCGTGAGCATGAGACTGTGATCCGCCGTGAGCATGAGATTGTGATCCGCCGTGAGCAAGAGACTGTGATCCGCCGTGAGCAAGAGCAGGATAACTCAATGTCAGGTGCGTGCCGGATCACCGTGACCCGCCGCGAGCAGAGATAGCTTGATATCAGGCGCGTGCCGGATCATCGTGACCCACCGCGAGCAGAGATAGCTTGATATCAGGCGCGTGCCGGATCACAGTGATCCGTCGCGAGCAAGAGCAAAGGCGGCGCAACGTAAGGTGCATGCCGGATCACAATCCGGCACGGCCTGGTTAATGACAACGAGTTTGTAGGAGCAAAGATCCACTTGTACGATACCT
Organism: Anaerolineales bacterium; assembly: GCA_004377365.1. GTDB lineage: Bacteria > Chloroflexota > Anaerolineae > E26-bin7 > E26-bin7 > E26-bin7. The sequence continues at coordinate 7,138 of SOHZ01000230.1, read as the reverse complement.
GGAGCCCCTACGATCCAAGTGACGCTGACTCACCCCAAGATCAAGCACACCTGCGCGAGATTCTACAGCGCCGACAACATATCATTCGCGACATGCTGCCTCGTCTCCGCCGGGAGATTGAGAATCCTGATCGGGATATGAACAGCGTCCATGAAGCGCTCAAGCCCTACTACCAGCAAGTCGGCCGGGGCCTCCCCATGACCCCGGCTGATCTGCCGGAGCTGGAAGCCCTTTGCCGGCTGGTGTTGGAGCGGGGCGGATTGCGCCAGAACGAAATCCAGAAGGTGCTGTTCGAGTTGATGGGCGCCACGGCAGCGCCCGAGTCGGTGCCCTTTCTGTGAGGAGCGCAGCAAGCCTGTCCTGAGCGAAGCCGAAGGAAAGAATCCCGTTTCAGGCGAGCTCAGGAGCTTGTTTTGCACAGAACGAGACCCCTTCGACAAGCTCAGGGCAGGCTCTTCGCGGAGTTTATCCTGAGCGTAGTCAAAGGGCTCAGACATGAGTTAGGAAGCTAACCTAGTTTCTGTCTGGAAAGTAGGGCAGGTTTCCATACCTGCCTACAGCGCTACGGAGTTTCCAGACAAGAACTAACATAGAGGTAGCCATGGGCGAGTTTCTTGCTTGGAATTACACCGGAGAGCCGTTTCAGCTATTCTCTCTATCCCACCTCATCACCCTGAGCGTGGTGGTGCTCGTCAACCTTTCTATCATCTCCTTGCGGCGAAACGCCAGCCTCCAGGCCCGCCGTGCCTTTCGCTACGGTCTGGTCGCGCTGCTTATCTTGAACGAAACGGCCTGGCACCTCTGGATTTGGACGACCGGGAATTGGACGATCCAGACGATGCTCCCCCTGCACCTGTGCGGTCTGTTTGTCTTTCTCAGCACCATTATGCTGATAACCAAAAGCTATACGATCTATGAATTCGCCTACTTCCTGGGAATCGGCGGGGCCACCCAGGCGTTGCTCACGCCCAATCTGGGGATTTATGGTTTCCCTCACTTTCGGTTCTTCCAGACCTTTATTTCCCATGGTTCCGTCGTCACCGCCGCGATCTATATGACGGTGGTTGAAGAGTACCGCCCCTATTGGACATCGCTGCTACGCGCGGTGGTTGGGGCCAATCTGTATATGCTGCTCGTGGGGCTGGTGAATGCGTTGATTGGCAGCAACTATATGTTTATTGCCCACAAGCCAGACACCCCCAGCCTGTTGGATGTTTTGGGACCCTGGCCATGGTACATCTTGAGTGCAGAGGCCGTTGGTCTGGCTGTGGGCCTGCTGCTCTACCTGCCCTTTGCTCTCCAGGATTGGAAAGCCCAATCGGTTGTTTAGATTCGTTCATCAGTGAGGATTTGACTGTGGCAAAGGCAGTTGGAGTTGCTCTGAAGCCGAAAGACCCTTCGGGTTTCGGAAACCCGAAGGGTCTAAGGAGGAACCTGTGAGCGAAGTCGGTCTCAAGAAAACCGAGTTGGATACGCCTGTCCTTTGGGTGGACCTGGACCAATTGGAAAGCAACATCACCTATCTGGCCGAGTACTTTCAGGCGGCTGGTGTCAACTGGCGACCCCACGTAAAAGGTATCAAGGTGCCTGCCATTGCCCATCAGGCCATCGCATCTGGCGCCATTGGCGTGACGTGTGCCAAGCTGGGCGAAGCTGAAATCATGGCTGCCGCCGGAATTCAAGACATTCTCATCGCCAACCAGATTGTCGGCCCTATCAAGATCGCTCGCCTGGTCAACCTCCGGCGCCAGGCCGACGTCAAAGCTACAGTTGACAACGAGGCAAACGTCGTGGAACTGGGCGAGGCAGCACGAGTGAAAGGTGTTGAGCTGGGGATTCTGGTCGAACTGGATATTGGGCTGCATCGCGCTGGCGTCGCCCCTGGTCAGCCGGCTTTAGAGCTGTCCCGCATCGTTCACGAGACGCCTGGGCTGCGCTACCTGGGGCTCATGGCATGGGAAGGCCATACAAGGGCCATTGATGACCTGGACTTGAGACGGCGGGCGATCGAGACATCTGTCGGGCTGCTGACCGAGAGTGCAGAGCTTTGTCGGGAGGCCGGCTTGCCGGTGAGCATCGTCAGTGCCGGCGGGAGTGGGACAACCTATGTGACCGCTTTCCAACCCGGCATCACCGAGATTCAGGCTGGTGGCGCTATCTTCTGTGACGTTTCCTGTCAGAACTGGGGTGTGGAGACAAAGCCCTCTCTGTTTGTACGGACCATGGTCACCAGTCGGCCAGCGCCGGATCGAATCATCTTCGATGCAGGCTTCAAGGCGCTGCCAAAGTGGACGAGTGCACCAAAACCTGTTGGACTGTCTGGCGCCAAGGCCATCAGGATGTCGGCGGAACATGGGACAGTGACTCTGGTGACGCCTGATTCCACAGTGAAAGTAGGCGACACTTTCGACTTTATCGTGGGCTATGGAGATTCGACCCTCTTTCTGCACGACAAACTGTACGGCATTCGAGACGGCCTCGTAGAGGTCGTCTGGCCCATCCAGGGTCGGGGTAAGATTCGATAAGGGGTTTCTATGAATTTCACCGAATTTTCGCAAGCGATCCAAGAAAATGTATCCCAGGTGATCATCGGCAAAGCCGACGTAACGGAGTTGATGTTGGTGGCGCTGCTGGTCGAGGGACATGTGCTATTGGAAGATGTACCCGGTATCGGCAAGACGACGCTGGCCAAGGCGCTGGCGCGGAGCCTCGATTGCTCCTTCGCCCGCATCCAATTCACGCCGGACCTGTTGCCCAGCGACGTGACCGGGTTGAACATTTACAACCAAAAGCGTCAAGACTTCGAGTTCCGCCCCGGCCCGGTGTTGACTCAGGTGCTCCTGGCCGACGAGATCAACCGCGCCACGCCGCGCACTCAATCCAGTCTACTGGAGGCCATGCAAGAGCGTCAGATCACGGTGGACGGCGAAACGTACCCACTGCCCCGCCCCTTCATCGTGATCGCGACCCAAAATCCGATCGAGTTGGAAGGCACCTTTCCGCTGCCGGAGGCGCAAGTGGATCGTTTTCTGATGCAACTGCGGTTGGGCTACCCCAGCCTGGAAGAGGAAGATGAAATTTTGCAACGTTATCAGCACGGGGACCCCCTGATTGACCTGGGCGTGGTGGCGACGGCAGAAGATGTGCTGGAGTTGCAGCGGCAGGCTCAGGACATCCACGTCAGCACGGACGTACGGAATTACGTTTTGCAGGTAGCGCGCACTACGCGGGAACACGAGGCGGTAGACCTGGGGGTATCTCCCCGCGGCACTATGGCCCTCTTCAAAGCCAGCCAGGCGCTGGCCGCCCTGCGCGGTCGGGATTACGTCATTCCCAGCGATGTCCAGCATCTCTGCCCGTCCATCCTGGCGCATCGTATCCACATCAGCCCACGGATCAGGCTGCGCGGTCGTACCCCAGCGCAAGTTGTAGCCGAAATTACCGACACGGTGCCGGTGCCGGTGGTGGAATAATATGAATGATCAAACACTGGATGAAGGATCCCAGGGCTTACTGGGGGGCGGTAGAAGCAAGCGGCGGCTGGGTAGCGCCTATCAGCGGATGATCGCAGAACTGCGCGGCCGGCGCTACCTGGACCTGGAAAAGGACTCGCAATTCAGCGAAGCCTGGATGATACTGGGGGTCATGCTGACTTTGGGCGGCTTGCTCCTCGATATCCAATTTATGTTGGCCATGGCCATGATTCTGTTTGTCGTCGCGGCGGCCGGTTGGCTCTGGAACGAATTCAGTCTCTTTGGCCTGCACTATCAGCGGCATTTCAGCGAAAGGCGAGCCTTCCTGGGCGAGACGATCGAATTGACCCTGGAGGTGCGCAACCAAAAGTTCCTGCCCCTTACCTGGCTACAGATTACGGACGTTTTCCCCGCGAACCTGCCGATGGATCAGGGCCAGGTCGTGATCAACCCCGCCAGCAACCAGGGTGAATACCTGAGTTTTTGGATGCCTGGCGCTTTTCAGCGCCTCAAGCGCAACTTTACCTTCCATTGCACCAAGCGGGGCTATCATGCCTATGGGCCAATCACCATCCGCACCGGAGACGGCTTCGGGCTTTTTTCCCGCAGAGCCAAGCGGCACAACCGCGAGCACATTATCGTCTATCCGCGCATTTATTCCGTGGCCGAAATGCGCCTGCCCGCTAAAAATCCCTTTGGCGACCGCAGCGCGGAGCGGCGTATTTTCGAAGACCCCATGCGCACCAGAGGTATTAGAGAATGGCAGCCCGGCGACGGCTTGCGCCGAGTCCACTGGAAAGCCACCGCCCGCCACCGGCAACTGCTCAGTCGCATCTACGAGCCCAGTGAAGACGCGCAGATATTGATCTTTCTTAACGTCTCCACGATGCGGCGCGCCTGGCAGGGCATTATCCCCGAGTTGATGGAACGGGCGATCAGTGTGGCGGGTAGTCTGGCGGCACTGTGCGTGGAGATGCGCTTGCCGGTCGGCTTGATCGCCAACGGCTTCTTGCCAGGCAGCGATCAGACGATTCGGCTGTTGCCTGGCCGCAGTCCCAAACAACTGGTGCGCATTTTGGAACTGCTGGCAGCCGTCACGCCTGTTTTCGCCCAGCCCATCGAAGAACTGCTCCTGCGCGAAGCGCCGCGGTTGCCCTGGGGCGCGACGATCGTCGTTGTCACAGCCCTAGTTCACGATGAGTTGTTAGCCACACTGTCTGATCTGGCACAGGCCGGACGCCAGATTGTGCTCTTTACCCTGGCCAAAGAGCCGCCTGTCCGCGAGATACCTGGCATTTTGGTCTACCATCTGCCACATTTGGTAGAGGATCTGATCGCACCGAAAGAGGTGATGATCTGATGTTACTCTCTAATCGCCGCGATGGGCTCATCTATTTCTGCCTGGCTGGCATGGAAGCAGCCTGGTTCACGCCTGTTTTACTTTTCGCGTTCTACTGGTATACCTGGGATTGGTCCCCTTTAGCGGCTTTCGGCGGCCTCTTTGGGGCGTTGTTGGCATGGATGCTCGTGCTGGAGCTACTGAATCGCCTCGCGGTTGATTCGCCCCTTTACGAACTGTCGGTATTGACGCTGATCTTGCTGACCAGCTTGCTGATAGTGCGTTTCTGGCTATACCCAGGCACGCCAGTTGGTGATCTCCACTGGCTGGGCAACACTGTCTACGCCCTATTTAATTTCGATGAGGGGGTACAGTTGGAATGGGTGCTGATCCTGGTCAACCTGTTTTTGTGGCAACGCGCCATCAGTGCCACCAGTCGCACAGTGACCTTTTTCAGAGTAGGGTTCAACTTTCGGATGGGCATACTGCTGCTGATTGCAAGCGCCAGCCTGCTCAGCTACTTCAGTGGTCAAAGTGCAAGTCCGCTCATCTGGGTCTATTTCGGCTTGGGATTGACCGCCGTCGCCCTGGCCCGAGTTCGGGATAAAGCGATCGTTTCCCAGAGTGTGGGTAGGGCACTGCCACCGCGACGGCTGGCACAGGTGTTTCTGAGCGTGGGACTGACTGTGGGCATCGCAGCGTGGTTATCTCTTTTCTACACACTGGACAAGGTCAAAGCGCTCCTGCGCTGGTCCAATCCGCTGTGGACAGTATTAGAACGCGTTTTATGGTGGGCGGTGGCGCTCATGCTAATACCGTTGGAGCCTTTGCTACTCTGGTTGATAGAAATATTTCGCGATATAGATTTGTATGGGGTGATGGAAATGATAGGCGGCGAAGGGGAAACGCTATTCGAACCACGCCCCGTTCAACCCTCGCCGGAGATACTGATGTTTTGGACCGTCATGCGCTACATCGCCATCGGGCTGGTGATTGTGCTGGCATTGGGGTTTGTGTTGCTTTACCTGAAAAAAATTGACCGCAGTCAACTTATCGAAGATGCCGAGGAGGAGAGCGAGGAAACCATCACACTGGGCGGCGGTATGTTGAACCGCGGGGTACAGTGGCTGCGCGACGTGTCCAACCTGGTGAAGCGCTACGGCTTGAGCCGCCAGTTGCTAGCGGCTATTTCCGTGCAAAACATTTACGCCAACCTGTGCCGCATAGCTAACCGGCGCGGCTATCCGCGACACCGCGCCCAGCCGCCCGATGACTATCTCCCCACACTGAACAAAGCCTTTAGGCCAGAGGCAAAGGAAGCCTTATCCCGCATTACGTGGGCTTACATGCGCGTTCATTACGGCGACAAGCCAATCGGCATGGCTGAATTAACTCAACTGCAGAGAGATTACCATCTGGTGCGGCTGATGAAACCCCATCAGCCCGCGTAGTCCCATACCTGAGTGTTTTCCATCCCTATTGCACTTTCATCGTGCATGATATAATTACCCAAACTATGATCTCCTCCCTCACCAAGAGCGATGGGGCCTGAGGGGGAAACAAAAAGGGCCTACCGCGTCCCAGGCACGGTAGGCCCTTCATATCGACACTGGACTGATCTAGCCTGAGGCTTGTGAGTCACTCAAGAGCCACTTCGCCAGAATAGAAAGGTATCCAAAGGCAATCTCGATCAGATCTCGCTCATCAACCGGCACAGCACTCAGGTCGAAAGCCTGGGAGTCCTGGAGCGCCTGCTCGGGAGCATCAAGGGCGCTAACCACAATACGAAGCGCCTCCCAGTGCAACTCAACTACGGTGTACTTCTTTTGAGCCACTGCCAGCAAGCTCTGCGTTGTCTCGATCTCTGCTTGAACTTGAGACAATTCACCCCGACCTGCCGCTGCGATAGCAAGACCGACGTGCGCCAGTATCTCGTGAACCGGCAACCCGTCTAGAGCGTGTCGGCAGGCTTGCTCAGCCAATCCTGGCTCGTCGTCGAATTGCAACAGGCCGAGTGCCAGGTGGGCGTCCCAATTCCGGTTGTAAAGCTCTACAGCTTGCTGATAGCTGGCCTTTTCCGCATCCACTTTGTTCTGCGTCCGATACAGATTCCCAAGGGCGAACAATGTCTCGCTTTGCCGTTCGAGATCACGCAGCTCTTGAAATATATCAATTGCCTGTTGGTATGCTGCTTGTGCTTGGCGCCAATGTCCTCTATCCTTGAGCACGTCCCCGATGTTGCCGGTGACCAAAGCTGCATTGGCAGGCTGGTTCAACTCCTCGAACACCCCTCGCGCCCGCTCGTACCACCCGATGGCCGCGTCCC
>SOHZ01000094.1 GCA_004377365.1 Anaerolineales bacterium | reverse complement strand
CGTCCATGTTCATCACGTTGTGGATCCAGGTGACGTGCTTGTCGCCGATGCCCTGGATGTCGTGGCCGCCGTAGCCGTTCCAATAGATCGTCGGGCACTGGATGGGCTCCAGGCCGATGATCCGGTGATCGGGCCACTCTTGCTTGAGGCGGTCCCCGGCGGCGATGGTGCCGGCCGAGCCCATAGCCGATATATAGGCCGCCATCTTCCCATCCCCTATCCCCTGTTCTTTCAGCTCCTGCGCCAGTTCAATGATGGTGTTCCCGGTGACGTAATAGTGAAAGCGGTAGTTGCCAAAGACCTCGAACTGGTTCAGGATGCGGATGCGTTCCGGGTCGCCTCGTTTCAGCTCCCAGCACTTGTCGTAAATCTCTTTGACGTTGCTCTCGCAGCCGGGGGTCAGCACCAGCCGCGCGCCAAAGCTGTGCACCAGGTCGAACCGCTCCTGGCTCATCTCCTCAGGCAGGATGACAATAGAGTCAAAGTCCATGCGGCAGCCCACCCAGGCCCCACCGATGCCATAGTTGCCGGTGGAGGGCCAGACCAGGGAGTGCTTGCTGGGGTCCACCTCACCGAAGAGTTCCTTGTCTATGAGCACCGAATAGGCAGCCCCAACCTTGTGGCTGCCGGTGGGAAAGTCCCTGGAGTAAAGACACACGATAGGGGCCTCGACGCCGGTGAACTCCTGAGGCAATACCTCGTAGTAGATTTTTCCCTCGGCGCTCTTCCAGGTGATGTTATAGAGATTGATAGGGTCCAGGGGATCCTTCTCGCTGGCTTCCAGAGCCTGTTGGCGGATTTGGGGATCAATCTTCTCTGGATGAAGCATCTCCTCGAAAGTGGGACCAATGATAAGTTGTTTTGGGGTTACCATAATTCACTCCTTAGTCTTTGAGCGTTGAGAACAGAACCGATTGCCGATTGCTTCTGGTTTGACATGGGAGGCTCCTTCGCTTAGAATGGGAGTCACCCTGGCGAAGGTCACGGCACTATTACGCCCCATGCTGCTGCCAAACCCTCGCAAAGGTTTTTCCACCCCTTGAATGGTTACATTTGAGGTAGTATAGCACAGGAACGGAAATACTGTCAAGGAGGAGTAACTACTCACCCTGTCATTGCGAGGAACGAAGTGACGAAGCAATCTCATTGTCGCTCATCTGAGATTGCTTCGCTGCGCTCGCAATGACATCGTCCAGAGCTATCCCGAGAGTGAGCCGATCACTTTTCAGACATACCCTGAGCAGTTACAAGGAGGATTGATAACGATGCAAACGTGGCAGCGCAACCTGTACACCCTCTTGGTAGCCGAGTTGGTGGCTGTCGCTGGCTTTACCGTGGTACTTCCCTTTCTGCCCTATTATGTGCAGGAACTGGGGGTGACAGAACTAGAGCAGGTAGAGTTCTGGTCAGGGCTGTTGTTCGCCTCTAAGGCTATAGCCATGGCCATCTTCTCTCCCATCTGGGGGAGCATCGCCGACCGCTACGGGCGCAAACTGATGGTGGAACGGGCCATGTTCGGCGGGGCGGTGGTGATGGGGGCCATGGGTTTCGTACAGAATGTGCAGCAGTTGGTGTTCCTGTTTGCCCTGCAAGGCTGCCTGACCGGTACCATAGCGGCAGCGACGACCTTGGTGGCCAGTTCCGTCCCTCGCCAGAGGTCCGGCCGTGCCTTGGGGCTGTTGCAGGTGGCGGTCTACAGTGGGGCTTCGGCTGGACCGTTGTTGGGAGGGCTGGTAGCCGACCATTTCGGCTATCGGGCGGCCTTTGTGGTGACAGGGGCCCTGCTCTTCCTGGCCGGGATGACGGTGGCTATCTTTGTGCACGAGGAATTTGAGCCCCCTCGCCGTGAGGCAGGGTCACGAAGGAGTGGTTTCTGGCTGGGGGTGAGAGCTGTGTTTCGCTCGCGGGAGTTGCTGGTGGTGCTGGGCATCGAATTGATGATGCGATTGGGAACCAGGATCATAGGGCCATTGCTGCCCCTTTTCGTCCAGACGTTGGTCCCCAGCGAGGCGCGAGTGGCTTCATTAGTGGGGCTGATAACAGGGCTGGGAGCGGCCACCAGTGCTGTAGGGGCCGTCCTCCTGGGGCGGGCCAGCGACCGGTTTGGTTATCGCACGGTGCTGTTGACTTGTGCCCTGGGAATGGCCGTGGTGTACGTGCCCCAGTTCTTTGTGACCACGCCCACCCAACTGTTGATTCTCCAGGCAGCGGCGGGCGCGGCCATGGGCGGTGGGCTGGCAGCCATGAGGGCTCTGCTGGCTAATCTGTCGCCGAAGGGGCGACAGGGGGCGGTTTACGGCCTCGATTGGAGCGCCGTCTCAGTGGCCAGCGGGCTGGGCCCCATGATCGGCGTGGCTGTGGCCGTGGGATTGGGTCTGCGAGCTTCTTTCCTGTTTGCGGCGGGTATCTACGGGCTGGCGGCCCTCGTGGTGGCGGGAGCGGTTTCTAACCGTCAGCCGGAGCAGGCAAAGTCACCGTAAAGTGAACTTTTGTCCGTGAGCGTATCACGGAGGGGACAAAGGGGCAAGGAAACAGGGGGTAAGCGTTCG
>SOHZ01000410.1 GCA_004377365.1 Anaerolineales bacterium | reverse complement strand
GTTGAATACAACGAGCCGGGGAGGATGCACGAATACGCGATCTCGCAAGGGGTACACGATGAAGACATTGTTTTGGATTTCGCCGGCAGGCGAACCTATGATACATGCTATCGGGCGCGTGATATTTTCCAAGTACAGGATGTGATCTTGGTAACGCAACGCTATCATCTCCCCCGTGCCTTGCTGACCTGTGATGGCCTGAATGTCAATGCGGTTGGTTATGTTGCCGATCGGACGCCCTATGTGCATATTCGCTGGTATTGGATTCGAGAAATACCTGCGCTATGGAATGCATGGTGGGACATCCATGTAAAGCAACCCGAACCGGTTTTAGGAGAGCCATTGCCGATCTTTCCCTAGACTGACAATCGATTGGCGCAGGAGCAGCCTGTGCGAAGGCCGCGGGCTGATACACGGCTCAGCCCCTGCAGATCTTGAAAATGGATAGAAACGGGCCGACACACGGGTCGGCCCCTACGCGTTCAGGGGACTGTAGACAAAATGGAATGACCGACTCTCCTGTTTGCAAACCGTGGGTTACCATGTTTTTGCCAAACGGGCAGAGCCACAAGCAAACATGAAGGGAGTCGGTCATGAACAAGCGTATCATATTTATCGGTCTGGATGTACACAAAGAAACAATTTCCGTTGCCATTGCTGAACACCAAAAAGAACCTCGGTCTCTTGGAAAGATAACTAACAAGCCAGAAGCGATTTATAAAGTGATGCGAAAGCTGGGTCCCTTCAAACGCTTGAAAGTGTGTTATGAAGCCGGGCCATGCGGATATGTCATCTACCGCCAATTGTCCAAACTCGGTATCGAGTGTGTGGTTGTGGCGCCATCAATGATTCCCAAGAAGCCCGGCGTTCGGGTGAAGACCGATAAGAAAGATGCGACCATGTTGGCACGTCTCCTGCGAAGCAACGATCTCGCACCGATATGGGTACCAGATGAACGCCATGAGGCACTCCGCGATCTGTCCCGCGCAGTGGAAGCTGCCCAGGGAGATCTGGTGCGAGCCCGGCACCGTGTGCGCAAGTTATTGCTGCGCCAGGGTATCCGCAAGCCTGAGGGAATGAGTTCTTGGACATACCGCCATCAGAGATGGCTGCATTCAGTGAAGCTTCCTCGTGCCAACCAGCAGGTTGTTTTGCGAGAAATGATGCTCACCATGGAGCAGGCCCAGGAGCGTCGTAAACGTCTTGAAGCAGAGCTCGAGCATTCGGTTGAGTTCAGCCCTCTGGCGGATCTCATCCGGGCCTGGCAATGCCTGCGTGGCATCAAGGTAATCTCAGCAACGAGGCTGGCAGCTGAACTGGGTGATATACGCCGTTTCACAAACCCGAGTCAACTAATGGGTTATGTTGGGTTGGTCCCGAGCGAAAGATCGAGTGGGTCCAGGGAAAGACGAGGTTCGGTTACTAAAACCGGAAATGCGCATGTGCGCCATGTCATGGTTCAGGCTGCGTGGCATAGTCGCCATCCGCCGAGTCTTTCGGGAGAACTCCGCAGGCGCCAGCGTGGTCAACCTGAGCGGGTGAAAGCAATTGCTTGGAAAGCGCAGGATCGGCTTCATCGTCGTTTCCGCCGATTGGTCGGTAGAGGAAAGCCAAGGCAAAAGGCTGTGGTTGCTGTGGCGCGAGAAATGCTGGGGTTCGTCTGGGCCATTGCCCAGGAGATCCCGGTTCAAGAGTATGAACAGCAGCCTGATAGCTTTTCACAGGCCGCTTAAGGTGTGATCATAATTCGAGACAGGAAGGGTGACTAGAAAGATGGGCGGACACGGCCGCGGAACGGAGAACCCTCGAGCGCCCCTAGGCGTTAGGGCTCAGACCCGAACACGCGATAGTAGACAGAGGCAGCTCCCGACGGATAAAAGTCATGCGGTGTTCTGGGTTTCCCAGGACAAGACCCGCGAATATCAGGTTGATCAACCGTCGATAATGCCCTGTCCGCCCATCCCTTTGGCCATCTTTCCTGCTCGGCCGCCGTAGGTTTTGAACGACGAGAAGCAAGCAAGAACCCATTAAATACTTGTGGGAACTTGACAGGTCATTCCATATCAGGGGCACGGCATTGCCGTGCCCCTACAGTGTAAATATCGTTGGGTATTTTGGAATGACCCGTTGGCTTCTCCCAGTAAAACTAACCAGTCGTCGATATTATCGAGAGCGTTGGGTAGGGGAGGTCAATACCCTCGCGATCAAAAACCTCTTTCAGAGCTTTTATCGCCGCATCCTGAGCATCATTTATACCCAATTCTATTGTGTCGGTCCAAAACAGCAGCGTGAAGTCGATCGAGGATTCGCCGAAGTTTCGGAACGTGACTGCTGGCGTCGGGTCTTTCAAAACACCCGGGAGCCCAGCGATTACCTGATGTGTAATTCTGGCAACCTTATCCAGATCGGAATCGTTACCTACGCCGACGGTTAGGCTGACCCGGCGGTGCACGGACTTGCTGTAATTGACAACCGAACTCGAATAAACATCACCATTTGGGATAATCACGATGCGGCCGTCCCAGGTCTTTAATTCAGTTGCCCGAACGGAA
>SOHZ01000505.1 GCA_004377365.1 Anaerolineales bacterium | reverse complement strand
GCGGTGTGCGCTGTGAGGTAGCTTGGGTGCTGGGGGAACTTGGTGATCCCCGCACCGTGGAGCCGCTCATCGGTGCTTTGCGAGATAAGGATCGCGGTATGCGCCGGGCGGCAGCCGAAGCGCTGAAGAAGTGTGGCGAGCCAGTCGTGGAGCCGCTCATCGCCGCCTTGCGGGACGAAAATAGGGATATGCGTCGGGCAGCAGCCAGGGCGCTAGGAAAGATCGGTGACCCCAGTGCTGTGGAGCCGCTCATCGCTGCCTTGCAGGATGAGGATATGTTCGTGAGGCAGCCGGCAGCCAGAGCGCTAGGGGAGATTGGCGACCCCCGTGCCATAGAGCCACTCATCGCCATCTTGCGGGATGAAGATAGTCTTGTGTGCTGGGAGGCAGCCAAGGCACTGAGGAAAATTAGCACGCCAGAGGCTCTGGCTGCGGTGCGCGAGTACGAGGACGAGGCGCAAAGAAAGAGGTGAAAGGAAACCCGGATGATCCATAAGATCAAGGAAAAGCACATCCGGAATCCGCGCATCACAAGGGAGTCGAACCCTTGACCCAATCCCAACCTCCTATCACCCGCACAACCCACACCCTGCCCTTCGACAAACTCTCGCCGCGCGACTTTGAGCGGCTGTGCCTGTGGCTGGTCGAGCGCGAAGGCTACCAACGCGCCCATCACCTGGGATTGGATTACCGCCAGTGTCTTGAGTACTGTCATCGGCCGGACACTCAACACGGGGTATCTCCCAACGCCGCCCCCTCCGCGCCACGTACTGAGCCTGTCGAGGCATCCCGTCCTTTCGCCATCCGCCTTGCCGCTGCTGTCAGATCATGGTAAAATACCCTCTGTAGGTGATAGGCATTTTCGACATTGACACCTCACAGTTGTTTGCAGCAAAAGTTGCGCTATGAAATGTATCATCTGTCACAGCACTGGCCGACGTTGGTAAACGGCATCGAGAGCGACCTGATCCCGACCACCAGCAACACGGTGGAGTTGGTCATCCGACGCTTTGACCAGCACTACCAGAACTTCTGCGGCTTCGACACCATCGAGACCGCCCAACTCTTCCTGGGGGTCTTCGAGAAGGTGTACCGCTTCACGCCTTTCTCGCAGGATGCCCAGCCCAGGATCCGGGGCAAGTGCCCGCTGGAGTTGGCTGGCTACGACATCAGCCAGGTGCCCATGGCTTCCCTCTGCGCCGGTTGGAGCCTGGCCTGGCCCCTGGAGGTGGCTCAGAACCTTGTCCCAAACTCGTGACGGTCGCAGCAGCTCAATTTGTCCTATACAGCGACCTATGCTATAATGAGTTTTTAGGGAATCTAGAAATCACGGAGGAAAACATGTTTGGACTGCAAGGAATAGGCCTGCCCGAACTGATAGTTGTCCTGGTCATTGTCCTCATCATCTTTGGCGCCAGCCGTCTGCGCGATATCGGCGGGGCTTTGGGTGGAGCCATCAGCGAGTTCCGCCAGTCCGTATCTGGAGAGGACGAAGAGGATAAGGAGCCAGCGGAAGCGAACAAAGAAGCCTGACTCCGAAAGCAGCAAAGTGCCTGTCGCTGACCCGTGCCGCCCGCACCGCAACAGTGGTGCAACAGTGGCAGATGGCGTGTAAATCAACCCAGACCAAATCGGGGGGCAGAGAGGTGGATTACGCTTTGAATCTCTGCGTTGGCTGCCGGCGTAGGCGCTTCCAGTTGTTGCTGACAAGCCATACGACCATGCTCATGACAAGCTATCCTGTTTCGCAGCCTTGGATACTGAAACAAAAGGATCGCCGCTCAATATGGTCCGTCCTGACTATCAAAAGGGTGAGCCTGCCTTTCAAAGAGGGGCAGGCTCGTTCTTTTTTCCCAATATCGCCAATTTGTTGTATAATGAACAAGCAATCAACGAGCCAGGAGGTCAATGGTGACAGAAACAACGAACAAGAAAATTCGAGTACTAGTTGCCAAACCGGGCCTCGACGGTCATGATCGGGGAGCCAAAGTCATCGCCCGCGCCCTGCGTGACGCAGGCATGGAGGTCATCTATACCGGCCTGCGCCAGACCCCTGAGATGATCGTCGAGGCGGCCATCCAGGAGGATGTAGACGTCATCGGTATGAGCATCCTTTCGGGGGCGCACATGACCCTCTTTCCACGGGTGATGAAGCTTCTGGCGGAAAATGGCCTGGACGACGTTCTGGTGGTAGCCGGCGGCATCATCCCGGACGACGATGTGCCAGCCCTGAAGGACGCTGGCATTGCAGGCATCTTTGGACCCGGCACGTCCACCGAAGAGGCTATCAGCTTCGTTAAGGAGAATGTAAGAAGGAAGTGAGTTCAGACATTGTAAAACGAGTGCTGGCTGGAGATCGGCGGGCTGTGGCGCGTCTTATTACCATGATCGAGAACGATGGAGATGAGGCGCGGAGGGCCCTGGCTGATCTTTACCCTTATACCGGTCAGGCTCACATCGTAGGAGTGACCGGTGCACCGGGCACGGGCAAAAGCACCCTGGTCAACGAGCTGGCCAAGGTTTATCGTGGAAGTGGTGGGCAGCCTGCCCACTCTCCCCGGACGGTAGGCATCATCGCCGTGGACCCCACCAGCCCTTTCTCGGGGGGAGCTATCCTGGGCGACCGCATCCGCATGAGGGAGCTCTCAGGCGATCCAGGCATCTTTATCCGGAGCATGGCCACCCGGGGCAGTCTGGGAGGGCTGGCCCGCGCTACCGCCGACGCCATCAAAGTGCTGGACGCGGCGGGCTATGAGGTGATCTTTGTAGAGACGGTAGGTGCTGGCCAGGCAGAGGTGGACATCGCCAAGACGGCTCACACGACCATCGTGATACAGGCTCCAGGCCTGGGCGACGACATCCAGGCCATCAAAGCGGGCATTCTGGAGATCGCCGATATTTTCGCCGTCAACAAGGCTGACCGGGAGGGAGCCGACAACGCCGTCATGGCCCTCCAGATGTTGCTGGACCTCGACCACGCTTCGCGGCCTACCCTCCACCACGGTGTCATGATGGGAGAGGAGGCATCTACCAATGAGTCAGATTCAGGTCCGGCCCCCAGTCAGGAGCAGGGCTGGCGCCCTCCCATCTTGAAGACCGTAGCCCTGCATAGCGAGGGCATTGAAGCTGTGGTTGAAGCTATCGAGGCCCACCTCATGTATTTGAAAGAGAGCCAGACCCTCTACCAGCGCGAACGGGAGCGCATCGAGAGCGAGCTCAACGACATCCTCCAGCAAGAACTGATGAGAAGGCTTCTGGACCGAGTGAAGGAAGGGGAACTGGACGATCTCATCCAGCGCATTGGTCGGCGGGAACTGGACCCTTACTCGGCGGTAAGGAGGCTCATCGAAGGAGAGCAGTTCGCTTAGATTCTGACAGGGGGGAAGATGACACTCTCAAAGATCGCTGATTCTAAGAAGCACATCTTGGAATACCTGAGCTTTGCTCTGATTCTTGTACTGGCCACGGTGCTCAGTTGCTACAAAATCGCGGAACCGGCGTGGGATGATACCCATGGTCACAGACTACTGAATGGACACCAGGGCGCCTCACTGGTCGAGTTCAGTCTGATTGCTCGCAACTATCTAAAGTTTGGCTACCTCAGAACCAAACTGGGGCAAGTGACAGATTATGGGCGATCTGAACCACAAGATTTCCGCTATCGTATTGACAATCCTCCCCTGCTTCCTCTGCTAATCTCACTGAGTTTCCGTTTGTTTGGTGTTAATGAGTGGAGCGCCAGACTGGTTCCACTACTGTCCTCAACCGGGCTTCTGTTTGTTGTCTATTGGTTAGGACATAAGCTGGGCGGAAAGAGGGTGGCCTTAGTTGCCTCTTTCATCTTTGCTTTGCTACCTATGCAGGTCTATTACGGCAAAATGCCAGCGCCCCATATTCTGAGTTCGTTCTTCTCATGGCTGACATTCGTCTTCTATCTATGTTGGATAGAGAGGAGGGAACCCAGGTACCACATCGGCATTTACCCAAGTTTCCTTTTAGCTGCATTGTCAGGATGGATTGGCTACTTTGTCGTCCCGCTGATCCTTTTGCATTATCTGGCTTGTGAGTATAAAAAGTCTCGGAATCTGAGATTCGTCTTCTCTTTTGCCATAATGCCGATAGTGCTGTTCGCTGTCCATCTCGGCTGGGCCTGTTTACTGGAAGGCCGAGAGGGTTTTAACAAGCTATTCGACTTATTCTTGTTCAGGGCACTTTCTGGGGGCGCTTCTGAAGGCAGATTTGTATTTACCATGTGGGATTTCTATGCTGCTGGCTACACTCGTTCTGGGTTATTCTTCACCGGCACAGTTTGCGTTCTATCAACCCTCTGGCTCACCATCTGGCTCGTTGCACCCTTTTGGAAGAGATTGTCCCGCTGGGATATGTTCATCCCCGCTCTAATCGTCTTTGGGCTCAGCCACAACTTGGTATTTCGCAATCTTGTCTATATCCATGACTTCACCATGCTATTTCACTTCGCCCCGCTGTTTGCCATCACTGCTGCTCTGGGAACACAATTCATTGTCAACAAGGTGTTGGCAAACAAGTGGATGTGGACAATCCCTTTTATACTGGCTGTTGGTTACTGCTTCGGCACGCAGTCCGATTCCGCCCTGCGACAACTCCACAAGGTGGCCATATTGCCGGACATCTACCTCCTCGGGACCAAGATCAGCGAGATCACAGATGAGAGCACCAAAGTGCTAAGTTCGCTCGGCCTAGACTATCGTATGGGTTTCTACGCCGACAGACCCTGGGCTGTGACGACAGACCTGGACACTCTGGTAAGGCTCTCGCAAGCAGATTCGCGCTACAGCTTATACGTCCTTGACTCCGCATCCACGGAAGGGATAGGCAGGAATCTGAAAGAGTACCTGGTCAGAAACTACCCTGTGGAGACCTTCTATGGCTATTCCTTCTTCGATCTGCGGGATGCGGGCTCTAACACCATCCTCCAAAACCCTCGGATCGAGCATCCCGCCGACGTCACCTTCGACGATAAGTTGATGTTTCTCGGCTACAATGCGGAGGAGGTGGTCCAGAAGAAAAGAGAGCCTTCCTGGTTGGAGAAGTATCTCAAAGGCCACGCTGAGCTTTTGCCGGAGCATCGGACCTTCTTTCGCATCACCTACTTCTGGCGATGTCTGGAGGAGATGGAAAAGGACTACACTCTGGTCACCCAGTTTGACGGGCATCATGGCAAAACCTATCGCATAGACCAGAGCCACCAAGGTGTCAACGGAGCCTATCCGACCCCGATGTGGCGGGTGGGAGAGGTGATCAGGGAAGAGTACCAAGTCGAGGTACCGGCGGACTATCCACCCATCAGATACGCCTTGTGGGTGGGGGTGCGGGATGGAGAAGAGAGGTTGGAGGTGATGAGCGATGTTGAGGCAGATGAGGAGAACAGGGTCAGGCTGGGGGAGATAGAGATACTGCCCGCCGAAAGGCCGTCGCCTTTGGCGGCTGAGCCCCAGCCGCAGAACAGAGTCGAGGTGAACATCAACGATGAGTTGGTGCTCCTAGGCTATGACCTGAGTGAGAGGAACCTGCAGCCGGGTGACCAGCTCAGGGTCACTACCTATTGGCAGAGTCTGGGAAAGACAGAGAGGGACTATGCCATCCAGGTGGAATTGAGGAACGGCGGGTACAAGGTGCGAGAGATATTGGACATAGCGCCCACCAGGTTGTGGGAAGAGGGGGGATACTACCAGAGCAGCGCAGTGATTGCAGTAAATCCTCATATCCTCGGCGGGACGTACTCTCTCAATCTGGGGCTGGAGAGGGATGATGGGACAGGGATGCAAGCTAGCCTGGCTTCCTTGGACATTCCTCGCCAGCGACGGCATATCATCAGACGGTTGGGGAAAGCCAACTACGGAGGAAGCGAGATCATCAGCCCGGACGAACCGCTCTCCCTGCGATTCGATTTGGGGGAGAGAGAAGCTCTGGAGCTCGTGGCCGGTTGGACAGGGAAGGCCGGGGGTGAAGAGACCAGGGTGGAGGTCTACATTACGAATGCTTATTGGCGCGACAGATACCTGGGGACCTGGGTGATGAAATCGGGGGATTATCGGGTGACGAAGCGGAAGATTGGCAAGGTACTTACAGCCCCTGGCCAGAACGTGATCGAACTGAGGGTGCCTGAAGTGAGGGAGAGGGTGCACAACGTAGGATGGCGAGGGGTGGTGGACCGGGTGTTTCCTGACCTTCTACAGGACCCGCGCACCGACTATGACGGCCCTATTCAGATAGATTTTGCCCAGGTGAGCAGTAGGTGGGAAGAGGATTGGGATGACTACTACGATCTGGCCAAGGTCTACACTGAGAGAGGGATGATAGGCGAGGTAGCAAGGTTGTACGAGGAGGCGGTGGATAAGGGAGTTGAGCCGGGACAGGTGGATGACTTGGCGTTGTTCAAGGAAGCTTACAGGGCGTTGGGAGAGGAAGGGAAAGTTGGAGAGATAGAGGAGCGGATAGCGGGGCACATAGCGCACAAGGTGAACGTGAACCTGGGAGACAAGGTGGAGTTCCTGGGCCATAGCTTGAGAGGAAAAGAAGGAGATGACCAAGGGATCAGTCTCTTCTTCAGGTGTCTAGAGGGGATGGAGGAGGACTACACTTTGTGGGTGCATGGAGAGGTGGAGGACGAGTCGCTGTTGGAGGGACGGAGAAGAGAGGCACGGTATGCCGTTTTCGATCACCTGTTGCCTACGTCGAGGTGGGAGGCGGAGGAAGTGTATCAAGATGACGATGTGAAGGGATTGAGGCCAGGGCGGTATCATTTCACGTTGGGGTTGTGGCGACCGGAGGATGGCAGCCGATTGTGGTGGGAGGATGATCCCAATGCGCATGTTATAGACTTGGGGTGGGTGGAGGTTCGGTAAACTCTAAGGTCATTTTGGTTCGCCAAAGGTCAAAGGATAAGAGAATGACAGACATCGCCAAATTCAAAAGTGAGTGGGAACAAACCATCTTACGGAAAACCCTGGACCGTTCCCCCGAACGCCGTGAGAGCTTTGAGACCACCTCCGGCATCCCTGTGGAGCGGGTCTACACACCCGATGACGCGAGAACGGACTACATCCGTGACCTGGCCTTCCCTGGCCAGTATCCCTTCACCCGGGGCGTGCAACCGACCATGTACCGGGGCCGGCTGTGGACCATGCGCCAGTACGCTGGCTACGCCACGGCCGAGGAGTCCAATCAACGCTACAAATATCTGCTGGAGCAGGGCCAGACGGGCCTCTCGGTGGCCTTCGACCTGCCCACCCAAATCGGCTATGATGCCGACCACGAGCTGGCCGAGGGTGAGGTGGGCAAAGTGGGGGTGGCCATATCCTCTCTGGAAGACATGGAGACCCTCTTCGATGGCATTCCCTTGGACAAGGTTTCCACCTCCATGACCATCAACGCCCCGGCAGCCATCCTGCTGGCCATGTACATTGCCGTAGCCAAGAAGCAAGGCGTGGAGGTATCCAGGCTCAGAGGCACCATCCAGAACGACATCCTCAAGGAATACGTGGCCCGTGGGACTTATATCTTTCCCCCCCAACCCTCCATGCGCTTGATCACCGACACCTTCCGCTATTGCAAGGACAACCTGCCCCTCTGGAACACCATCAGCATCTCCGGCTATCACATCCGCGAGGCTGGCTCCACCGCTGTCCAGGAGGTGGCCTTCACTCTGGCCAACGCCATCGCCTACGTGCAGGCCGCCATTGACGTGGGACTGGATGTAGACGATTTTGCTCCTCGCCTCTCCTTCTTCTTCGGCGCTCACAACAACCTCTTCGAAGAGGCGGCCAAGTTCAGAGCAGCGCGGCGACTGTGGGCTCGCATCATGAAGGATCGCTTCGGGGCGCGGAATCCTCGCTCATGGACGATGCGCTTCCACACCCAAACGGCGGGTTGCACTCTGACTGCTCAGCAGCCGGATAACAACGTGGTGCGGGTGACCTTGCAGGCTCTAGCTGCTGTGCTGGGCGGCACCCAGTCGTTGCACACCAACTCCCGCGACGAAGCCCTCTCGCTGCCGACCGAGGACTCGGTGCGCATCGCCCTGCGCACCCAGCAGATCATCGCCCACGAGA
>SOHZ01000525.1 GCA_004377365.1 Anaerolineales bacterium | reverse complement strand
TCGAAAACTATCCGCCGATAAGCAACATTGGCCGTAGGCGGGCTGATTAGGTTAGCAGGCAAGACAACATGTAAGCGATAGTCCAAGACCGGGACTCGGCTGCAAAGACGCTCTCCACCACTGTCTGCTTGGAAAAGAGGCTTTTGCAGGTGTGACAGGTCGAACATTCCCATCCCCACTTGAGCACAATACCGCTCAATCAGGTTAGTTGGTGGATAGGCCTCAATGATGCCCGAGAAACCTCCCCAGCGCGATTCCTCTTGGTTGGCCAGAAGCCGCTTCAGCCAAGTCGGCTCAACCACACAATCTGCATCGGTGAAGGCCAGAATCTCCCCTTTTGCGGCTTCGATGCCCCGATTACGTGCAGCATAGGAGCTTTGGATCTCTGTTTCCTCTAACAAAGCCACCGGATATCGCTGTATGCGCTCGCGGGTGTCGTCGGTTGATTTGTTGTCAACGACGAGGATTTCACGCCGGTCGGCCGGATAATCGAGCGCCAATAGCGAACTCAGCAGTGCGTCAATCGTGCGACTGCCATTGTAAACCGGGACGATGATCGAGACAGAAGGCCAGTTATTTGCCATCTAGCGCACCTCGGCCACGCTAGCACCCTGATACTCAAAATGAGCCCAGGCAGGCAATTGCAGACGCTCCAGGTCTTCAGCCTCCAGCATCAGCCAGTCGGTGCCCCGTTGAGGACGGAAGCCAGCGGCCATCAACAACATACGCAGCGGCCTGTTGGCATCATCGGCAATATAACGACACCGATACCGCTGAAACTTTGCATCGGGGTGGCGAAGAAGACCAACAAACATCGCCAGAGACAGGCCCCTGGCCCGAGTCCGGCACGAAATGGCCAGGCTTTCGATGAGCGCTTCACCTGAGCCGTTGGGTGTCAGATGGATCAGGCCGCAGCGCCCCATGTCTCCATAAACATCTCGCATCTCCGCAACGATAACCCGGTGTTCGTCCGGCTGGCTGAGGCGAGCGATAGCCCTTTCGACTGAGATGGCCCCCAGATTCATCCGATGCGTTCGCGTGAGCAACTCCTCGACGCGGAGAGCATCTGCGGGCACATAGGGTCGGATAGCAAGCCGTATGTTGCAAGAATGTAAAAAAGTCTCATAGTCAACAGCCTCCGCTCCGTCTCGTTCACGGGCCCGTTGCTCTCGATACATCTGCGCGCGCTGCCGGCCTTCCTCGGTAACAACGGTGGTCTCACCAGCCAAAAAAGCCTCAAGCTCGGAGACTGACCACGCACTAATTCCCGGAATCTGAGCGGCAACAGCCCCGCGCTCGAAAGGGTCTTCGTCTACAAAGACCGTATCCAGCGGACTGGTGTCGAGAGTCTTTAGAATCGTCTTGACCTTTTTCGCCTTAGGGCCCAGACTGACGACTACCTGAGCGAAGAGGTCCGACCATCCCAAAAGCTCAAGGGCAGAAGGGACAATCTCTGGTTGATTCTGGGTAGCCAGGGCCTGCAGCACCCCGCGCTTCTCCAGCTCAGCCAGACACCTCTCCGCTTGAGGGTTCACTTCTTTGTCACCTTCCGCCAGAATTCCGGCCAGTAGGGTTTCGTCCAGGTCCCAGATAACCGCTTTCAGGATTCTCAATGATCTCCTCTCAATGCGACATGGTCAAGCTACGGCCCCCAGGAGATACGCTCGTTCGTCCAGGCTCGGTCGCCGTCGCCCCAGGGATCGTCACCAGGCAAATCAAATAACTTTTGGGCTGGACCACCGGCAACAGGTACCACCCATACTGCCCATCGGCCGCTACGATCAGAGACAAAGGCAACCCAGTTGCCGTCAGGGGAGATGGTAGGCAGGCCGTCGTTAGAATTGGGGCTGTTAGACAGATTCTTAACACCAGCGCCATCCAGGCCCATCACGTAAGCCTCCCAACTACCTTCCCGGTGGGAAGTAAAGGCAATCAAGTTACCTTTTGTATCGGAGGGGATGTCACTGGTGTCGTGGGTAAGCTGTCTGGGGATGAAACCATCACTGAAGCTTCTGGTAGACGTAGAGCTGACCACGTAGATGCCACAAGAGGTGGGCCTCCTGCTCCAGGAGTTGCACCCCCTGTAAGCAAGCATGCCGTTGACCATCCACACCGGATGATAGCCCCATATTTCGTCTCTTAGGCCTGCAGACACCAGCATACCGAGCTTTCTTATATCCTGGCACCGTGGCTCCGCCTCCTGATGTGGAGGAAGCAAACTGCATTGCACACAGATACGATAGTCATTGGCGCGGGGCGTCAGCTCTGGATTTCCATACACAACCCGTGTTCCCGATGGATCGTAAAACGGGTGAGAGTCTTTGGGCGCTTCGCTCACCTGCTTTTCCGTCCCATCTGCAAAATTGTACTCATATACGTCGTCCACACCGCCGCCCTCACGGTTGATCAACATCCTCTGACCATCGAACCGGAAATTGGGCTGGCGTGCGTTTGAGATTTTGGCAATTTCCTCACCATCGGGCAAAGAAAAGATGTGCACGTCATAAAGAGCTCGGTCATTGTCGAGGGGCACAGCCAGCTTGCCGCTGATGTCGGTCACCGAGGGGGTCACAGGCGGCACAGGTGCAGGGAGATTAGAATCGTTCCATCTCGGCAAATCTTGCCGGACATCGCCGACATTAGAAGTAGTGGCCGACGGTTCGGCTGCGGAAGCCTCAGTCTCAGTAGCGGTGGCCGTCGCCATGGCTTCATATTGAGTCAATCTCAGGTCCTTCCCGTTCGGCACCTTTTCGGTTGGCGGGTTTGAACTAAATGCTTTTGTTCTATTCCTGGCCTCTCCCACCCAGCAGAATTGCCGGCCGTCCTCGAGCAAATCATAGGGCACCCACATGGTAACCATCCCGCCGGCTGGGCTGTTCACCTCAATTGGCTCGGCGTGACTCCAACGCCTTTTCTCTTTATCCCAAAAGCCAACGTCAGCCTTGCCTTTCCCATGCCTATACCTCACTCGATACTCCACTCCGCGATAGCTTCTCCACAGTCCAGTATCGGTGCGGCAATCGCCATCAATGTATAAACTGTATTCCAAAGGCTCGCCCACCGGCCCCAAATCCCCGACAATGTAGAAAATGATTTTGAGGGCAGGCCCATCCTCCTGAAGAGCGACGCTCGCCAAGTCGTAATTGGAGAACGGCACGTCTCCTATCATATCGGACGTTACCCACTGCGAGGCGTGCGGCTGCACAACGATGTCTCCGGTCCTGGCCTGCTCTTCGGCCGCCCCCCCCACGTTTTTCCAGACAGCCCAGGCGTGCGTAACCACAAAGGGAGCCGTGACGCCCTCCGTAGAGACCTTAAAACTAAGCGGGCCAACCTCCGCATACCGCTCCAGTTCCAGGACAGAGAAGGACACCTCCCGACCATCGAAGCTGGTCACAAATGGGGCAGGCGCCTCGGCCGACAGGAAGGTTGTCCCCTCAGGAATAGCAACGTTTATTTTCAAGTCCCACATACGCCGCCCACCGACTCTTCTGGGATAGATGGCGTAAGTGATAACGTCATCGGCTACGGTGGCGCTTGCCTCAAGTTGCAGATTAGAAGCAGCAGGCACCTTCCAATTCAACGGTTGCTTTGTAATATCAATGGACACGTCTTTTGTCAGATAATCGCCAGGCTGGTCCCCCTGCCACACGATCCAGGCGTGCGTAGTAAAAACAGTCATCGTCGGGTCCGTCACCTCGACGACGAAGGAGGCAGTTCTGATGGGACGATAGAGGTCAGAAGTAAAGAACGTCACCTCTGCCCCGTCAAAGTCCACACTGGTCGTCGGCTGGGCGCTCCCCTCCAGGAAGCGGGTCCCCTCCGGCAACGGAATCTTGAAAGTCACATGGGTCATCGGCCAGTCAACCCGGCTGGAAAACCTGATACGATAGGTTATCCTGCCATTGTCATACGAGGGGGTTAAATAAAAGCTGAAAGGGGGCCACCGGGCATAGACCCGCTCTGGCGTGGATATCAGCACCAGTACGAGAACAATATAGATTACCAGGCTCAATTTGTACACTTTTCGCACGTCACTATCTCTAACATTTTTCATAATATGCTAAACACATGATCACTTGACGATATGACGTTAACATAAAAACGCCCCTTTGCAAGCCCCAAACAGACAATAGTCCAGGCTTTACTGGCACACCCCAGGTTACGAGAGGCTGCAAAGTGAGCGTTCCCCTCCCCCACCCATTGCCTGGCGACCAAAGTCTCGGTAATACGCGGCTTCAACCGCCGTGCAACCTTACTCCCCACTTGCTAAATGCAACTGTTTCTTGCTGAGACTCTCTCTACAGTCAGACCGATGGACCGAGAGAGCACATTAGTCAGCCAAGACCCCCAGCAAAATCTTCTTCACCCTCCTATTGACATTCCCCAACAAGTCACGTGCTCCCCTTCATGATCAAGGGTAAGTACTGCTCGAACAGGCCTGGAGTGGGATCCTCACCGTCAGGGATGCCATCACCGTCGGTATCCGGATTGTGGGGGTCGGTGCCAAGGTTGTACTCTTCCCCATTGGTCAGCTCGTCTTTGTCCGGGTCATCGTCGGCGTCATCAGCCAACGGGTTGAGGCTGTTGTCCACCTCCCAACCATCGGGCATGCCGTCGCCGTCGCTGTCGTCGTCCAGCGGGTCGGTACCATGGGTGTTCACCTCGCTACTGTCCGAAAGCCCGTCGCCGTCGCTGTCCGGATTATTGGGGTTGGTACCGTGGGTGTTCACCTCATCACCGTCCGAAAGCCCGTCGCCGTCGCTGTCCGGGTTGTGGGGGTCAGTACCGTGATCAACTTCCTGACCGTCAAGGAGGCCATCGTCATCGGCATCTGGGTCATTGGGATCGGTGCCTATGGCGATTTCATCGTCGTTGCTCAGGCCATCCCCGTCGTCGTCCGGCCAGCCACTGAGGTACACGTCATCCACGTACCAAAGCAACCCGCTTTGAGAGTTGGCTTTGAACCGAAGTTGCAGGTTTGAAGTTGCGTCAAAACTGCTCAACTCTAAGTGTTCGGTGGACCAGTGTGGTGTCGAGTTGGTATAGGTGGCAACCCTGGTCCAATTGACACCGTTGGTGGAGGCTTCAAGATAGCCAACGTCGCTGGCAGACTGCATGTTATAGCAGGTTCTAATCCTGAGAATTGGATCAGCATGATGTGATACATCCAGGGGGATGGTGGTCAGCGAGCGACTCTTGGAGCCTGAAACACTGGCCTTCCAGGCGTGCGAGTAGCTATGCCATGCACTCTGGCTGAGGCTCCAGGGCGATTGCCAGGTCCAGTTGCCGGTGCCGTGTTCCATATCATCTTCAAAGACAACCGAAGCCGTTAGCTCAATCACAGCCTTTTCAAACTGATCGCGCGTATAGGCTGAGGTAGTGTATGCTACGTCTATTTCATCGTCTATATCGCCTATCTCATATCCTCCCGCATCCCCCCTGATGAGTTTCAGAGCCATCAGGGTGAAAGGCCCATCCGTATTATGAGCATAGATAGCCGGACCACTGAACGGCAGAGAAAGGCTGTGAGTGCCCACGCTGAGAGCAACAGGATCACTGCTAGCCCAGGAAACCAGAGAGCCATCTCCGCTCTCCAGCCATCCCTCCAGCCGATACAGATCAGCCTCAGTCACTTCCACCTGGACATCAATCACCAGCCAGTCGTAAAGTCCGTCCTCATCCGAGTCCAGGCCAGAATCAGAGTACATATCCGGCAATATCGCTTGTGGTCCGATCTCGCCAAAGTCAGCCTCATCAACAATGTGAGTTTTGCTTTCTGCTTCGATCACCTGTTGCGTGGTATAGGCTTCAAACATCGAATCAATGATCTCGCCGTCGGCGTTAAGCAGGTAGACGTTCTCTAGCGTGTACGGGCCCCTCGTACCGGCCAGCCCATCGAATTGCAGAGAAACCGTTGAATCCGTTCCGGTCCAGGCGATGTCCTGAGCTTGTCGAAGGGTGGCCTGAGCGACGAATCCCTCCAGGCTGTCGTACAAGTCGCCTTGTACCGTGTACGTCCCTGGCACAAAGATATCCAGGCCAACGTTCAAGGTTAACGCTTCGTAGAGCCCGTCACCGTCGGTGTCGAGACCCTGTTCGGTGATTTCGCCGGACAGCGCTGCCCCCCGGTTCTGAAAGTCAACGGCCCGGTAGGCGGCTGTGGTGTAAAGGGAGCTCCAATGGCCCAGCGAATCGTTGGCGAACTCGTCGGGTCCTGGATTGTCCACATCGGTGATGGACAGGTATTTCAGGACGTAGGGGCCGTCTACTTTGGCTGCAGAGATTTGCAGGCCGTCAAAGGGGAGTTGGACCGTGTTGGTTCCCTCCGCCAGGTCGGCACGAACGACGGCTGCAGCGATAAGGCCACCGGTCCCAATCAGAGTTGGGACTCGATGATCGGCGCCGAGATCTGCCTGGAACCAGTAGGTACCTGGCTGTATGGCGTTGACCTCGATCTCGACCACGAGCTGGTCAAAGTAGCCGTCGCCGTCCAGGTCAAGGCCATAATCATTGACGCCGTGCACGGTCAGGCCCGTCTGGTTGTCACTGGACATCGCGCCGACAGATGTAGAAGCGACCGGCGTAGAAGCGGTGCCTGGAGAGAGACCGGAGGTTGCCTGCCCTCCTAAAGCTCCACCCTCACTGACAGTGAGTGTAACGCTGGTTGAGTGTTGCAACGAGCTACTGTCACCGTGGATGGTCAGCGGGTAGGTAGCAGTCGGCGTGCCGGTGGTGGTGATGGAGAGTGTGCTGCTGCAATCCGGCACGCAGCTATTGGGGTCAAATTCGGCTGTAATGCTAATTGGCAGCCCCGTGACAGAAAGGTCAACGGTATCTGTAAAGCCATAGAGAGCGTCAAGAGTAACCGTATAGGCAGCCGAACCGCTTTGTACAACTGTCTGACTGGCGGGCTCTGCATCGATGTCAAAGTCGGGAGGAGGGGACGTGACGATAAGATCGACAGTTGTCCTGCGGTCCAACCCGCCACTGTAGCCCCTGATGGTCAGCGGGTAGGGACCCCCAATTGGCGTGCCGGAGGTAGTGCTGATGGAAAGTGTACTGCTGCAATCCGGCACGCAGCTACCGGGGTCAAATTCGGCTGTAGTGTTGGCTGGCAAACCTGAGACGATGGAGAGGTCAACGAGGTTGCTGAAACCATCGGAGGTGTCGAGACTGACAGTATAGTTGGTTGAGTCGTCTTGTGCGACGGTTCGACTGTCCGGTGAGGCACCAATGGTAAAGTCAGTCACCGCGGGCCAGTCGCCGGGTGGGGTTCCAGTCTTTTGGGGCTCTTGGCTCCAGCCCCAGCGTCCCCAGTATGGAACGAACAGGGTGTCAAACCAGTCCTTTCGCACGATGGCATCCCAATCCCAGCTTGGCCAGCGATACTCGTGCGTCGGCTCACTATCCCAGATGCCTAACTCCCCCCAGACCCAATTCTCAGTGGACGCCCCGATTACGTTGCCGATCCCACCCCCATGAGAGTGCCAGGGGTTGTAACCCCACCAGTATCTGCTGGTGGGCAGTCTGTAGCCGCAACTGCAACCCAATACCCCATCATTTCCACACCCTTCGGCTCCCAGCACGCACCCTTCAGGTTCAATACCTGAATTATAGCCGCGCGCCGCATACCAGGTGCCATTCAGCCATATCTCTGCTGCGTGGTCAAACGAACGATGTCGCCAGTCCACGAAAAAGGGACGGGCCGGGATGCCGGCCGAGCGTTCAAAGGCAGTCAAAAGACCAGCAATGTCGGAGCATTGGTTGCCGCCTTCCGGCCAATCGTGTAACACTTCCCACGAACTGGGTTGCCAGCGGGGATACTTAAACCTGACTACTTTGTCCGCATGTACAACCAGGGCCTGAGCAGCGCTCCATTGACTGCTGCGGCCATTGATCGCCTCAATGACATGGTCCTCGAACACAAACGGTTCGAATTGTTGGAGTTTAAATCCATAGAGATGGCCAGCAGCTACCCATCCGCCCGCTGGGATCCACGAATAATTATCATCATCGTGGGTGTATTCAATTACGCCCAGTTGGACGCCAATTTCGTCCCGCCCGTTGCCTGGATCATCGTCGTACAGAAATGT
>SOHZ01000501.1 GCA_004377365.1 Anaerolineales bacterium | reverse complement strand
TACTCTTGACCTGGCCACATTAGAGTCCCACCTGTGGGAAGCAGCAAATATACTCCGTGGGCCAGTAGATGCTGCTGATTTCAAAACGTACATCTTTCCGCTGCTCTTTTTCAAGCGCATCTCCGATGTCTACGACGAGGAAACTCAACTGGCGTTGGAGGAATCCGGCGGTGACGAGGAGTACGCGAGCTTTTCCGAACACCACCGCTTTCAGATCCCGCCGGGCTGTCACTGGCGGGACGCCCGTGCCCGAACCACCAACGTGGGGCAGGCCCTGCAAAACGCGCTTCGCGGCATCGAGAAAGCAAACCCCCGTACCCTCTACGGCATCTTTGGCGACGCACAGTGGACGAACAAGGAGCGCCTCTCCGACGAACTACTCTGTGACCTGATCGAGCATTTCTCCCGCCTGCCCCTGACTAATCAAGCAGCCCAGGCCGATGTGCTGGGACAAGCCTACGAGTACCTCATCAAAAAGTTCGCCGATGCTACCAGCAAGAAGGCTGGCGAATTCTACACGCCCCGCAGCGTGGTCCGGCTGATGGTCAACATCCTCGACCCACAAGCCGGTGATACCATATACGACCCAGCCTGTGGAACTGGCGGTATGCTCCTGGAGGCAGTGCACCACGTCAAAGAGGCCGGTGGCCGCGTGGAACTGCTCTGGGGCAAGCTCCACGTCCAGTATCGCCCGCATCAATCTCTTCCTGCACGGGGTGGAAGATTTCCACATCGTCCGGGGCGACACGCTCCGCCAACCGGCCTTCTTTGGCGGTGATAGCCTGTCCACCTTTGACTGTGTCATCGCCAACCCGCCCTTCTCCCTGAAGAAATGGGGCCGCGACCTTTGGTCCAATGACCCGTATGGCCGCAATTTCGCGGGGCTGCCGCCCAAGAGCAGCGCGGACTATGCCTGGGTGCAGCACATGATCGAGTCTATGGCACCGCGTACCGGACGGATGGCAGTGGTGCTGCCCCACGGGGTGCTCTTCCGTATGGCGGCCGAGGGGCGCATCCGTCGCAAGCTACTGGAAATGGATTTACTGGAAACAGTGATTGGCCTGGGGCCGAATCTTTTCTACGGGACGGGGCTGGCAGCCTGCATCCTGGTCTTCCGGGCTCGCAAGGCCACTGAGCGTCAGGGGCGGGTGCTGATCATTGACGCTTCTGAACTCTACAAGCGCGGCCGCAACCAGAACACGCTGGAGCCAGAGCACGTCGAGCAAATCTTTGCCTGGTACCGGGCCTACGAGGATGCGGAAGGTGTGGCCCGGGTAGTGACACTGGACGAGATCGTGGAGAACGACTGGAACCTGAACATCCCGCGCTACGTCGAGCCAGTGATCGAGGAGGAGATGCTAACCGTGGCCGAGGCGATGGGGAACCTGAGGCAGGCATTGGATGATGCCTACGCCGCCGAAGATCGGCTCAAAGCATTACTTGGTGAAGCGGGGTTGGTGTAATGAGCAATCCAAAGCAGCAAATCATCCA
This sequence comes from Anaerolineales bacterium, assembly GCA_004377365.1. GTDB lineage: Bacteria > Chloroflexota > Anaerolineae > E26-bin7 > E26-bin7 > E26-bin7. The sequence continues at coordinate 6,608 of SOHZ01000501.1, read as the reverse complement.
AACCCAACTCGAATCCTACCTCTGGGGTGCGGCGACGCTGCTGCGCGGCCTGATTGATGCAGGCGACTACAAGCAGTTCATCTTCCCGCTGCTCTTCTTCAAGCGGCTGTGCGACGTCTACGACGAAGAGTCGGCGCAACTTTGCGAAGAGTTCGGCGAAGATGTGGACGAAGCATTCTTCCCGGAGGCGCACCGCTTCCAGATCCCGCCGGGGGCCCACTGGCGCGACGTGCGGGAGACGACCACCAACGTCGGCCGGGAAATCCAGAACACGATGCGGGCCATTGAGAAGGCCAACCCGCAGCGGCTCTACGGCATCTTTGGCGATGCGCCGTGGACCAACAAGGCGCGCTTGCCCGACCGCACCCTGCGCGACCTGATCGAGCACTTTTCCACGCTCAATCTGTCGGTGGCGGACGTGCCGGAGGATATGCTGGGCCAGGCCTACGAGTACCTTATCAAAAAGTTCGCCGACGACAGCGGCCACACTGCGGCCGAGTTCTATACCAATCGCACCGTCGTACACCTGATGACGCTCCTGGTGGACCCGCAACCGGGCGAGTCCTTCTACGATCCCACCTGTGGGTCGGGCGGCATGCTGCTTTCGGCCGTGGCGGAGCTCAAGCGGCAAGGACAGGAACACCGCAACCTCCAACTGTACGGCCAGGAGCGGAATCTGATGACCTCCGCCATCGCGCGGACGAACCTCTTCCTGCATGGCATCGAGGACTTTCACATCGAGCGGGGCGACACATTGGCCGAACCAAAGTTCTTGCAGGGCGACCGCCTGCGCCGCTTCGACGTGGTGTTGGCCAATCCACCCTATTCCATCAAGCAGTGGGACCGCGACGCCTGGGCCTCCGACCCATACGGGCGGAATATGTACGGCCTGCCGCCGCAGGGCCGCGCCGACTATGCCTTCTTCCAGCACATCATTGCCAGCCTCAATCCGCGCACGGGCCGCTGTGCGATCCTCTTCCCTCACGGCGTGCTCTTCCGCGAGGAGGAGGGCAAGATGCGCGCCCGGTTGGTGGAGGACGATTTTTTGGAGTGTGTGATTGGGCTGGGGCCGAATCTCTTTTACAACTCGCCGATGGAGGCCTGCGTGGTGGTCTGCCGCACACAAAAGCCACTGGAGCGCCGTGACCGGGTGCTCTTTATTAACGCAGTGGACGAGGTCACGCGCGAGCGGGCACAAAGCTTCCTGAAACGGGAACACATCGAAAAAATCCTGGCAGTCTACCGAGATTTCAAGGACGTGCCAGGCTTGGCCAGGGTCGCCACACTGGAGGAGATCCGCGCCCACCGCGCCAACCTGAGCATCCCGCTCTACGTGCCACCCCCGAAGGAGAGGAACGGAGATGGCGCAGAGGAGAAGACCCTGGCGGCGGTGGTTGAAGAATGGGAAGCAAGCTCAGAAGCGTTACGCACGGCCATGACGGATTTGTTCCAAACGTTGACCGAAACCGGTGTTGGATAGCAGGAGACCTGGATGAGCGAATATCAGTATTACGAGTTTCAGGCCTTTGACCGGCCCTTGACCGAAGAAGAACAGCAAGCAGTCGCCCGATTATCCAGCCGCGTGGACCCACATCCACGGCGGGCGGTGTTCACCTATAGCTTTGGCGGCGGCCTTCGTCGCAGCGCAGAGGACTTGCTGGCGGAATACTACGACGCGATGTTGTACCTGGCGAACTGGGGCAGTCGCCAACTGGTGTTTCGTTTCCCTAAATCACTCGTGGACCTGGAACAGATGCAGCAGTACAACGTCGTGACGGTGGATTATCCTTCGGAGGCCGTTAACGTGTATACCAAAGGTGGGTACGCGATCCTGGACATCCAGTTGCACGAGGAGGAAGGTCTCGGTTGGATCGAGGGTGAAGGGTGGCTGGACTCGCTGGTGGGGCTGCGGGATGCGATTCTCCGGCAGGATTATCGCCTGCTCTACCTGGCCTGGCTCAAGGGGGTGGCGCTGGCTTACGATGTGGAAAAAGACGCGCTGGAGCCACCGGTGCCACCCGGCCTGGGCAGCTTGACGGCTGCCTTGGACAGTTTTGTGGAACTGTTCGACGTAGATGCGGACCTGCTCCAGGTAGCGGCGGAACGCAGTGCCAAACCAGTGCAAACGGCATCCAAGGACGATTTAAATCAGGCCATCGCGCAACTCCCGCCAGAGGAAAAGGATGCTTTTCTATTGCGGTTGGCCCAGGGTGAGCCGCACCTCTCGTTGGCTTTGAATCGCCGGTTGGGGGCATTGCGCGGTGTGCCTCAGCCCGACATGGCACAACGCCGCACAGTGAGTGAACTCTTCGTGGACGCAGAAACCTTGCGGGAACGCAAGCGCAAGGAACAGGCCGCACAAGCCGAGGCCAGGCGCATCCGAGAACTGGAGGCGTTGGCCAAACGCGAGGCCCAAACGTGGGAAGAGGTCGAAGCGCTGATTCAGCAGTCAAAGGCCAAGGCGTATGACGAGGCGGTTCAGCTTTTGCTCAAGCTGCGCGACTTGGCGATCTACCAGGGCCAAGAGATGGTCTTTCAGCAGCGGTTGAACCGCATCTATGAGCAGTACAGCCGGCGTTCCGCCTTGCTCCGCCGCTTGCGCGATGCGGGTCTGTGCCAAAGCCAGACCTGACAGGTTTTTGGGAAACCTGTCAGGTCTTGGGAGATAAACCATGCCCAAACCGGTTCCTCTCCAATACGGCAAGTATTACCATATCTTTAACCGCGGCAACAGCCAAGAAAACATTTTTATCGAAGAACGCAACTACTGCTACTTCCTGAAACTCTATGCCAGGCACATCATGCCCGTGGCCGATACATACGCATATTGTTTGTTGCGCAACCATTTCCACTTTTTGGTGCGTATCAAGACGGTAGAGGAGCCAGACCTGACAGGTTTTGGAAACCTGTCAGGTCTACCCCGAAAGCCGAGCCAGCCATTCTCCAATCTGTTCAATGCCTATGCCAAAGCGTTTAACAAGACATATCATCGTACAGGAACCCTATTCCAACGCCCCTTTGGCCGCATCGAAGTGACCTCCGATTCCTACTTTATGCAACTGGTGACCTATATCCATCAAAACCCACAAAAACACGGCTTTGTAAGCGATTTTCGCACCTGGCCCTATTCGTCGTATCAGGCACTTTTATCAACAAAACCGACTCGCTTGCAAAGAGATGATGTGCTGGCGTGGTTCCAAGGTGTGGATCATTTTGAGGATGTTCATCGGTATGAGGTGGACGAGCGCAAAATTGCGCCTTTAGTGCCGGATGACTTTGACTGAGAGCTCTAGACCTGACAGGTTTTTTGGAAACCTGTCAGGTCTTAGGAGGAAGGATGACCCAGGATAGCAAGCTGCCTGAAGGGTGGCAGACGGTCAAGTTTGGTGATATAGTCCGCAACGTGCGCGAGGCGGAGCGCGACCCGCTGGCGGCTGGCCTCGAACGCTACGTGGGACTGGAGCACATCGAGCCGGAGAACCTGCACATCCAAGAATGGGGCTTGATCGAGGAAGGCACTTCTTTCACTCAGAAGTTCGTCAAGGGCCAGGTGCTCTTTGGCAAGCGGCGCGCCTACCAGCGCAAACTAGCCGTGGCCGAGTTTGACGGCATCTGCTCCGCGCACGCGATGGTGTTGCACGCCCGCGAGGAGACAACAAGTCAATCCTGGTATTTAGTCTCAGCATAGATTGGAAAACACAATGACCGTATCACAACTATCTAACCCATTTTCTACAGGTGGCGGTGGGGACCAATTTGAAAAATCAGTAGGGTCCTTCTATTTGGTCGCCTTGCTTGCCGAAGACATTCCTCGTGGTCTAAATCAGGGCATAACAAAGCATGTTAAATTTCAACAAAGATATGCTGGTGCTATCATAGATGATATTGTTGTGGTCAGTGAAAGTGCAAATGGTCAGGAGTTCAAGCTAGCACTCCAAGTCAAGCACGGTTTGACATTCACCAAGGCTAACAAGCTATTCCGCCGTGTAACCAGTGATTGTTGGCAGATGTTCACAAACAGCGCAGGATGGAATTTTGGCCCAGATATGGACAGATTAGGAATTGCCTTCGGTGCCCAACCACCAACAAGAATAGAACATTTACAACGTGCTCTCGATTGGGCTAGGACTGCATCTTCAGCCGACGATTACTTCACAAAGCTCAGGACTCCTCAGGTAGCGTCGGATGATATGCGACATTACGTTGATGATGTGTTTTGGCCCGTACTCAGTGATGTAGCAGGACGCGACCTAACAGATGATGAAGTCTTTCGGTTTTTGCGTTGCTTGGTTATTCTGCATTTTGATCTTGAGGACGATGTGGCAAGAGACACACCATACGTTTACAATCGTCTACTTGACCGATTAGATGAGCGGGATGAGACTGAAGCCCGTAAGCTAGCAGACCGTTTGTTTCGTTTAGTGGTCGAATACAACAAAGATGCGGCTGGCTGTGATTATCGTACATTGAGAGACAGACTCGGTAATGACTTTCGCTTAAAGGAAAGAACAAGTTGCCAGCAAGATCTAGATCGTCTCCGGCGGCACACTGATCTAGTGCTAGACAGAATCATAACAGACATAGGTGGCACTGTTAGCCTGCCTCGGTCTCAGCAAGTGAACGATTTATGTGCCCGCATTGAGCAGAAAGGGATTAGAGCCATCGTTATTGTTGGGGAGCCAGGTACAGGCAAGTCCGCTTTAATGAAGCTAGTTGCTGACCATCTCAGGCAAGAAAACGAAGTCATCGTCACCGAAGTGGATCGGCTGCGGGGGCCAAGTTTTGAGTCATTTCTTGAAATGCTACGAATAGAGCAACCTCTGGATCGTTTGCTTGCTGCCATGTCATCTGGTCCACTAAGGTGTTTATTCATTGACCAGCTTGAGCGTGTGCGTGGAGATGAGGAACGCTGCCGAGTGCTAGGAGATCTTGTTCGTGCTATTCGCCGTTTTAACGAGCAAGTGCTTGCTAATGGTGGGCATGATGATAGTTGTTGGCGCGTAGTCTTGACATGTCGCAAAGAGGAATTCCGGAATTCTTTACGTAACACGGTGTTGGTTGAGTATGCACGCCAGCAAGCCTTACAGAGTTTTGATGTAGAAGACTTGACCGAAGACGAGTTTCAGACAGTTCTTACACAGTTCCCGCGTTTGAGTTATTTGAGTAACTATGAGCGGACAGGCTTTCTCTTGAAACGTCCCTTCTACCTGAATCTTTTGACCAGGCGAGAGAACCCACTAGATGAAGCAAATTTACCTGAGCAACTAACAGAGACTTGGTTTTTGAAGTTTTTCTGGGAGGATGTCATTCGCAGAGGACAACCCTACCACGAAAGAGAGCAAGCCCTTCTAAAGATTGTCAGGGATAGATTAGCGACAAATATGCCATTCACACCTGCGACTGGCCTAAACTCTCAGGCGCTCAACAGTTTGATTTCTGATCAGATAGTCACTGTGGAGGAAATGGGCGTTCGCCTGGCTCACGATTTGTTTGAGGATTGGGTTGGGGAGCGTTTGATCGCCTCGGAAGGTGATCGGCTGATACCGCTTTGGGAACAAGCAATTCGTCCCACAAGTTTTCTTCGCTCAATCGAGTTGAGAGCCCTGTACCATTTGGAAGTAAACCACAATGCCGAAGCGTGGCTTACTTTGACTAAGAGCTGTGGTGAAGTATCGCCCAGTTGGCGTGATGTGGCTATTGGTGCCATTTTCAAGTCCGAACTCTTGGCTGAGTTGTTGGAGTTAACAAAGCCTTTTCTGCTTATTGAAGATTCTGCACTGCTACCTCATGTGCTACGTATAATGCGAACAGTATACACGAAGCCAAGCGTTTTCATAAGGGGGGTCCTTGACGGAGCTCCAGAGTCAGCCGAGAAAGATAGGTATTTCTCCTACATTCGTGATCCAATTGTTTCTCTGTGGGAACCAGTTTTGCGCTTTGTTCTCAACAATCAAGACAATATCCCACTCGTCGCCTTGCCAGAGTTCTCACAAGCTTGCGAGATGTGGCTGAAAACAAAGGGGACACCTCTGCGGACTGAAGTGGCACGTTTTTGCTACAGCTATTTGGTCCAAACTTTTGATGAACCGCTAGATGATTTGGCTTATGAGGATGATGAGATACTAAGGGTTTACTCGGATCTAGGAACCATATCCGAGCAGGCTCGTCGTGCGTTCACATTAGCGTTACTTTTTGCAGCAGACTGTGTACCCAACTATGTAGAAGCCCTTATACGAGAAGACCTAAAACAGGAGAGACCAGGTCTTGTTCAAAAGCTGGTTTTGAAAGATGCAAACTGGGTGGTTATCGGGAAGCATTTGCCAGATCTGCTTGTTGAGGCGGCCGAACGAGTACTTTGCTGGAAGCCAAAGCCCCGCGAGTATTTTGAGAAACTTTGGGCAGAACCGGGGCCTAAACCCAAATCTCTCAGGGGATATGTGAAGAGCGAAGAAGAGCAATATCGTCGGATGTGTCGTTACGGAATGTTCGGCATCCATGATGATTACGACTGGAATCCAATTACTTATAATCGTGGCCCTTTCTACTTATTCTTACGTTACACTGAGTCGGTCGTTGGTACAGATTGCTGGGCGAGGGTAAAGGCGACT